>CASERY010000168.1 GCA_949290385.1 uncultured bacterium | reverse complement strand
ATTCTGAAACATAAAAACAGCCTCTGCCTGTCGGTTTATTCCCAGATCTGCATGGCGGTTATGGGAATACTGACGATGCCGGTGGCTCTGGCTCATGTCCGTTATTCTCTGACCTGGGAAACCGGGATGCTTGTCGGGCTTTCTGTGCTCCTGGGGGCGGCTGGGCAGTTCTTCTTTTTTCAGACAATCCATGAGATTGAGGCGTCCAGACTTTCGTCACTCCTGGGATTGAAAATTATTATTTTGGCACTGATCTGCATGGGGCTGTTCAGAGAAGATATTTCTGCAATGCAGTGGGTCGCGGTGGTTTTATGTGCAGCGTCCGCAGTGGGCATGAACTTTGCCGGAGCAAAAATTACCTGGAAGGGGGGACTGCTTCTGTTTTGCACTTTAGTCTGTTATGCCGGTACGGATATCCTGGCAGTTCGTGTAATGGATACCGTGGAAGGGCAGTCTGTTATCTGGCGAGCTGTCGGAGCTACTGCGCTGAACTATACGGCCCTGGGAATTTTCAGCGCATTGCTTCTGTTTAAAACCGGCTGGAAGAATGTATATTTGCGCGATGCGGTTCCCTATGCGTTTTGCTGGTATTCGGCCATGCTGATGCTTTTTGTATGTTTCGGAATGACCGGAGTCATTTATGGCAATATTATTCAGGCAACTCGCGGCATTATTTCTGTACTGATTGGCGTCGTGCTGCTGAAGGCGGGGTTCCCAAACCTGGAACCGGCTGTTTCATGGATGGCATGGGGAAGGCGGCTCCTGATGGCGGTTCTGATGATGACTGCCATGGCATTGTATTCATGGTCTTTGAATTCATAATGATACAATGATTATCCTGCCGCCCTGACGGTTGCCAGATGGTTTTTAGCGGCATCTTTGAATTCATAATGATACAATGATTATGCGAGATGGATAGAAAATACCGGATGGAAGGAATTTCCCTTCCGGTTACAGGACGGTGCCTGAAGCAGAGAAAAAAGTTTACAGTATGGAAAAATGAAAAAAGGAAGGAAAGAAGAGCAGGAGAGAAGGTAAAAACTCGGAACGTGGATGGAGATGCAGAAGAACAGATGTAACAGGAGCTGCTGCATTTCGGAAAAAAGGTTTCCAGAAGACGGACAGATTGAATTGTCGGCTTTCATGTGATATATTGATCTTTTGAAAAAAAGAAGATTCGCTAAAAACTTTTAGAGAAAGTATCGGATTAACTATGGCATTGATTCTGGGTATTGAAAGCAGCTGTGATGAAACTGCCGCTTCCGTTGTCCGGGACGGACGTGAGGTCCTGTCCAATACGGTGGCATCTCAAATTGCGAAACATTCCCCTTACGGCGGGGTGATTCCTGAACTGGCCGCCCGGGAACATCTTACGGCGATTGAAACCGTAGTGGATACTGCGTTGCGCGATGCCGGGGTCCAGGTGAAGGATCTGGATGCGGTAGGAGTTACTCATGCTCCGGGACTGGTGCCGGCCTTGCTGATCGGCATTCATTTTGCCAAAGGTCTGACAGAGGCAAATCATCTGCCGTTGATTGGAATCAATCATTTTCTGGCGCATATTTACGGTTCTTTTGTCGATTCCTCAGAATACCGGTTTGACGATCCTTCGCTGTATCCCATGATGGCGCTGGTGGTTTCCGGAGGGCATACCTGCATCGTTATCATTACTCTGGATGGAAAGGCTCATCTGGCCGGAACTACCCTGGATGATGCTGCAGGAGAGGCTTTTGACAAAGCTGCAAAAATGCTGAATCTGGGCTATCCGGGAGGCCCTGTTATTGAACGGCTGGCAAAGCAGGGCGATCCGAAACGCTTCCATTTCCCGCGCTCGCTTACAGGCACAGCGGGGAAGGCTGTAGCTCCGGAAAACCGTTTTAACTTCAGCTTCAGCGGATTGAAGACAGCGCTGCTCTATCATACTGCAAAGCTGGCGGGATCCGGAGAGCTTTCCGGACAGGACCTTTACGATACATTGGCGTCTTATCAGGAAGCGATTGTAGATGTGCTTTGCACAAAAGCCTTTGATGCGGCGAAGTTTTATGGCGTGAAATCCTGCGTAGTCTGTGGCGGTGTGGCGTGTAATGGCGCATTGAGAGCAAGATTTGAACAGACTGCTCCACGAAATGTGATTGCCTTTATGGCTCCTAAAAAATACTGTACAGATAACGCAGCCATGGTGGGTGGACTGACTTACCATTATTTCAAAAAAGGATTCCGCAGTCCGCTGAATCTGGATGCAAAAGCCAGACTGCCGCTGAATACGGAGTTGCCGTTTGACTTTTCCGCCTTGCAGAGTGGATGCCGGGTAGACCTGTGAAAAAAAGAAATTTCCCTGTTTTGCAAACGAGGTTTCAGTATGAATAAATGCGCTGTTTTTGATATGGATGGAACACTGATCAATTCCGCTGAGGATTTAGTGAATACCTGCAATATGCTCCGCAGTGCGTATGGCCTGGAACCCCTGGAAGCAGATGTAATTATGGGGTTTATTGGAGACGGAGTGGGAAAACTCCTGGAACGGACTCTGGCTGGGTCGGGAATTCCGCCTGCGGAGGCAAAGGACCTTATGATGGAATTCTATGCACAGAATCTGGATCTGCATACGACGCTTTATCCGGGGGTTTATAAAGGCATCCGTGATTTGCGCAAAGCAGGTTGGAAAATTGCGCTTTTCAGCAATAAGAAAGAGGATTTCTGCAAACAGATTCTGTTCGATTTCGGTCTTGGTCTGGATTTTGACTGTGTCGTGGGAGATGGCGGGGGGTTTGCCAGAAAACCGGATCCGGAAGCTTTGCTGTATATTTTGGACTTCCTGAAAATAGAGGATCCCAGTTCCTCCTGGATGGTGGGAGATCATCATACGGATCTGGAAGCAGGACAGCGGGCCGGGATGAAGACGGTTTTCTGTGAGTATGGATTTGGCAATCCCGGAGTATTCAAGCCGGATCTTCGCGTAAAAAATTTTTCTGAATTCGTGAATGCAGTACTTCAGAATGAATAAAATTCTGGAAAAAATTTTTTCTTCCATCCATACAGTTCGTCCGGAACTGCAGGAACTTTCTTCTTTTATTCACAGCCATCCGGAACTTGGATTTGAAGAATTTCAGGCATCTGAGCGTCAGCAGGCACTTTTGAAACGCTGGCACTTTAACGTGGCAGCCGGACTGGGAAATCTGCCAACCAGTTTCAAGGCTGAGAAAATGTTGGGCACAGGACGGGGGATTCATTTTGGATTCATGTCTGAATTCGATGCTCTTCCGGGAATCGGACACGCTTGCGGACACAATTTGATTTGCGTAAGCGCCTTAGCTGCCGCATGGAGTGCGTCGGAAATCCTTCAGGAACTGGGGACGGATGGAAAAATAACCGTGTTTGGAACCCCGGGTGAGGAGATGAAGGGCGGGAAGGTGAAACTCCTGGAAGCTGGCGTTTTTGAGGGGGTGGATGCTTCCCTGATCAGTCATCCTTATGATGTAACATCCATGGATGACGGATCCTGTGCTGTTGCGCGCTACCGGGTTATCTTTCATGGCAGAGCTTCTCATGCCGGCATGGCACCTGAACTTGGGATCAATGCGCTGGATGCCATGATCGCTTTTTATAACGGGATATCCATGTGGAGACAGCAGATTCCGGAAGGTGTCCGGGTGCATGGGATTATTACGCATGGTGGGACGGCCCCGAATATGATTCCGGATTATACGGAAGCCTTTTTCTATATACGTTGTCCAGGCGGACTGTCCGGTGTTGCGGAGGGGCTGGAAAAGCGTTTTGCGTCAATTGCAGAAGGGGCCGCTGAGGGAACGGGATGCCGTCTGGAATTGGTTCGGGTTTCTGCTTACAAGGCTTGTATCGTAAACGGGCCGCTGAATGAGGCTTATGCCGAATGCTGGACAGAAATGGGTGAAAAAATCCGACGTTCTGATGGTACGGAAGGACGCGCTTCAACTGACTTCGGAGATGTATCGCACCAGATGCCGGGCGCAAATCTTCACTTCGGCATCTGCCATCAGGCCGGAATTCCGCTGCATTGTGAAACATTCCGGGATGTGGCAGGTGGAGAATATGCTTTCAGCCAGGCGATGAAGTGTGCTGCGGCCATGAGCTTTCTTTGCATTCGGTATTTCACAGAGGAGCCATTCAGAAATGCGGTGAATGAAGACTTCCGGCGGAGGACTGCTTCGCTTTGACAGTGAAGAGGCTGTTTCCCGTTTCCGAAGAAGAGGAAACTCCGAAAATAGAGAGATGTTTTCTGTCTTGGCTGTGGGGATATGTTTTTCGTTTTATGAGGGATTATTCTGTCTTTGTATTTTTGATTGCCGTATCAGAAAGTCTTTGTGGCAGAGCTCTAGCCTTGATAAAATGCGTTTTTCTGCTGCTGAGAATGAAGAAAAGTTTAAGTAGATACCTTATTTCGAATGAATTGCAGAAAAGTAATAGACCTTTTTCTGATCCCGGTCATAAGCAATGAGAATGGATTTTCGGAAGTAGTCATCCACTTTGCACACAAGACCGTTTGTTACAACAGCTTCGAGGGCATCCGGGGAGGGGGATGAGCCTGAGTTTAAGGGAATAGCGGCTGCCGGATGGTTTTCGACTGTTCCTGGATCTGCTTTTGCGTTCGGAAGGACAGAAGAGGCTTGTTCCGCAGAAGTTTTTTCATCGTTTGCCATTTCCCGGAGAGAACGGGTATCTTGTTCTGGCGGATCCTGTCTGGCTTGTTGCAGAAATTTTAGATACCGGGGAATGGTTACGGGTTCTGTTATTTCCTGAAGATCCTGAGCGGAAAGGTTTTTGACGAAAACGTCTTCCGGAATACTGAATTCATAGGCATTCACTGAGTGGGATTTATAAAAACTTATATCTGTGGCTTCAGGCATCAGCCATGTTACGCTTGGTAAATGTTCTCCTGTTTCCGGGTTCATATCCATGGACAGAGGCTTAATCAGCAGAAACCACAGTAAAAACGGCATTCCTGCAAGGTAGAAAAAAGAGGCAATGGCTCCAAACCAGAGAGATCCCTTGAGAATGCGTCGGTTCAGGTCTTCTGCCGGCATTTTGCGCATGCGGATAAAACCCATTACAGTCAATACCGGGATGCAGAGAAAACCGATTATACAGCAAAGAAAGGTTTTCCAGATACGGCCCTGGATGGTTTCAGCTTCAATAATGTCCATAAGATGAAAATCCTCTGAAATTCAGTTGTCGGATGTGAAAAAGTTGAATTGCTTCAGTATCCCTGTTTCCCTGATTTTTTTCTGAACGGAAAGATTCCGGCTTACTGTTTTCCTTCGGAGTCTGGATCATGGCTGTCAAGATCAATTTCAAATATTTCTGCAAGACTGTCAAGATTCAGACTGTCCTGTTCCTGGAGGGGAACAGCCAGATCTCCGCCGGATGCGCTTTCCGGATCGATGCCGGCAAAGAAACTTTGATAATCTATTCCCCGCAGAGAAAAAAGCAAGTCCGGTTTTTTGTCCAGGAGAGGACCGATGCCGTACAAAGCGGCTGCCGCATGGGCGCAGAGTACGGCATTGTCCAGACAATTGCAGGAAAATGGATGGCATCCGGTTTGGGAAACAGTCCGTTTTCCGGGTCGGCAAGATAGTGGAGAATGTTTTCAGAAAGATTGCCCTGAATCAGATCCATGAGGGAGTCGATTTGTCCGGAACAGTTTTTCCGGATTTGCTGAAGCTGTTCTTCCTCCGGAGGATCGATAAGAATGCGGACATGGTAAATCTCTGAATCTGCTACAATGGAATGAATTTCCCGTCCCTGCTCTCTAAGATCAATGACTGCTCCTGCACGCAGCAGGGATCTTCCTTTGGGCAGCCTGCTTTCATAATCCTGATAGGATTCAATATTCCGAACCCAGGAGAAGCCCCAGAAGGACTTGGCTATTTTTTTCCCGTCTGCAGTGGCTGCCTGCAGCTGAAGGCCTTCATCTTCTGTGAGGTGTCTGATGGCTTCCTGAATCTGCTGCTGTCTGCTTTCCCGGGGAGAACGTGCGGCACGGCTGATGGAAGTGTATGCAGATGGGAAAAAATCATCATCCGGATCAGCATTGCGGTTGGAAAATCGTCGTGTCATAAGGGGGTAATCCTTTCTGAAGAAGATTCTGAAGAACTGTGAAAATCTTCAGGGTCAGTTTCGATAGCGGTGGCTGTGGTGTCAAGCTGGACAAAGTCAAGCAGTTCCCGGCTGGTCATTTCGGTAAGGAGTTTTTCTGCCCCCCGGCTGAGCAGGGAGTCTGCAAGAAATTTTTTGCCGGAAATCAAACTGTCAATTTTTTCTTCAATGGTTCCGCGGACAATGAATTTATGCACCAATACATTCTGATGTTGTCCGATTCGGTATGCCCGATCGGTGGCCTGATTTTCCACGGCCGGATTCCACCAGCGGTCAAAATGAATTACGTGGCTTGCCGCTGTGAGATTGAGTCCTGTGCCGGCAGCCTTGAGAGAGAGGACAAAGAAGGGCGGGCCGTCTTCGGATTGAAAGAGTTCAACAAATTTGCCTCTTTCAGCCACTGGTGTCCCCCCGTGGAGGATCAGACCGGGACGGCCGAATCTGGAGGCCAACAGCTCGTGAAGGGGCTCTGTCATTTCTCGGAACTGGGTGAAGACCAGAACCTTCTGCCCGCGTCTGGCAATTTCGTCTGCAAGCTGTGAGAGACGGAGAAATTTGCCGCTCTTCCGCGGGTCAAAGTCTCCATTCCCGGAAAACTGGGAAGGATGATTGCAAATTTGTTTAAACTGCATCAGATAAGTAAGCACAACAGCACTTCTGGTCCGTTCATCGGAAAGCTCCAGTTCCTTTTTCATGGCGTCCACAGCTCTCTGGTAGAAATTCGCCTGAATTGGAGTGAGACTGCAGTAAACTTTGACTTCTGTCTTGTCCGGAAGATCCTGAAGGATGGATCGGTCATTTTTGAGCCGTCGGAGAATACACGGACGCACCAGTTTTCTGAGCGGGGAGTAATCCGCATGACCGTTGTGCGCATGTTCCAGCGACTTGACAAATTCACGGAATGATGCGGCACTTCCCAGCAGACCCGGCATGATGAAATCAAACAGACTCCAGAGATCGCTGAAAGAATTTTCCACCGGCGTTCCAGTCATGACGACTCTTCTTCTTCCCTGTAGAGATCTCAGTGCGCGGCTCTGGAGAGAGTCCGCATTTTTGACCGCCTGGGCTTCATCTGCAATAATCGCGGGAAAATGCAGTGCCTTCAAAATGGACTGAAACCTTGGAAGAAGTGTATAGGTCGTTACTGCCAGATGAGTCCCTTTGAGGAAAAGTCCGGCATCCTTTTCAAATTCGGATCGTTCCTCTTCACTCATGGCACTAGGATGAAGAATCCGGACTTTCAGATCCGGAGTGAAGTGTATTGCCTCATTTTTCCAGTTTTCCAGCAGCGATGCCGGAACCGCCAGCAAGGCCGGCAGTTCCTCAAGAACTCCCTGCAAGCGGAGCAGTTCAAGCCAGGAAAGAATCTGGACTGTTTTTCCAAGGCCCATGTCATCCGCCAGACAGACTCCAAAACCGGATTCAGTCATGTTCCAGAGAAAATGCACACCGTTCTTCTGATAAGGCCGGAGCATTTCTTCCAGATGCGATGGAAGCGGAGGCATTCTTTCGGATACTTTCTGGATGACTGAAGAAACATTCAGGTTCTGGAGAAATGCATGAAAATCCGGCGTTTCACGGACTTGAAAAATATCTTCAACAGTCGGGCCGGTATCGGGAAGAATGCCGGAAAGCCGGGAAGCTCCGCTGAGAATTTTTAAACTGTGAAGCAGAGAAATTTGTCCGAAGGCGGCCAGGTCCCGTGCATCCTGCCATTGTTTCAGGAGTGCGGCTACGCGCTGAGTATCTGCTTCAATCCATTGCCCTTTAATCCGGATCAGACCGCCTCCGGAATGCAGAATTTTTTCGAGTTCTTCCGGTGTGAGCATTTGTTCTCCGACGGCTGCACCGACAGAGAATTTGACAAGCGTATCGGCAGAGAGACGAGCGTGTTTCCCGGAAAGATCCAGACTTACTGCAACCTTGAGTTTTTTAGGCGGGCCATTTTTCCAGAGACTGGTTGTCCGGACAAGAATGCCGTGCTGCTGATAAATGCGGATTTCCTTCAGAAAATTCCAGGCGTCCGATGCCGTAAAAAAGGACGGCTTGAAAAGGGTTTTATTTTCTGCAATTTTATGCAGGAAAGGAGCATCTCCGGAAGCATCGGAGACCGGTTTGAGAAGCTGGAGCAGTCTGGTTTTATCCGATGCAAACCGTTTCAGGGCCAGAGCCAGAGGCAGATGTTTCGGCCGGTCCTTGCTGCTGAGACAGTGAATATATGTGGCAAGAAAGACAAAAGGTTTTGAGTCATCCCTGTCCTTGTTTTCCGCAAGATGAAAACAGACTTTTCCCACATCCTTCCACTGGGGGGCAAGACTGCGAACCCAGTCTGCCGGCCGGAGATTTCCCTGCCGGACAGCATGCAGAATAAATGCTCCCAGATCTTTAAACAACTGTTGAAACCAGAAAACTGAAGCATATTCAGCTCCGGGGAAGGGCGGAAGCGCAATACAGAGTTTTTCCGCATCTGTGCTGGAAAGTTCTGCAAGTTCTGGAATCTTTGCAGACACATCCTGACTGGCATCCTCCTCCAGAACTGCAATTTTTAAAAGAAAATCCCGGGCAATTTCCCGGAAGAAAACATAGGCAGGACTGCCGTCTTCCCGGATCTCATGTGAGGCCAGAGCAATCAATGCAGCTGCATTGCCTGAATGAAAGCATTCTTCCAGCGGGGAGGCTTGCTTTGCTTTTTTGAGTTCTGAATCTTCTTTTTCTCCGGATGATTGAATCCGGCAGCAGAGAGAACCTCCCGGCGTGAGAATGATTTCAAAAGCCATGGTCTTCACCTCGTGCTTTCATGAAACAAATTCTATGAGGACTGCTTCAGGCGGACAGAATATGCGAACAGGAAACCAGGTTGTACCAACGCCTTGAGAAATTATCATGCGTGTGCCGGAGAAAGAATGCTGAAACTCTCCCCGTTCGAATTTTTTCCCGTATTTTGAGGACGTCTTCAACGCTCCGTAAAGCGGCAGACGAACCTGACCGCCATGGGTATGGCCGCATAAAATCAAGTCGGTTCTGGAAAGAATGGATTCCGGAAGAAAATCTGGAATCGTATCCGGATTGTGAGCAAGAATGCAGCAGAAGCGTTCGGCCGAATCCGGCAGTTTCCCTCCGGGATTGATCCAGCATGGCTTGCCGCTTTTGCTGTCATCAAACCCATAAAAGAAAAAAGGGGGCATGTCCAGCGGGTCATTGCG
This sequence comes from uncultured bacterium, assembly GCA_949290385.1. GTDB lineage: Bacteria > Verrucomicrobiota > Lentisphaeria > Victivallales > UBA1829 > CASERY01. The sequence continues at coordinate 6,331 of CASERY010000168.1, read as the reverse complement.
CAGGTAATGAAAACCTGTTTCTTCAAATGCTTTTTTCCAGAACCCGCTTCCAAGCCATTTTTCACGACGGACTTCCCAGTTCCCCGGAACAGCGATTTTCCGGATGGAATCTGGAATGGCATCTGCAAGCATTTTCAGACTGTCCGGAATCCAGACCGCTGAACCGATCAGATCTCCGCCAAAAATAAAATGGGAGGGTCTGGTATATTCAATCGCTTCTCTCAGGGCAGTGGAGACCCATCCGGTTCCGGTCCATGTGCCATGATGACGGATTTCAGGACAGAATATTTTTTCCCGACGAATATGAAAATCGCTCATGAAAAGCAAACGCTGTCCGCAAATTCCAGAAACCGGAGAATGATGAATGCGTATATGACGGATAAAAAGACCGCAGGGACAGCGTTCACTGTCCTTGCGGCTTAAAGGAATCTTTTTCCATGATCCTGCACAAATCAGCAAATCTGGACTCCTGCGGGATAAGGATGATTATTTTTCATCGGCAAGTTCTTTGCGCAGATCTTCAGGCAGAGGAAGCACTTCCTTGAGAATGTAAATGCCGCCTTCTGGAATCTGGACTTCAGAACCGATTTTTTTGTCGAGAATGGCTTCTCCAATTTTGGTCTTGTAGGAGAGACGATTCTGTTCAGGATCGCCATCCCATGCACCCAACAGATAATATTCACGCTTTTCACCGGATGCCGACTCAAGTTTCACCAGAGAACCAAGGACGGCATGATCCTGAATGACCACGTTCTTGAAGTCAGTGCTTTCAATATCGCTGAGCGTTTTTTCCAGTTCGGAACGACGTCTCTGAAGGAATCTGCGGCGTTCCTTGGCTGCATCGTATTCGGCATTTTCACGGAGGTCGCCATAGCTTCGGGCGAGCGCAACTGCCGCGGCATTTTCCGGAATCTGAACATTGATGAGGTTTTCAAGTTCTGCTACCAGTCTCTTATGGGACTTAATAGAAGTGACAGGCGTCTGAACGGCCGGTTGAGAAGCGGAAGCACCCATAAGTCTGCGGCCTTCACCACCTTCCAGATAGTCTTTCAGTTCTTCAGACTGGCGTGAGAGTTTGACCATGAGGCTCTGGCGTTCACCAGGCTGGAATTTGCGGTATTTCTGGAGACCGTTGATAATGGAGCCCATATCGCCGTCTGCATTATTGATGATGAATTTCTGAAAATCAGCTTTTTCAAACAGATTCTTTTTGAGTTCCCGCTGCGGTGCGGTCCATTCCTTGGGAAGACCGTTCATGGAAAGCGCTGTGACAACCCGGTTCATATCCACGGCATCTTTAAGGGCTGGAACAACTTTAGTACGATTCTTCCAGATCCACAGAATAATGTCGGAAGAGAAAACCTTCATCGAGAATATGGTGTCATTGACAATGTTTTCCGGAAGGGTTTCAAAAATCGGTCCGATACAGCGGAGTGGAAGAAGCGAAGCAAGTTTTGCAATCTCCTCGTCTGTGTAAAGCAGAGAAGTCACCGTGATAAGACCGTCCAGAAGCTTGATGGAAAGTTTTCCCCAGGTTTCCAGTGCAGTCAATGGAATGTCACTGGTGATCTGGGCCGGCCAGAACGGAGCTTTTCCACGAAGGGGGGCAAACATTTTTGCCAGAACGGGGCCGTCATTGGCTTTGGACAGGAGAGAGATGCATTCTGCAAGCATACTGACGTCTTTAGGAAGCATATCCTTGCGGAGATGTTCAAAGAGGTGCTGCAGTTTTTCGGCAGATTCCTCGGTGAGGCGGATGTTGTCCGCACTGCCAAGCGCCTGGAGAAGCGTATAAAGCTCCAGGACACTGCGTGAATCCCAGAATGCCCGTTTGCCAGTGCTGACCGGAGCCGGTGCAGCTTCCCACCAGGCATTGAACGCATCAACAGACATAATGTCCGGAACCATGAGTCTGCGGACACAGTCGTGAATTTTGGCATCTGAAATTTCAGAAAGGGAATAGCGTGTGAAAATTCTTCTGTAATCGCAAGATGGTCTTTGAGAAGTCTTTCCAGGATACAGCATATTGAGCATTTCCGGCGTAGTGTCGAAAAACAACGTTGTGACCACCGCATTGGCAATAGGGACCGAGGAAACACTGGTGTTGTCCAGAGAGGTAACTGCAATTGTGCCTGTTACTTTGTCAATGCCGTTGATTTTTCCCCACTGGTGGGAATCCTGCTGATAGACAATGGCGGTGGAACGCAGATGCTGAAGTTTTCTCAGGCGCATGGCCGCTTCCCGGACGGTAATGGATTCATCTTTTGCACCGATGGCTTTGACAACAGATCCGCTGGAGAGATAGGGTGGAAGAAGCTTGCGGACGGCGGCATGAAGAGCTTCTCTGAAGTGTTCAGAATCGAGGATGTTTTTTTCAGCGAGTTTTACGCAGATATTGGCCTTGTCTTCATTCCTTGAAATTTCATCGCCCCAGGACTCGCAAAGGAGTTCCAGTTGCGGCGCTGCATCCTTCAGCTTCTGGAGATCAATGTTGTCAATATTATCCAGAAGTTTTAGAACCGCGTTTTCGTTGTCCGGCAATTTAGCCGCCTCAATAAGCTCTGCAAGATTCAGATCAGTGCTGCCCATCTTTCGTATTCCACTCCTAGTTTAAGTGTCTCTATCGGGAAGTAATTTACATCTTTTGCGGGAAAAATCAATTCTTGTTTCAAAAAAACACGGATTTCCAGCAGAGGGATTTCCGCCTGGAAGAGCCATCGCAGACTGGTTTTTCTGCGGGAGCCGGCAGAGCGGCTTTTTGAGAAAAAGATTTTAAACGGACTTTAGAAATGTCAGAAACGTGCTATAATGATAAATGGAAGAGGATTCAGCCGTCTGCTTGCAGAAAAAACAAATGGACGGAAAAAGGACGAATTACAGCAACTAAAACAGGATTTGATGGAACGATGAATGAGAAGAACGATTGGGAAAATCCGTCGCTGCTTGGAATCAACAAGATTGGCGGTCATACTGTCTATGTGCCTTTTGACGATCCGGATTGCGCTCTGAGCGGAGAGCGGGTGCTTTCCCCGTATTTTAAGACGTTGAACGGAGCCTGGAAATTTTCTTATTATCCGTCGCCGGGCGCTGTGCCGGAGGACTTCTTCGAGGCCGATTATGACTGCTGTGAATGGGAGGATATTGTCGTGCCGAGCAACTGGCAGATGAAGGGGTACGGCAATCCTCATTACACGAATGTTACGTATCCGATTCCGGTGGAGCCTCCGAAGGTTCCCACAGAGAATCCCACAGGATGCTACATCCGGGAGTTTGAAGTGGACGAGTCCTGGAAAGGACGCCGCATTCTTCTGATGTTCAACGGGGTGGATTCCTTTTTTTATGTATGGGTCAATGGAGAGCTTGCCGGCATGAGCAAAGGAAGCCGTCTGCCTGCGGAATTTGATATCACGGATATCTGCGAGACAGGGGTGAACCGCATTTGCGTGCAGGTGATGCAGTGGTCTGACGGAACTTACCTGGAAGACCAGGATATGTGGTGGCTCAGCGGTATTTTCCGGGAAGTTTCCCTTATGGCGCTGCCGGAACAGGATATTTTTGACGTATTCGTCCACACGCCTCTGAAAAACGGATTCAAAGATGGAGATTTTTCTCTGGATGTGGAAATTCGGAACTATGCAGAGAAAAATGCGGCACTGTCTGTAGAGGCTCAGCTTTTTGATCCCTGCAATGAGCCGGTTTTTGAGAAACCGCTGACAGAAAAGATTGCTTCAGCTGCTGCCGGAAAATCCGCTTCTGTAAAACTGGCTGCACTTGTAAAGAATGTCCTTCCCTGGACTGCCGAGACTCCCAATCTTTACACCGTGGTCCTGACCTTGAAAAATTCTCGTGGAAAAGCCATCGAATATAAAAGTTTTAAGGCTGGCTTCAGAACGATCGAGCTGAAAAATGGTCATTTGCTTGTCAACGGATCCAAAATCATGATCCGCGGCGTGAATCGGCATGAATTTCATACGGATCTCGGTCGGGCTGTGACCTGGGATGCCATGATGGATGACATCCTTCAGATGAAGCGTCACAATATCAATGCCATCCGCACGTCCCATTATGCCAACGAGCCGCGTTTCTATGAAATCTGCGACCGTTACGGACTGTATGTCCTGGCAGAAACAGATATTGAAACCCATGGATTCGGCTATGAGGAAGGAAAGAATCCTTCCATGTGGCCGGAATGGGAAAAAGCTTTTGTGGACCGCATGCAGCGAATGGTGGAAGCGTTTAAGAATCATGCCTGCATTATTATCTGGTCTCTGGGCAATGAATCCGGCTACGGGTGCAATCATGACAAGATGCTTGCCTGGACCCGGAAACGGGATGCTTCCCGTCTGATTCATTATGAACGGGAAACCTCCTACAAGAAAGTGGATATCATTGGCCCCATGTATCCGTCTCCGGAGGCCTGTGTGCAGATGGTCCGGGATTTGAACCTTAAAAAGCCGATGATTCTCTGTGAATATGCCCATGCCATGGGAAATGGTCCCGGCGGTCTGGAGGATTACTGGCAGACCTTTTATGCAAATGATGCTATGCAGGGGGCATTTGTCTGGGAATGGTGCGATCACGGCATTCGGACTTACACGGAGGATGGCAAAGAATATTTCGCCTATGGAGGAGATTTCGGGGACAAGCCCAATGATGGCAATTTCATTGCAGACGGTCTTGTTTTCCCGGATAAAACACCGTCGCCCGGACTGATTGAACTGAAGAAAGTGATTGCACCTGTTCGCATGGAAGCAGATCAGATTGCCCGTGGAAAGGTACTTGTCCGCAATCTGTACGATTTTATAACGCTGGAACATCTGAACATTGTGTGGAGCGTCAGTGAAAACGGCCAGCCCGTTCAGAGTGGAAATCTGCCGCCTATGAAAGTGAAGGCTCATGAGACGGAGACTCTTGTAATTCCGTTTAAAATGCCGTCATCTCCGAAGCCGGGTGCGGAATATTTCCTGAACATTTCCTTTGTTCTGGGATGCGACACTCTCTGGGCTAGATGCGGTCATGAAATTGCCTGGGGGCAGTTCCAGCTGCCTGTTAAAAAGGTGAAGCCTCTTGCTATGCCGAAGGCTTTCTGTGACAGCCTGGAAGCTGATGAGGATTCTGAAAATGTGTATCTTTCTGCTTCCAACGGTATGCTGATGGAGTTCAGCAAAGTGAATGGTGTCATTGCTTCTCTGAGCCGCAATGGTCTTCAGGTTATGGAGCGTGGCCCGCTGTTCAATGTGTTCCGGGCGCCTACCGACAATGATTAGCGGCCCTTTGCTCAGGACTGGAAAAACTGCGGATACGATTCCATGAAGTCTCGGGTGGAAGATGTGTCCTTCGCCATGAAAGACGGACATGCTGTAATCAAAGTGAAGGCCCGTGCCGCTGCACCCGGACACCTTTCTGGAATTGATCTGGAATATGTTTACCAGGTGGATCCGGATGGAGGATTCCGTGTGGAAGTAGCCGGAACGCCTTCTAAAGGACTTGTGCATTTCCCGCGTCTCGGATTGCAGATGATGATCCCGGAATGCATGGATACCGTTGAATGGTTCGGCCTTGGACCGGGAGAGGCTTACTCAGACAGTATGACCGCACAGAGAGTGGGACTCTTTAAAGCGGGGGTGGACCAACTTTATACGCGTTATCTTTTCCCGCAGGAGAACGGCAACCGCCATCAGGTGCGGCGCGCTGCCTTTTACGATCTGCATATGGCCGGACTGATGGTTGCGGGAGATCCGCTGATTGACTTTTCAGCGCACCGGTTTACCCCGGAAGATTTTGCAGAAGCTAAGCATCCGTATGAACTCAAGGAGCGCGAGAATATTATTGTGAACCTGGACTGGAAACAGTGCGGGATCGGCTCAGGGTCCTGCGGTCCGGCAACATAGGAAAAATATCGTATTCCGGCAGAGCCGTTCCGCTTTGCCATGCGTTTCCGGACACTGGCTCCGGGTGAATTGAACGATGCCTCCTTCTTCAGAATGTAAGAGAGGAAGGAAAAGCGCCACAGCAGTGGGCATTGTTTCTGTATTTAAAAAAACGTTTATCTGCTGTTGCTGTGCAGTACAGTACAGCGGGTACAGTCCAGTTAATAAAAGGCTGTCCGTTCCCGGATAGGGAGGGGCAGCCTTTTTTATTATCATCCCGCTACATCTGAAGAATGCGGTCTGCTGTACTCTCCTACGGTATTATGCAGTTAAAGATTATCCATTTCGGGATGGAATGTCTCTCCAGGAGGATCTTGTCAAGGGAACAGAAGGAAGTCTATCTAGCGTTTAACTCTGGCTGATGAATGCGGTAAAAGAATGCATGGGTTTCCTTCTGGAAT
>CASERY010000167.1 GCA_949290385.1 uncultured bacterium | reverse complement strand
TCATTTTCCAGCGGCCGCATAATGGATGTCATAGGGATTCCGGTGAACAAGGTGAGAATGCTGCCTGCCAGTTCCCAGTTGCCTACGTGGGCAGTTGTGAAGATGCATGGGTGTGTAGTTTTGCTGTTCAGCAGTCTCTGGGATTCCGGATCATCTGCGATTCTGACATAGTCTCTGTAGTTGTTTTCATTGATAATTTGATCAAATTTAATAATTTCTACAAAAAGTTTGATCATATGTCGGAAACTTTCCCGGGCGAGTTTCCGTGCCTCACTTCTTTGCGTGCGTATGCCTGAATGCAGTACATGCGTGATTGCACGACGGCTGTGTTTGAAATCCAGATGAAAGGCGAGAAAAGAAATGATATCGGCCAGAAAATAAGCAACTTTCAACGGGAGGATCCGGAACAGATCCACAACCATGCGGAAAAAGAAATATTCAATCTGAATCTGAATTTTGGATTTTTTTCTGTGCATGGCAAAAGCCCTCCTTGGAAGCAGAATACAGCAATGGCTGCAGTAGATTTATCAATGGATCCTGTACTATACCGTAAATAGATGATTTTTCAATGGAGAAAGGGTTTCTGTATATCGGGAAACATGAAACATTGAATCTTTTTACCGGACTTTTCCGGGAAATCACTCCTTGGAAATTTTGGAACGTGTATCAAGCAAAAAGATTGTCTGAACAGAGCGTGAAGGGGCAAGGCGATCCTTTGCATTTTCTGCATTCCTTGTTTCTGCCGGGTAAAGAAGAGCGTGCAGGGTCAGAAGAGGTTCATTTGTTCCATAGATGCGGATTTCTGTGAATTTTCCACGGATGCGGAAGATTTTGCATAGGGTTCAGAAGAGAGACTGAAGCGCTTTTCTGAAGAGGTTTCGAGACGGCGTTTTAAATTGCCAAGCAAAGATTTTAGTTCATAGTGCTGAGCAATCTGGAAGACGGCTTCGAAATCGGGCATTTTCCTATGAAAAGTTTCTTCTGTCCAGACAGCCTCTGCGGGGGGATCTTGGACCAGCTGAATCAGTTGCATATTTTTTTGGAGAAGATCTTTGGAATCGAGAATTTTTGTACGCAGTTTCTCCCGGATGATTTTTTCGGGATGTTCCAGCATATTATGGATGGAACCGCATTGACTGATCAGTTGGGCAGCTGTTTTGGGGCCGGCTCCATTGACCCCGGGAATGTTGTCCGCGCTATCGCCGATGATGGCCAGATAATCCGGAATCTGCTGAGGAGATACCCCGAATTTTTCAAAGACCTGTTCGGGACCGCGGACAGAGAAGCCTTTGCCTGTCTGATCCGGGACAAGCATCAAGACGCGGTCGTTGACAAGCTGAGCCAGATCCTTGTCGGATGACACAATCATTATTTTTGTCTGGCTGAATTTTTTTGAAATGCATGCAATCAAATCATCTGCTTCCCAGTCCTGCTGCTGAATCACGGGCCATCCGAAAGCCGTAATCAGGCTGCGAATTGTCTCCATCTGCTGTTTCAGCGCTTCCGGCATGGGGGGACGGTTGGCTTTATAAAGCGGAGCAAGAGCAAGCCGGTGAGGAGGTCTGCCAAGATCAAAGACAAAGGCACCGTCAAAATCGGGATACTCGTCGTAAAGCTTCAGAAGAAACTTTGTCATGGCAAAAACAGCATTGGAAGGTTCTCCTGTACTGCTGCTTAGTGCGCGTACCGCATAAAACATGCGGAAAATCTGTGAATAAGCGTCTACGAGCATGAAAGGTTTTGTCGTATTCATCTTGAGATATATCTCCTGCAGGAAACATTTTTTCCCGGGTTTGAACCATCCTTGTGCAGAAGGGGGAAGGAAAAAGCCTTCAGCTGAGGGAGGAAAATTTTATAAAATATAAAGGAAGTCTCCGTCATTCATACATTTTTACTGTAATGTAGCGCAGGTCAGTATAAATATCAATTCTGATGATGATTTCGTCCTATATTGTATAGCCGGGGAAGTTTTAAGGGCCAGACAGAAAAACTTTTCCGGTTCAGAGAAGTCGTCGACATAGAAGACATTTACTTTTTCAGTTCATAAGGGGTTTGTATTTTAACATCCCCCGGTATTTCGTCCTCCTGACCATTGTCCAGAATTCCCATCCGGGCCTTGTGTTCAGCAGTACACCTCCTGAATCTGACTTTCAGAATACCAAAGATTCGGAGAAGAAGAATACAATGGATACAGTGCCGGGGAAAACATGTTTTCAAATGAATCCTGCGGTATTTTCCGGAAGGTATTTTTCGAAGATTTCAGTGGCCGCTCCGACTTTTCTTCTGCAAATGAAATGAAAGACTGTCTCTATATAGAAGCTTTTGCAGCCTCTTCAGATGGAGACGGATTCTTTGCTGTATTTTTCAGAGCGAAAGAAAAACGGACCGGAATTCAAAGGCATTCCGGCCCGTTTTTCTTTAAGATGTCATTTCCGTTTCCCGGGATGAAGAATTCCAGGAGCTGGATTATTTGAACTGGATCAGGGATTTGTCGTAATCTGCAGGAGCTTCATATCCGAGGAAGTTGATGCAGGTTGCAGCAATAGAACTGATGCCGAGTCCTTTATTGAGTTCAAGAGAATATTCTCCCTTGTATTCCGGATCATAAATAATGGCCGGAACGGGGTTCAGAGAATGACTGGTTTTGCGTTTGGGTTCACCATTCTTATCCAGTTTTACAGATCCATCTTTGGCATGTTCATACATGTCATCGGCATTGCCGTGGTCGGCGGTGGCAATCATGACGCCGCCAGCTTTTTTCACACTGTTGTAAATACGTTCCAGACAGATGTCAAGGGCGGCCATGGAGGTCTGAACAGCCTGATAGACGCCGGTATGTCCTACCATGTCTCCATTGGGGAAATTCAGGCGGATAAACTGGAATTCATTGTTTTCAATAGCCTTGCATACCTGATCGGTAATCAGGGCGCACTGCATCCACGGACGCTGTTCAAAGGGAACCACATCCGATGGAATTTCCACATATTTCTCTGTTTTTTCATCAAACATGCCGGAGCGGTTTCCATTGAAGAAATAGGTTACGTGCCCGAACTTCTGAGTTTCGCTGATGGCAAGCTGTGTAACGTGGGTTGCCGCCAGGTATTCTCCGAGGGTCCGGTCAATTTCCGGCGGGTTGACAAGATATTTATGGGGAATATGAAGGTCTCCATCATATTCCATCATACCCGCATAGAAGACATTGGACGGCATTGGATCACGTTTGAACTTTGTGAAATCCTTGTTGTCAAAAGCCTGGCTGATTTCAATGGCTCGGTCTCCGCGGAAGTTGAAAAAGACGACCGCATCCCCATCTTTGACCGGCCCGACCGGATTGACTCCGTCATCCGAAATAACAAAAGGAGGAAGATCCTGGTCAATGGCTTTGGTTTCTTCCCGGAGAGTTACCACGGCATCGTGAGCATTTTTAAAATAACGGCCTTTGCCGGCAACATGTGTTTCCCAGCCTTTGCGGACCATGTCCCAGTTGGCTCCGTAACGGTCCATGGTGATGACCATGCGTCCGCCGCCGGATGCAATCCGATAGTCCCGACCGTCCTTATTGAGTTCAGCAAGATACTGTTCGAAGGGGTCAATGTAATCAAGCGCGGATGTTTCAGGTACATCGCGTCCGTCCAGCAGGGTATGAATCCGGATGGTTTTCACGCCTTCAGCTTTTGCCTCTTCAATCATTCCTTTCAAGTGATCGATGTGGCTGTGGACATTGCCATCCGAGAACAGGCCGATAAAATGAAGCGTTCCACCTTTTTTGACGTGTTCCATAAGTTCTTTCCAGGTTTCTCCCTGGAACATTTTTCCGCTTTTGATTGCATTGGAAACCAGCATGGCTCCCTGCGCGAACACGCGTCCGCAACCCATGGCATTATGACCGACTTCGCTGTTGCCCATATCGGCATCGCTGGGCAGTCCGACGGCTGTTCCGTGGGCCTTGAGCAGTGTCATCGGCAGATTTTTCATCATGGAGTGCAGGAACGGAGTATTGGAATCGAGGACGGCATCGCCTTCCTTGTATTTGCCAATGCCTACGCCGTCCATGATTACGAGGACTACTGGACCGCGTCTTCCCTGAAATTTCGGATTTTTTACGAGTGGTTCGAGCATAGCAAGATCTCCTGTGGATAAAATGAACTGAATGGATGAGCCATTCTCTTTTTTTTCTGAAGGCATAATATACATGGTAAATCTTTATTTTCAATTGGCTGGCTGCTTATGAAAAATTCTTGAATATGCAGAGTCTGCATTCATTTGGCCTGGAAGAGAAAAAGGGGGGAGGGCTTCAGAAAATGGAGAGGGAGAAAGACGGTAAAAAAAATTTTATTGCAGTCTGAGAACAGAATATCTGAGCATTACCATCCATGATGGCGGATGAGACAGAAAATCCTTAGAAGAAATAAATAATAAATTCAGCTTTGCAGATATCTTTTATCTGTTAATAGGATTCTAAATAAATGTACCATACCAGAAGCAATCTTGGAAGGGAATGGCAATGGACTTTTTATTTCTACATGATTGTAGGAAATGTACAGGAAATATTTTATGTGTAGAAAAGCCGTTTTTAAAGGAGTTCTGAAAAAAAAGACCGCTGTAGAGGTTTGGCTGCTTTTTCTTTTCCCTTTTGTTTGGAGATGGCATACCGGGCGTTTTGTTTTGATAAAAACCGAAAGGAAAAAAGCTTTTTCAGAACAGATGAAAAAACGAAATATGGCAGAATAGACAGAACGAAAGATGTACCTTGCCTTTTGAGTGGGGGCGGTATGAAAAAGTTGTAACTGGATCGGAATAGGTCAGCTTTGTCTGCGAAGGAATCTGCCTCCGCGCTGGCAGACTTCTCCATCTGCAAAAGCAAGAATGCCATTGACAAAGACGGCTTCCAGACCTTCTGCAGGACTGTGCGGATGATGAAAATCCGCTGTATCGAGGAATTTTTCCGGATAAAACAGGACAAGATCTGCTGCAAAGCCGTCCTGGATCCGCCCCCGTCCGGGGATGGAAAAGATTTCCGCAGGCAAAGATGTCATTCTCCGGATGGCTTCCTGAGGCGATACCAGTTCCTGAACCATGCGGAAGAAGCGAGGAAAGGAGCCGAACGCTCTGGGATGACTTCGACCGATGGATTCATCTCTGGGACGGGCATTTTCATCGGATCCGCAGCAGAGCCACGGCTGTTTTAGAAGGATCTGGAGGTTGTCTTCAGACAGTCCGCTGAAAGCGGCCATGGTGCCAGTGGAATCGTGTTTCAGAATTTCTGCTGTAAAGATTTCGATTTCAAGGCCGGCAGCCAGAGCAGCCTGTTCCAGAGTCATTCCTGTAAAAGGTTTGAACGGAGTGTAATTTGTTGCTGTTAAGAGAATGTCCTTGGAAATGCCGGTTGTCCGGAGCTCACAGATAAGCTGCTGAAAACGTTCGGGATTACTGGAAAGTTCCAGCTGAATATCTTTGTCCGGCATGGAATCGTAGGGCGGAGGAAGAATGATGCTTAAACTGGTTTGGCTTCGGGTATAGGGATAACGGTCCGCTGTGATCTTGAGACCCTGTTCACGAGCTTTCCGGATCCGTTCCAGAACGGGCTGGATTTTATGCCAGTTCTGTTTTTTGGATGTCTTAAGATGGCTGATCTGGAGTTTTCCGCTTCCTGCCTGTGCAAGAGTCAGGGCTTCATCCAGGGCTTCAAGCAAATGATCTCCTTCACTGCGCAGATGTGTGGCATAGACTGCATGATGACTCCGGAGTACCTGCATGATTTCCTGGAGTTCTGCGGGGGATGAGAAGATTCCCGGTACATAAAGCAGTCCTGTTGAAAAACCGAATGCTCCCTGAGTGAGACATTGATCCAGCAGCGTTTTCATTTTTTCAAGTTCTTCTTTTGAAAGAACTTTTTTCTGATATCCCGCCACTGCAGAACGCAAAGTGTTATGCCCGCAGAGGGTCCCTGTATTGATTGCCGGTGCAGCTTTTTCAATACGGTGGGCATACTCTTCCAGAGAAGACCATTGAATGGGGACGCCGTAACTGCTGTAAAGATCCTGAAGATGTGCCCGGACTTCCGGGGAAGAAGGAAAGACAGAGAGTCCGCAGTTGCCGGTGAGTTCCGTGGTGACCCCTTGAGAGATTTTTCCATAGGCTTCCGGCCTGGCCAGAATGGAAATATCTGAATGGCTGTGGGGATCAATAAAGCCAGGAGCCAGTGCCAGGCCATCGGCGTGAATTGTCCGGTATCCAGTGGGGGACAACTCTTCGGTTTTACGGGTTACATGAACAATTTTTCCATCTTTTATAAAAACATCCCCGTGAAAGGGGGGATTCCCGCTGCCGTCATAGACGAGTGCATTGGTAATGACGACAGGCTGCGGACTGTTTTTTGTCCGGAGAAATTCGAGTTCTGAAGTATAGGAGGAAAAATGTTTCATGTTTTTTTTTCTTTTGACAAATGTCTCATGAGTTTTCCGTCCGGATTCATTTTTTATATGGAATGAATCGGCAGACGGGGGGGAGGATTGGAAGACTCTCCTGGTCGTATATAAGTACAAACCGTCATATAGTCGTCCGGCCCTTTCTTCTGCCCATATATAAGGTGCAAACAGAACAGCTGTAAGAGCAAACGGAAATTCCCAGATTCTATCCCTTCCTTTTTTCAACTGAACGGAATCCCTGAGTTCGGGATCCATGTCACTGTTGGAGAAGAAAAGAAATTCCTCCAAGGAAAAGGTCTGATGTCAGCGATATTGCCTGTCAGGCTTACGGCAATAACGGGATGGCTTCCTTTTTTACAATAGATTTCAACCGAGTGAAAAACAAGTTGGAAAGAGGCGGAAACTTTCAAATTGAAAAAATTTCAATGGATTTTATAAAATATACGGATATATTATTTTTCAAAGCAGTGAAAAAGGAAAACAGGAGAAACGGAATGAGTTTTCTTGATGAACGCTACCTGTTGAGCAGTGAGACAGCATTTCGTCTGTATAAATCTGTCGAAAAACTGCCGATTATGGATGTGCACAACCACGCAGATGTCCAGTGGATTGCAGATAACCGTAAATTTTCAGATCCATGGCAGCTTTTTGCCGCCAGCGATCACTATGTGTGGGAAATGATGCGTGCCTGCGGTGTTCCGGAGCGTCTGATTACGGGCGATGCGCCGGCGTATGACAAATGGATGGCCCTGGCTGAAATTTTCCCGGAATGTGTGGGCAATCCCATTTATGAATGGATTCACTTGGATTTGCGCCAGCTGGGACTTGGAGGTGTTCTGCTTTCCAGGGAAACAGGAGAGAATCTCTGGAATGACTGCTGTCATGTGCTTGCTCAGGATGAATGCAGTCCATTGAACCTGATCCGCAGAATGAATATTGAAACAATGTGCTCCACGGATGATCCGGCAGATTTGCTTCTGGAGCATAAAAAAGCCAATGAACTTCTGGGCCGGAGAGTGATTCGCCCGACATGGCGTCCCGATAAAGTGATGAAAATAGGCAGTCCGGCCTGGTTCCCCTATCTAGATAAGCTGTCCAGTCGCTTCCATTTGGAAATAAAGTGTCTGAAAGATTTGATTAAAGTGCTTGAGAAATCCCATGCATACTTTGCGGAGGCTGGGGCCATCGCCAGCGACCATGCACTGGAGTATGCTCTGGATGGAGACGCTTCAGAGGCTGAGGCAGAATAGATTTTTCAGAAAGCACTTGCGCATCACAGTCCACTTGAGCAGGAGGAATGCGACCAGTTTAGCGGTTATGTCCTCCGAGAGTGTGCCAGAATGGATGCAGAGAGCAACTGGGTGTTCCAGATGCATATCGGTGCAGTCCGTGATGTGAGAGATTATCTGTTTGAGAGCCTGGGGCCGGACAGCGGAGGAGATGTATCCGATCATACTGTTTCTATTGTCAGACCGCTGTGCCGTTTTCTGAACCATTTTGATCAGAAAAATTTGAAAGTGGTTCTTTACTGTCTGGATCCGGAACATGAGGCATCTCTTGCAACGGTTGCCAGAGCGTTCGGCGGAAATGTGCGTCTGGGATAGGCCTGGTGGTTCAACGACACCCCTGTGGGAATGCGTCGGCAGTTGGAGTATATTGGCAGTGTCAGTGTTTACAGCCGCTATGCGGGAATGGTGTCCGATTCGCGGAAACTCCTGAGTTACGGTTCCAGATTTGAAATGTTCCGGAGAGTACTCTGCGATGTGATCGGCAATATGGTGAATCTTGGCCAGATCCCGGAGGAGCAGGCCTTTCATTTGGTTTCTGTAATGTGTTATTCCGGGCCAAAAAAGTTTTTTCAAGTGTGAACGGGCAGGTAACAAAGCCGCTGTTTCCGGAAACAATATTCTGAAACAGCCATGAAATTCAGTCAGTTATTTTAAAAACCCAATTTATTTTCCATAAAACAACAAGGGATTCTGTCAAGAGGAATCCCGGATTCAAGGAGAAAGAAAAATGGATGTAATCATTATGCCGACCAAGGCTATGGCTGAAAAAATGGGCGCAGCCATCATTGCCAACACCATTAAAGCAAAACCGGATTGCACTCTGGGACTTGCTACCGGCAGAACCATGGAGCACCTGTATGACATTCTCGTGGAGATGCACCAGAAGGAAGGTCTTGACTTCTCTCTGTGCAGATCGTTCAACCTGGATGAATATGTTGGATTTGATGGATCCAATGTTAATTCATACCGTTATTTCATGAACCATTTTCTGTTTGACAGAGTGAACATCGACAAACGCAATACACATGTCCCGAATGGCGTTGCCGAAGATCTTGCAGCAGCGGCAGCAGATTATGAAGAGCAGATGGATGCCTGCGGTGGAGTGGATCTGCAGCTTCTGGGAATTGGAAGAACCGGACACATTGGATTCAATGAACCTCTGTCCTCCTTTGCCTCCAGAACTCGTGCTGTCACACTGACCAAGACAACATACGAACAGAATTCTCCGCTGTTTGAGAATCCTGCGGATATGCCGATGCGTGCAGTTACTATGGGCGTGGGCACCATCCTTGAAGCAAAACGCCTGCTTCTGGTGGCAACCAGCTCTGAAAAGGCCGATATTGTAGCAAAGATGATTGAAGGACCTGTAAGTTCCATGATTTCTGCAACGGCTCTTCAGTTGCATGAAGATGCGGTGGTCGTTCTGGACGAGGATGCCGCAGCTAAACTGGCTGGCAAGGAAGAGTATAAGTGGTCTTTCAAACATGATCCGAGATGGGCTGCTTACCAGAACATCTGATCAGAGACAGTATTTTTTAAATTGTTCAGCTTGTTCAGCAGTTTTCCTTTGGAAAAAGATTTTGCTGGACATCAAGAAAGAGATGGATTCCCGGAATCAAATGAAAACGGGGATCCGTTTCTTTTTTTTTATGCGGATTCAGGGAAAAATGAATACTGGGAATTTTTGATAAGTTGCCGAATTTATTGATTTAAACGAAAAAATATACTGGATAAAAACGTTTTCATCCTTTTTATTGGGCGTATTCAGCTTCTTTATGTACGCGGGAATACTCTTCTGGTTCAGAGCAAAGTAAAGAAAAACATTACCAAGAAATGATGGAGTCTTTTTCTGTTAAACAGACATTTTCTTAATCATCTGCAATTTCCCGGTCTGGAAATTTTTCAAGAAGTGCTGAAAAACATTCCGGCATTCGAAGAAGCCAGTGCTTGTCTCCATACGGCTCCCCGATATTGAGGTCTTCACAGCGGATAATCCAGAGTTCCGGTTTCTGGGGTTCCTGGAGATAATCTGAGTATTCCGGAAGATTTTTATGAAGGTAAAAGTTGGCCGATCCTTCAAGCCGTTCCGGAGGATTGTAGAGAAAAATGCTGCGGTTTTCCTGCCGGGCGATTCTGGCTGCATCGAACATGAGCCGGCTGACAGATTCATTTTGTGCCTGATGATAGAGAACTGCGGCATCGATGCTGTTTGCAAGAATTCCAGAGACAAAAAATACAGGAACAATCCAACGCCGGATCATAGGGGAAATTTTTCGGATTCGCAGGTTTCGTTTGCAGAAGTGTACCAGAAAGCGGACAAATACCCCTGCCAAAAGAATTGCTGCCGGGGTTAGCGGCAACATATAAACATTTCGCTTACTCCCTGCCTAGGTCAGCATAAGATAAGGAACCAGGAAAAGACACAGAAGATAGATTGCTTTACGATCCTGTTTTTTCCAGGCTTTACGGATCATGTAATACAAGCCCCCCAGAACAAAAATCAGATAGGGCTGAAAGAATTCAGGTGTTCTAACCAGGTACCAGTAAACAGGTTCTACATGGTCTCCCTGCGCTCCGCTGAATCGTCCAATGCCGTTGACAACAGCAACTTCATGGAAGGCCTCATATCCGTTCTTCAAATAGAGAATCCAAAGCCAGACAGCTGGCGGAATCAAGGCGGCAAGAAATGCCAGTCCAATGATGATATAGCGCATGATTCTGAATTTTCTGTCGAGAATGTCTTCGAGAATGATAAAAATCCCAAGCCCGGATGCCGGAATTGCTGCTCCGACGAGTCCTTTTGTCATAATTCCACCTGCAACTCCGGCGGCCAGAAGGACCCAGCCGAAGAGATGTTCTTTATGCGATCCACCGGAATGAAGGAAACATGTAGCTCCGTAGAGGGCCATGATAATGAAGAAGCAAAGCAGCATATCCACTCTGCAGATGCGTCCATTGGAAAAATAGGGGGCTGAACTCATGAGCATGAAACTGGAAATCATGGCATAGAAAGGTGAGAATTGAAGCTTTTGTGCCCACAGAAAAAAAAGGAGTATTCCTCCGAACGCAGCCAGAGCAGAAGGAAGTTTTGCGGCAATATCATTCAGCCCGAACAAATGATAAGACAGAGATGTAAGCTGGTAGTAAAGAGGAGGATATTCTAAGAAAGGAGTCCCATTTAATTTGGGGATAATCCATTCTCCGCCATAATACATGGAAGCCGCTATTCCTGCTACGCGGGTTTCATCTCCGGAATAAAGTTCTCCTGTGAAAGCTCCTGTAAGAGTCCAGAGTATTGCGAGAATACAGGTCAGAAAGAAATATTTCCAGATCTTTTCCTGCGAGCCGAGCGGATGGATAACTTGAACCATTTTTAATCCTTGTTCATTGCATAATTTATTGAATACTGTTTGCGGGATTGCTGATTGAATCATGTAAAAGCTTTGTTTTTCCAGGTATTTGAACAATTCCGTCTGCAGTTTGTTAAAAACGTGCTTGTATAGACAGCAGAATGGATGCTTTGTTCCAGTAACTTTTATGGACGAAACTGCATTAGGTTGTAAATATAGATGGAAAAATCAAAAAGTATCATTTTTTTATCATTTTTATAAAAGATTTAATGAAAAACTCATGATACAACTTATTTGTAAATTTATAACAGAAAATCAAATACAGTTCCCTGAATTCAACGGTTCTTTCTTGGAACCGGTAGTCTCGGCGATAGAATAGAGCATATCATACACCTTCCTTAAACATGCGAATTATTGAGAAAATAACATTACAGTCTTATTGGATATCAATGAATTGCAGAATAGAAAATAAGAGTTTCTTTTCATCGGAAGGAAATCATGGACTGAATTTCCTATAAGGTATGTTCGGGACAGGAACAGCGCAAGTTGAAAAAGAATCTATCTATGCTAACTTAATAAGAAATATATTTTTTAATCATAGTAACGAGATGATCATGAAAGATAGTAAAAAGAAAACCGGATTTAATGGAAGACAGTTTGCCATTTGGATGTCTGCCCTGGTCTTAGGCGGAATCCTTGGAACACTTGGCATTGGATGGCTGAATGATTTTTTTAACTTTGTAGCGTCTGTCTATACGCGTCTGTTTCAATTCGTGGCGGTGCCTACGATTGCACTGGCTGTGACGACAACATTGGCACTGCTCGGAGCAAGAAAAAACACGGGACGGATTTTTCTCCACACCATCATGTATACCCTGCTTACAACGATTGCAGCGGCACTGGTCGGGCTTTTGCTTTTTAAGGTTCTTGCCCCTGGAAATCTTCCGGTGGATATGATTCAGCAGGGAAATACAAGTGTTCCTGAAAATCTGGGAACAGTTTCGTATTACAATCATATTCTTTCTGTGATTCCGAATAACATCCTTGCTCCTTTTTCATCAGGGAATGTTTTGAGTATCCTTCTGGTGGCAGTTGCGGTAGGACTGACTCTTGCCTTGAAGAAAGATTCTGAAAATATTCAGATCCTGTTAAAGGGTATTATGGGAATGCAGGAGGTTTTGTTTGCTCTGATTAAGGCCTTGGTCTGGACTTTACCTCTGGGAATTATAGCTTTTGCTGCGCAGCTTTCGGCTCAGGTTTCCGCAGGATTTATCATTGGATCTCTGGGAAAGTATGTGGCGGTGGTGCTGGGGGGGAATCTGATTCAGTTTTTCATTGTTCTGCCGCTGTTTCTGCTGGTTCGCGGGATTAATCCAATCCGGGTTTTTCGCTGTATGCTGCCTGCAGTGCTGATGGCTCTTTTCACCAAGAGTTCAGCGGCGACTCTGCCTGTAACGGTGGAATCTGCAGAAAACAATTTAAAGGCAAAGGAGGAAGTGGCGCGTTTTGTTTTGCCGATCTGCTGTACAATTAATATGAATGGATGTGCTGCTTTTATCCTGGTAACGTCTCTTTTTGTGATGCAGAATGGCGGATGGACTCTGGGGGTGCCGACTGTGATGCTCTGGTTGCTGATTTCTGTCGTTTCCGCGATTGGCAATGCAGGAGTTCCCATGGGATGCTATTTCCTGACCCTTTCATTGATGTCGGGAATTCAGGCGCCCATTGGCATTTTAGGAATTATCCTGCCGATTTATACGATTATTGATATGATTGAAACGGCTGAAAATGTATGGTCTGATTCCTGTGTCTGTGCCATGGTGGATAAATCGCTTTCAGAGGGGGAGGTCTCTTCTGAAAAGAGCTGAATTTGTTTTTCCTGCGACAACAGGTAATTTTACCCGGAAAATGCGAAATACGCAGGGGTAGCTTGCACAAGCGCGGGGCTTGAAATTACGAGACCATATCTGCTATTCATTTCTAAGACATTCAATACGTGAAAATGGAACTGGATATAAATCGGCAATACGGATTTTTATATCTTTGACTTCTATTTTTAAACACAATCGTATTGGACCGGATCTATGGCGGATTTTGCATTCACTGCAAAGTTGCAGGCAATAATTTTTCTTCCCGGAGCAATTTGATTTCAGGAAGAAGTGCCGTGATCTTCGAACTTCTGTCTGCTGAAATTTCTTTGCCGTTCATTGCGCGACAAGTAAGAATCAAGTACAGTCGTCTGTAAGAAGATTGACGGTTTACCATTTTTCCCTTGCAGGACATGGTTCAAAGAAGAGGGGCGAGTATCTTTTATGATAAGGATAAATCATCTGCATTGAACTGCGGCCTATTATATCCTATGGTGGAAAAGTCTGCTGAAAACGGAAAATGCGGGGGAATGGGTGCTGTCTGTATAAAATGATCTGAAATCTTTTCTGGTGGAGATCAGAGAAAGAATGAACAATTCTGGGGTCAGAGAAAAGAATCCCCAGGTGCGGGATGATAAGATTTTTCAGGATTGTTGAAAGAAGAGGATTGATAAATCCCGCCGAAGAATGACAGAAAAGAAACCAGACCCGTAATTCACGGGCCATCCGGCTGCGGAAAATCTTCGGCCGAAGAATGACAGAAAAGAAACCAGACAGCAGATACTGTTTGTTCAGGAAAGAATATATCCAGACAGTAAAGAATTCATATGCGTTTTTTTGTTTTCAGCTTTTGCAGATTTCCGCTTTTGATTTCCAACCTAATATTATGATCAGAAAATCATGAAAAGACTGTGATGAAATTCGAAAGAAACTTTAAATTGTCTATGACCGCAGATCCTTTTAAATACCTGTTATAATGGTATTGTTTGATTCTGGCATTTCCGATTTTATGCACAGAAGCTTAGTGTTAAAAATCATGGTTCTGAAAGTGAATACCGAAAAAAATCCATATCTTTATCTTTTGGAGAGTCATGATTCAATGGCTAGGAATTCCCTCAGAGGAGACACTGTGGAGGAAATGGTCTTTTCCTTTTTCCTTAAATCAATGTCTGCGTGGCTGTGAAACAGCTGATCTTCTTTTGTTTCACGCAGACATTGATGGATAAAGGAACAAAACTTGCAGTTCAGTCCTGACTGCCGGAAGAAGTATTCTGCTGATTTTCTTCTTTGGTATTCAGCGTTTTCAATCCGCGCCAAAGAATAAGGAGTACACCGCAAATCAGAATGACAACAGTAACCGTGAAAAGATACTTTGACCATTGAATTTTAGGGGAATAGGCTTCATTGTGAGTTGGTTCTCCAAGTTCAAAATCTGCAGGAGCCGCCGTAGCAGTACCAGCTTGTGAAAGCAATGTTTTTATGTCGAATTCAGGCTTTGAAAGTTCTCCTCCATAATACAGAATAAGATCTCCACTTGTCTGCGGGAAAAAGACCCTATGAGATTGTCTTTGTGCTTTCACTGTAATATTGGAAAGAGGAATATCATCAAGATTTTCTATTTCAATACGATAAGCCGGATATCTTGTGGCCGGAAGATCAAAAGTATTGTTTCCTGCGGAAAGTTTGGAGTCCTGCATCTTGCTGAGTGTTTCATCAACAAGCGGACAGTTTTCAGGCTGATCCGGCGTGATGCCGAAAATTTTGACAGGACGTGAAAAGGCCGCAGTATCAGAGAAAATCTGAATTTTTTTCAACGGTTCATTTTTGCTTTCAAAAAGTAGAATCGTGGTCGTACCGTTTTCTGTACGTTGTTTCAGTTCAAGATTGCAGTCGACAAGTTTATCTTCCAAGGCTGTAATTTTATTCCCCTTGGAGAAAAGGCGGAACCGATCAATTTTCAGTTTATCCTCCTGCCAGGTACTTTCTTTCTGCGTAATTTGTTTTGTATTGTCTGTGGCGATGGCTGTTGTGGTGGGCGATACCTGGATCTGCTTGTTGAAATCTTCTATAATGATACGGAAATAAGGGGCATCCGTTTCAGGGAATTCAAAGTCCTTTTTTTCAAGATCGAACTGCTTGGTATAGTTGAAGAAGGATAGATCCTGAGCAAGGGGTGTCCAGTTTTGCTTATCCTGAGAGCATTCGATTCGGACTTTGCGTTCAAAATCTCGGTCCGGGGTATCTATAATCAATTTACTGACTTTTTTCCGGTCCTTGTTTTCAAGAACGAAATATCCGTCGTCTCCAACTGCCTCGAAAGATAGAAGAATGGTTTTTTCGGGTGAATAAGTCGATTCAACATGCGGAATATTATCGACTTTTACATAAAAGGGAACCTGTTGTCCGCTTGTAGAATTATAAATACGGAACCCGCCTTCCAGGTCGCTGATTTTGTCATACAGTTCCGCGTCAAAGAAAAATTTGCTGACAGGCAGTCCTGTGTCTGATATTCGGATGACAGGACGCTGATATTCAGCCTGTTCCACAAATTCCGGAGTCTGCGCAAAAAGACTTGTACCGGCAAATATCGCAAGTGCGAAAGATAATAAAACTGATTTCATATTATTCCTGCTCCTTTTTAGTTGTGGATGCCGAAGAGTCATTTGTATGAAGAATTTTCCCGCCGGAACGGATATAGAAAACTGCTCCTGCAAAAAGAGCCAGTCCAACCAGGCACAAAGCCCCGGCCCGAATCAGGAAATTGACAAACGAAAGGTCAAAACTGAAAAGTTTCAAAATCGTTAGTACAAAAAGACATAACCCTGTAATTCGAAGCGGCCGTATGGACCATTTCAACCCCACTCCCACCAGGATCAGAGCATAGGCACCCCATACCAGGGAAAGAATATAGTAATTGCCGGGCGTTTTCAGGAAAATATCTCCTGTCTTTCCCGTGATATAGAAGAAGATGGCCAAGACAGCTACGAATCCGTAACATTTTTGCATCCAGGACTTTTTCGGAACCAGAAGCGCTGAAGCCAGTGCCGCTGCCGCCCAAACCCCCTGAGTCAGCGTCCGTGATTCTGCATTCAGGTCAATCGGTACGCAGATTCCTGTGATAATGAAAAGGATAACGCCAAGCCACCGAATAGGCTGGGAATTGACTTTTTTTGCCAGCCAGATCAGAAGTGTTGCAAATACGGACCAGGCAAAAAGGGTGTTTTCACGGTCGAAAAGCATAGGCATAGCAGTTGTAAGCAACCCGGCCGAAAACACAAAATAGATAAAAAGAAGTCTGCGTTCCTGCTTGTACTGACGAAGTCCCCATCCCAGAAGGGCTGCAAAATACGCGGCGCCAATAAATGGAACAAGGGAAGCCAGAGCCATTGATCCTGTATTTTCTTCTATGTGGCATGACCCGAGAAATACTGCTATCGCAGTGTTAATAAGTTGAAAAAACAGATCGAGGGCCGTGATTTTTTGATTGTGCCAGCGAAGATAAACCGCAGGCAGTGCTGAAAACAGAAGGAAAGACAGTGCCAGCGGAACCAGCGGAACTTGATCCTTGATAAGAGAAAATACAATAAAAGCGAGCCAGTGCATAACAAGTGCCAGCCCGTTGACTGCTTTCCATTTGCAATAACGGGCGGATACAAGAATCCCTGCACTCAAGATCAGAATGTAATAAATGTTCAGCAGCGAAAAATGATAGTCTGTGGCATACAGCATGGGTGATAGATAACCTCCGAAAGTGCCGATCAGAGCAACCATCATGAGGTTCAGCCGAATGGAAAGAATCATAGCAGCTGCGGTGATGAAGATAGCAAGTCCAAGAGCCGTATAACTGCTGCACAGATGATATAAGCCGAATGCCGAATAGATCGAAAAATAAAATGCTGCGAATCCAATTCCGCACAATACAATGCCGATTCTTCGGAGCTGACCTTTCATAAGATGAAGTCCCTAGCCCAGAAGGGCAAGTCCGGCAACGACTGCAATAGCAACTCGCAATTCTGGAATAATCAGTTCCTGGCGGTAGGCATAGTTGAGGAAATAAATGATCCCGGCTAGAAACGTTAGAATGGCTCCACGTATCAGCCAGGTGATTGCCACGGCATATTCTACCGGATACTTTCTGTTGCGGAATTTTTCCCCAACACAAAACCAACCGATACAGTCGGAAAAAATCTGGCTGATTTTTGATTCAGCTGCTGGCGAATCTTTTCTTTTCAGTACAGACGTTTTTTTAGACTTTTCTTTCAATATGGCATGGGGAAGAGTTGCTGAATTGTTTGGTTTTCCCGCTGTCGCTACCGATGCTGCTGATGAAGAAGATCGCTGGATCTCAGCTGTATTATTGCCGGACAAGGAAGCTCTCGTTTGAACCTGTGGCGTTTCCTGGCGGGAGGAATCCGTGGTGGAAACGTTTTTTTCCGGTGGAGAAGTTTTCCGTATGCTGCAGTCTTTTTCCGAGCGTTCTTTCTTGAGTTGCAGAATATTCTCTCGAGTTTCCCAGAATAGTAAAAAGAGAATACCAAGAATAATCAGCTGTATGACCTGAAAACACAGAATGGTTTCATTCATAAGGACTCCTTTCGTAGCAGACGGGTTATTCCCTTAGACGGGGTATTAACTTTAAGGACTGTTAGGAATATAAAACAGATTTTTTAGAATTACAAGTTTTTATCTTAAATTTAAAATTTTCAGCGCATGATTGCAGAAATTTTGTTCAGGAAAACTGTTTACATGAAAAGAGGGAAGGAAAATATTTTTGCAAAATACAGAATTAATGAATAAGACAATATTTCATATCTTAAAAATAAAAATCCCCCGGGAATGATTCATTCCCGGAGGTGCTCAGAGATTATCAAGCGGAAGCGTGCTGTTCAGTTTTTCCCAGCACTTTTTCGTAAACTTTGATAGAACTGGAATGTGATAACCACAAGATTAAAAAGAAACCAGCAGGCAAGAAGTCCGAACAGAATACGAACCGGAGAAATGAAATAACTAGTTTGATATAGAACATTGCCATAAGGAATATAAAAAGAACGGCTGGAAATGTTTTCATTCATGACCAGGTCCCGGAACTGATAAACTTTTTCTGCGGTTTTATTAATATCCAAGAAGAGCTGTTCTAGCTGATTGTTGAAGTCAGTTTTTGCTAAATTCTGAATTTCAGAGGGAATTTTATTATTTGCAGCTTTTTCCGAGTTCATGAATTTCAGCAGCTGCTCAAAATAGAATTTATCTTCCTGGAGGGCTGCCCGGGATTCTCCAAGTTCCAGAACTTTTTGAGAGAAAAAGATGCGCTGAGGATCATTCTTGTCATTCCGGACCAGTTCAGCAAACTGATTGAAGAAGGAATTATCAAGCTGCAGTGTGAGAGCGGAATCATCTTTTTTCTGAGTATTGTCGAGGTTTTCACTAATTGCAGTTTTCCTGTCCTGAAGAATGTTATAGGACTCCACTGCACTCTGATACTGGATATCCAGCCCGGACAATTTCTAGTCTATTTCCTGAAGGTAGCTGTAAATAAAGATCTCATCGAGAGGCGTCTGGTATTCCGGATTCAACAGCACATACTGACGCAGAACACTGATCTGATATTTTTTAATTCCCTGAAGCAGATCTATTAAATCTCCAAGAGATTCTCCGGTAGGCAGAAAGACATTTTTCCCTTGAACCCTGGATTCAAGATCATTGCAGACATCCTGCAATTTCTGGGAAAAGATTCGGAGCCTTTCCAGCAGGATCAGATATCCGCTGTCATGCTGCTTTACAAATTCGGAAGAAAGTGGATTCGCTCCAATCTGCGGATAGGCGCGGGCCTCCAGCTTGGAATAGACATTATACCATTCTTCCGGAATCTGATTTAAAATTTTAATAGCTTCATCTTTGGTAAATTTTATACTGGGATCCATCCTGATTGAAATTCGATTGACTGGAAGATTTGCCAGTTCCTGACGGTACTGTCTTTTCAATTCCTGGAGATCTACAAGAGAGATATTCTTTTGTGCGTATTGTACACGAAATTCTGCTGCAATTTCCTACTTCCGTGTATCATCTCCCCCTATGGAGAAAAGGGAACAGAATTCGGAGAAATGAATTTTATCCCGAAGACCATTTTTTTCATAGACATTTTTTAAGACAATATTGGAGAGCAGATCATTTGAACTGAATTTATTCCTGCTGGGATATGACAGAACATTTGAATTGTCGTTCGGAAGAAGCAGAACAATTTCACGGGTAAAGTATTTGCCTTCAGGCAGAAGTGCCAAGGTCAGGATAAGAAGTCCGGCAACCGCTGCCAGGGAAATCTAAGCCCGGAGTGTGATCCGGATATAATTCCCTTTTAAAAAAACGATGATGTCCTGCAATGTAATATCTTTACTTGTTTCCTGTGCTTCCTTTGCGGTTTCCATGCGAGGAGCCCCTTTCTTTTCCGATGAACACGAGAATCAAAAATATCGACTTGAAAACAAACAGAATATAGCATGGAAAAGTGAAAAAGCAATGTGTCACTTCCATATTAGACTGTTTCGTTTTTATACTATTAAGAGAATGATTTTGACCACAGGTTGCACTTACTTTTTTTCTGGGATGTACCGGTATACTCGAAGTTCTTCTTTTTTCTGACGATTCTGATAATGCCGGAAAATCAGTTCCCATTTCCCCTGGTCAATCTGGAGTTTTTCCTGCGGGATTGCCTCTGCTTCAGAAGGTTCATCCAGCAGAAAATACAATACATCTGCCTGAGGGGCATATCGCAAGATCTGTTTTGCAATACTTTTGTAGTCCGGGGTTCTGCCGTCAAAGTCCAGAACATTCCAGCCAACAGCTGGAATCTCGGAATAATGCTGATAGCGTCTGTATTCCGAGTGTGCAGTTAGAAGCAGCGGGCGCTTAAATTTTTTTGCATCCTGTCCAGCGGCTCTGCAGGTGCTGCGTATATAGTCTTCATATGGGTTCAGATGGAAAGCCTTTCCTATGCAGGCTACAGCCAGAGCTGCAGTAAGCAGTATCGGCAGTGCTTTACGTATTCCCGGGTATTTCTTTAGAAATGAAAGGACTCGAAGATCTTTTAATGTTACAAGGAAATAGGCTACTGCAATCAGAGCCGGATAGATTAAAAGTGCAGCATATCGGCTTGATGAGATAGGATAAAAAACTCTCCAGGCAATCATGAAGGCAGTGGAAATGGCGAAAAACCAGAAGTAAGGCCCATGCTTCTTATAGAAACAGATTAAAGCACAGACTAATCCCAGTACCGAAATGAATGCAATCGGCTCAAACAACATTTGCGGGATAACTTGGAACAGCACTTTTATCATTGTAATCCTGCATTCCTTACTTTATAAATAGATTCTTTCCAGACGCTGGACACTTCTCTGCAAGTATTCATAATAAATTTTGTAAAGACTGTTTCCATTTCCGATTACTGAAACAAGAACCTACAGAACAATACAACTGCTCAGACCCAGAAGAATAAAGTTCTTAAGCAGATTTTTCCAGGGGGCAGTCTTTCTGCACAGTGCATAAATGAAGCACAGTCCAATCAGGGGGAGAAACTCAAGCGTTTCATAGCGCGTTAAAACAGCCGGTGCAATCACTGCGCCGGCCTACAGATAAAAAACTGTTTTCTGCTCCTGAAGAGCCCGGATGAAAAAATACAGGAATAAGCCGCATAAAACCAAATAAACCATTTCCCGCTGTACTTCAGTGGAAAGTTTTATTAATGAGGGATGTACTGCCGCCAGAACTGCCGTTATCAGGGAAATTTCCCGACTGTTTGTTATTTCTTTTGCAATGCAGTACATAAGGAGTGGAAGAAGACCTCCTAGCAGAATATTGAGTGCAAGGCCTGTTGTCTCTGCAGACAACCCGAAAACCATCAGATTTTTTACAACATACAGCATGAATGGAGGAATCCAGTAGGCAGGCCAGTACTGAATAACGGCTTCAAAGCTTCCTGTTTCATGCCAGATGGTGGCAAGTTCAATATAGAGGGTACCATCCCTGGAAATCGTTGGGGTCAGAATCTAGGATGCGACCCGCAGAACCAGTGCAAGCGTTACAATTCCGGCAAGGTATCCGTTTGTGGAACATACAAACGACTTCAGTGTCGGCTTGTGCATGATAGGGGCTGTTTTTATATCGGCCATCATTCAGTTTCCAGCTTTTTTTTGATTCCCGTATTTTAGCATCAGCAGCTCTTTCAGAAAAACCGCCAGCTTCCATTGTCTGCGGATTCTGCTAGGCTGTTTCAGCAGTCGGTAAAACCATTCCAGCCCCAGTTTCTGCCAGAAAACGGGAGCCCGTTTCACGGTTCCAACGATTGTATCCAGAGTTCCGCCAATCCCCTGACAAATTTTGACATGAGTCAGATCCTTGGCATGAGTAGCCATCCATTCCTCCTGTTTTGGACTTCCCAGTGCAATAAAGAGAATGTCTGCTTCGGAAGCATTAATGGCTTCAACCAGTTCGTTCATTTTATCTGCAGGCACAAAACCATTGGATCTTCCTGCAATGCAAATGCCCGGATAACGTTCCTTCAGTTTTTCACAGGCACCTGCATTGACTGCTTCTGAAGCTCCGTAGATAAAAATTTTATAACCGCGCTGAGGTGCCTCCTTGCAGATATTCTGCATAAGATCAGCTCCGGGAACACGGCTGGTTTTCACCCCATAGAGAAAACGAAGCGCTTTCACTATGCCGATTCCGTCAGGGATCAGCAAGACAGCTTTGGCAAAAAAACTTCTCAGAAATGGATTGGCCCGAAGTGCAAAAACTTTTTCCGGATTCATTGCCAGAACAAATCCTGGCGGATTTTCCTTCCGGGATGTGTAATCTGCAATAAAGTCCAAAGCACTTTTCATATCCACTGCATCTACAGCGCCTTCCATCACCTGATAGCGTTTTATATTCATATACAATACCTCGTAATCAGTAACGTGCAAACCGGTCAAGAAAATATTTTACAGCCAGGAGCAGAAAAATTTGCCGCTCCTGATTAAAACCCGTTTTATGCCGCTGAATAACATCTTCAACAGAAGCTTGATCAAAATAACGAGCAAAAACAGAAGTACGGTCCAGAAGGATTTCCCGGAGCATATCGGATTTTTTAAACCATTCTCCTGTGGGCGAAAGGAATCCTTTTTTAGGCCTGTAGACAATGGAATGAGGCAGAACTTTTTCTGCAAATTTCTTATGAATCAGCTTTCCTTTTTTCCACTGCACGCGACTGGATCCCGGAAGAGATTCGATATAACGGACCAGATCCAGATCCAGCAGTGGTACCCGGCATTCCAGAGAGTAGTGCATCGTGATTTTATCGGTATAAAGCAGTAAATCATCTGCAAGGTCCATTCTGGCATCAAGAGCCATCATTCGTTCACAGGACCGCTTCTTATTTTTCAGTTCAAGTGCCTGGTAGAATGCCTGGTAGCATTCTGTTGAGAGGTGTTCTGCATTTCCGGTAAGCTGAGAAATTTCCATCGGGGTGAACACCTCGGATTCTGCAATGAACCTTTGGATGTCATCACGTATGGCAATGGATTTCAAGCAGCGTTCAAGCTGAGCGTTGCGGAAATGTTTTTTCCCCAGAATGCCTGATGCTGCAACACGAAGAAATGCCGGTAGTTTTTCATGAAGGATTTCGCCTTGATAACGTCCGTAGCCGCCCAGCGGTTCATCTGCTCCCTGGCCGGTCAGGACAACCTTTACTTCGGAAGAAGCCAGTTTTGCAAGCGCTTTCATCGGAATGACTGAAGTCGTTGCCAGGGGTTCTTCCAGGATGGAAATACATTCATCAATCTGGGAGAAGAAATCTTCATCGGAGATTCTTGCAGTATAATGTTTCATTCCAAAGAGTTTTGCAGTTTCTGCAGCCTCTGCGATTTCATCTTCCTGATGCTGTCCGGTGAAGCCTACTGTAAAGGCTTTCAGAGGGATGTCTGAATACTGGGCTGCCTGACGTGCCACCAGAGCGGAATCTACTCCACCTGACAGCAGAATGCCTACTTCCACATCTGCCATCATCTGGCGTTTAACAGCCTGTTCCAGATAGTATTGATATTTTTCAAGCTGTTCTTCAAAGGTCAGATCTGTCTGGGAGGGGAGGGGTTCTGCAAAAAAGGTCTGCCGGATTTCCGCCGGATTCTGGAGATCAATTTCCAGATAGCATCCCGGAACAATTTTTTTGATTTCCCGAAAAAGCGTATAAGGGCTGGGCACATAGCGGAGTCTCAGGAGCGTACTAAGCGCATCCGGGTCGACAGTCGGGTGAACCATTGCCAGAAGGGGCCGCATTTCCGAACAGAAGGCAAAATGGGATCCATTGTGGCAGTAGTAGACGGGTTTGACACCGAAGGGATCTCTTGCCAGATATAATTTACCTTTAACCGTGTCGAGAAAGGCAAAGCCGAAAATGCCGTTCATTTCCCGTACAGCGTCTATGCCTCTTTCCGCCAGCGCATAAAGAATTGTTTCAGTATCGGAATGTCCCAGAAAATTTTTCTGGCGGAGTGTGCTGCGGATTTCAAGATGGTTGTAAATTTCTCCATTGAATACGATTTGATAACGCCCGCACTCTGTCGTCATGGGCTGATGTCCTGCCGGAGAAAGATCCACAATGGAGAGACGCCGGTGCCCCAGAATAACATGACGGGACATGACATCTGTTTCCTGAATGCCCCAGTCATCCGGACCACGGTGTTGGATCAGGTCCAGGGCACTTGTTGAAAAAGGCAGATCAATGCTGCCGAGAATACCGCACATTATTTCCCCCTCAGCAATTGTTTAAGATATTGATTGTTAAGCAGTGCAAGCTGTTTTACCTCCTGAGCCTTCTGCTTCAGTACCGGGATTCGCTGTTCACGCACTGCCATAAGATGGATGAATGTCTGGACAAGTTTTTCTTTGGTCAGCCCTTTCAGATCTACGGACAGATCTTCCTGTCCAAACAGGCGCATGAATTCTGCAGTTTTTTCCTGATAGGCTATTCCCAGTGTAGGTACAGCCGCTTTCAGACCGTAGACGACAGAATGGGTTTTGGTCCCGATAAAACAGTCTGCAGAGGCAATGAGCTATGCTGTATCGGCGGAAGAGAGTTCATCCTGCGGCATGAAAAGATGGTCTCCGGGAATGCCGGAGAGATTCAGAATTTCGTGGATGATTTCTCGGTCTCCGCCACCGTGCATTCCATCTTCCATAGGAATCATGACCAGATTCAGGTCATATGTTTTTACGCATTCCGCCAGACTTCCCGCCATCAGCTTTACATAATCTTCTCTGGAGAAGAAATGCTTATAATAAATATGGTGAATGGTTACGCACAGCACTTTTCTGCCGTTTTCACGGACATGCTGTATAAAAGTACGGGCATTCCCTCGAAGTTCCGGGACCTCCGCTGCAAAAACAATTTCAGCGGTAAGCTGCATTCCCGGATGATATTTTCCGAAAGTATCCAACGACCGCTGGTCTCTGACTGTGACTGTATTGATTCTTTTGAGCACCCGTAGAAACATCCATTTTTCCAGAATCCCCTTCCAACCCCAGAACGGGCCGAGGGTTTGGGCATAAATCATGGTTTTCTTTTTCAGTGCGAATGCCGCAAAGATTCCGATTGCATGGGAAAGATTGGAGAAGACTCCATTGAAAGAAGTGAAAAAATGTCCACCGGGGAGAATGACCGCGTCTGCCTGTCTGTACAGATCGATAATAGCCTTTCTCGCTTTGGAAAGAGGCATGGATATGCTACAGCGTGTTCCGCAGTACCAGAGAGGCATATAGAGAATGAACAGAATTTCCATTGCAAGGTAAATGTATTTATAGATTCCCCGGGAAGTCCGGATCCGTCTTGCACTTATGAGAAAATCCCTGGCCTGGATTCCGTATGTTTCTTCTGCTTTAGCCGGATCGTAGGACGTAAGTGAAAACTCCAGAGAAGGATCATTCTTCATAGAGTCGAGCATGGCGGATACCACGGAGGCATCCCCTTTGTTTGCGTTGTAGTTCTGGATGATTAATACTTTGTCAGGCATGATAACGGATCCTTTTTACAAGGAAGGATAAACACTTCCCGTAGAAGAGTGTAAGCGTGCAGAGCGGAATCCAGCGGAAACAGGCATTGTACAGGAGAATATTCACCCAATAGAATTTGAGCTTGAATTTGCTGATGCAGTCCAGTTTCTGATAGAACGACTGATAGGTTTCCGGGTGGTGAAATCTTCCCGGACAGAGAGCCGCCAGAGCAGACACGTAATAGGTCTTTGCCTCGAATACAGATTGATTCTAACGAATAAAATCTTGAAACGAAGCCTCTTCGAGATGAAGAATCTGTTCCTTCTGCATCTGGCGGATCACAGGAATCAAAGCCGCATTCTGAATCCATACCAGATTTTCTCCGGGGTTGTTTTTTCCGGGGAAGTAGGGTGGAATCCATGCGTCTGAAACGGATATGTCTGCATGGAATCCAGCAGGATCTGTACAGTGGAAACATCCCTGCACAGTACAGAATGGCGAACTGAAAAGTCTTCCCCAGGAAAGATTCCCTCCGTATGGATGCTTCCATGTTCTGCCCTGTCTGTTTTCAATGGATAAAAATCCGGGCCATCCACCGCCCCTGTTTCGGATGTTTTTCAACTCATATCTGTTCATGTGAATCTTCTGAAGGATATAATCATACGCTCTCAAGACTGGAATGTGTCCGCAGACCAGCGCAACCGAACAGAAAATACTTTTACGAACTGCCGGACGGATTTTGGTATATGCGGCAATTCCAGCCAAATGGCAGGGCAGTCCTACAAGAGCAGCTTTCTGTCCTTTTTCCACTGCAGATTCCAGCATTGGAATCACATCCTGATAATGAACAGGCGCATACTTGGAACCTCTTGCAGAAAGGACTTCCTCCGGAGTGAATGCCGGAACAGCTTTACATTTCAGAGGATCTTCCGGATCCCGGATAATAACGATACAGAAATCGACAAGCCCTTTTCCCAGAAGATAAGACAGAAAATCCGAAGTAAATCCTCCGGATGCTCCATTCATGCGGTGTTCCGGATTTTTTGAATGGGCGGCAAAGACTGTTGCCGACTGATTTTCTTCGATGAATGCCGGGAGAGATTTTGCGTGAAACAAGGGATTGTCTGCATCGTTCATCATTTCTCCCGGACAGACTTTGAGACAGAGTCCGCAATTGGTGCATGTCTGCTGATTTTTCCAGACAGGGTTCAGTTCTCCGTAGCGGTTCAGCTCCATAGTCAGACATTGCGTTTTGCAGACAGTGCTGCAGAGACCGCAGCCGATACAGCGTTTTGAGGGAAGGATTTGATCTATAACACTGTTCTTTTTCATATTCGGCCCTTCAGATCCTGTCTGGCAGCATATTGCTGAGGGTTAGGAGGTAAGGCATGACCGCCCATCTCAGGTAATCCGGACAGATGAGTTTGCCGCAGAGATCTATTCTGCTATAAATGGTATCCTTCTTTATGAAATGACTGGAAATGGACTGCTGGAGTTTTTCAGCAAAATTTTGGTCGTTCAGAAGACAGGCAATATTCAGTGCTTCTGCATTGTCATAGAGATCATATTGAATAATTCCGGGTTTGTTGCTGACAGCAAATCTCTTGAAAAGATTTGCCTCCGGATCAAAGGCATGGTCTTTCAAATACCGCCATCCGCTGCTGATTTCCTGTTGAATTCCTTCCAGCTGAACGAGGCGGGAAGTTTTGATCAGGTTTTTAAGAATAAAACAGCTGTGGAAAGTGTCAATAAAAGAATGGGGATCCTGATAATTGTAAAGCCAGGCCCCATCCTGTCGTTGGGCGTTCCGTATGAAATGATGAAGTTTCTCTATTTTCAGAGATTTTTTCTGATCCGGGAAAATTTTAGCCAGAAGGGATCTGGCGTACATGGAATAGCTGACAGAATTAAGTACAATTCTATCCGGCAGCGTACTGTAGGAGGTTGCCATGGAATTCTCATCTTCAAACATCACCTGAATATCCCGTAGAAAATATGCGAGAAATTTTTCAAAGATCCATGAATACTTTGAGTCCTGCACGGTTTGAGAATAGAAATAAAATGCTTCCAGACAATAAGGGGTAATGGTTGAATAGGTTATATCGGCTGGATAGCAGAGTTTTGCTGTAACGGTCCGTGGGACCAGAACGCCCCAACCAATACCATATTTTGTTTTTCCAGTATGAGCCAGGAGCCATTCCAGATGCTTTTCAGACTGGAGTTTATAGCGTTCATCTCCAGTTTTCGCATACAGCGATGTGAGGATCATGGAGGCCATGGCTCTCACTATGGGATATTCCCTCTTGGGGAAGAAGGTATGTCTTGTATCCATACGGTCGAACAGGGTAAATGATGCCGCAAACGGCAGAGCCAGAAGATGGCAGCGATTGTAGAATTTTTTAATGGCAAAACCCGGTTTCCAAGTCCATATGTCATAAGGGTCATGAGTGGAAAGATCATCCTTCATGCAGTAATGATCCAGCAGGCGTATGATTTCTGAAGGAGATGTTTTCATTTGAACAATACCAGGCAAACATCTGCTTTAAAGTTTTTCATTTACTCTTTGTTTTGGAATCTATTTAAAATTTTTTTATAATAGGTTGTAACAGATTCTTCCGAATAATGGCGAAGAACTGTTTTTCTCGGGTGATAGCTGTCCTTATACAAGGCAATCTGAACAATCTACGCACAGACTTCATGAATCTCCGGTTCAGCAGAAAGCAGCTCCCCTGTTTTCCCCGGTATAACAAATTCTGGAAATGCAGACAGATTCCTTGCTATGACAGGGACATCACAAGCCATAGCTTCCAAGGCAACAAGCCCCAACGATTCCGATTCCCGCAGAGAGGGCATCAACAGAAGATCAATAGATTGATAAAAATGCACCATTTCTGCTTTTGGCATCCGTTTCCAGCACTGGATACGGTCTTTAAATCTACTGAATCGCTGATTCCATTCTGCGGCTTCCCGTCCATAGTTAATATAATGCAGAATGACCTTTTTTCCAGTTTTGTTTTCAATAATGTCAGCATGTTCCAGCATCCTTTCAACGATGTCCGCCCCTTTGGATTGAAGCAGAGATGAAGCAAATCCAATACAGAATGTGTCTTTCTCGGATATCACCTGTTTCTCTGCCGGTTTGAATTCTGCCGTATCGACCCCCCCGCTTGGGGATACTTCAAGGTCATCTTCCGGGAGGTTCAGCCATTTTGAAACCGGTTTTTTAAAATATTCAGAAGGGACGATATGAAGTGCATCTTTCGGCATGGTGACTTTTGCTGCCATGCGTAGCAGTTTCATGATGAACCTCCTGGAAATGACTTCTTCCCCATGCCAGTGAAAAATGACATATCCTTTATAAAAAGGCAGTTTGAGAAAGAGCGGAACCATAAAGACATAGTGATTGATGTAAAGAAGTCTATATCGCGACAATGGCAGGAACAGCAGATGCAAATAAAAACGAATGTAATCCAGAATCTTGTTTTTTATTCCTCGGCCTGAAGGAGATAGAACACAATGTTCAGTTCGTCCATCAGGATTGGCTTTCCTGAGGCATTTTTCAATGGTTTGTGTATATGTTCCTGCATTAGGAACTGCGTGTGATGGAAAAGTGTTGTTCAGCATTAAAATCCGCATAGGTGTCCTTTCATTTATCTGGAACGGCTTGGGCAAAGGAGTGTTTCCGGTCAAGGAACGCATAAAGCGGGAACCAAAGCCCCGGGATGGTAAATACTAGTAGAACGTGCCCTGCAAGAAATGCATGCAGAAGCAGAATTGAGGAAATCATACAGATCATGAAATGCAA
>CASERY010000166.1 GCA_949290385.1 uncultured bacterium | reverse complement strand
AGCGGATTTGAGGAATAAATTACTTCCTATCCAGACAGGAAAGGCATCCAGAAACATACATTTACGCCATAGGAATGAAACAGTGGCAGATTACCGGCTATTTTATCTGTCCGCTTCAAATCACACCCCTTGGCAATCGCAACGGCATCCGTATACATATTGTGGTGGCTGAGCATCACACCTTTGGGATTGCCCGTTGAGCCGCTTGAAAACAACAAAACAGCCGTAGCGGAAAAATTGCTTTTTGTCAACGGTGCAAGAATATTGATTAGTTCACGGTATGGGCATAGTATAATACCCAGCGACATCATCACACGTCCGAAACGTGTGATCTCCTGTTTCAAATCTTCCAGAAAAATCATTTCCGGAGTCTGTGTGAGACGGCTTCCCTGCAAAAATTTGCGTGTCGTAATAATGTGGGTAATGCCTGCCTTCTTGACAGACAACTCAAAAATTTCCTGAGACGTCGAGTAATTCAGCGGACAAGGTGTTTTATCCGCAATCAGAACAGAAAAAATCGAAAGTGCCGCATCCGTGCTGTTCGGCAGAAGAATCCCCACATATTTCACCGAAGAAGGAGTCATTCTGCGGATGCTCATACTCAAAAGAACCGCTTCGCGAAATGTCCTGAAATAACTGTATTCTTCATGCCCATCCGCATCCCGCATGGCAATCCGGAAAGGCGCCTGTTTAGCATATCTCGCCAGATGATAATGAATGGTCCTTTCAAACGGGAGGGGAATCATTGCCTGTTCCGCACTTAATTCCGCAATCTTCTGTCGGACCTCAAAGGGACGGATTCCCTTCTTCATAGGTGTTCCAAAGGTTAATGATACAAAAAAGGGAAAACGACGCGGGAAATGCAGTTTTCGTCTTGAAAGCTTATAGTAAGAAAACATGCTGCCCCACATCTGTCCGATATAGACAGGAATCAAAGGCACGTCTATTTCCGGCGGAATCATTTTCTCATAGCCGCCTTTAAAGCGACGCAAAACGCCAT
This sequence comes from uncultured bacterium, assembly GCA_949290385.1. GTDB lineage: Bacteria > Verrucomicrobiota > Lentisphaeria > Victivallales > UBA1829 > CASERY01. Next base: position 21,100 of record CASERY010000166.1, on the reverse strand, counting down.
TATGACTCATCCAGCCTTCGGGAAATACACAGACAATTTCGCCTTTGCGCAAAGCCTCTTTCACGGTCTCATACATGGCAGTGACTTCTTTCTTTGCCCCGGCGGAAGGTACTTTGATGAATCCCGTCAGGCGCACCAGCAAACTGATCATGGGAACAGAAAAATATTCCTCATCCAGCAAAAATCGGACCCGCCTCGATGTGCAGGATCCTATCAGAATGGCATCTACAATGGAAATATGATTGGATATCAACATCACAGGTCCCCGGGATGGAATATTCTCTGTTCCGATTTTCCGGATCCTATATACCGTATGGCTCAATGTTATTACAATAAAACGCAGACAGAAATCCGGAAGCATCCACATAGTCAACAGCGTAACCAGCAGTGTTGCTATTCCAAGAGAAATAATTAGATTCTGTGCTGATATAGAGGGCACATAAGCTGCTATCTTCATCAGGAAATCAGGCATTCTTCCAGATTCCTGCAAGGTCGGCATAAAGTTTGCACAGAACATGCACAAAACCGTGTCAATCAACACAATCATAATCTGCTGAAACACATTGTTCAAAGCCAGTGCACATCCCCGGGCTTCCGGATTAAAACGGAGCTGATAATACGCTCTCAGCGGAATCATAAACAATCCGCCACTGAAACCTGCCAGAAACAACCAGCACATGGTAGATGAATGAACAGGAAAACTAACATCCATCTAGTAGGGTATCATCAAATGCACCTCTGCAGGCGCAGCCGTTCTTGTAGCAGCAAACAGCAGGGAAACAGCCACCCCAGCAGCGCCAAATGGAACCAATCCAAGCTCTATTTTCCGCCAGCCGGCCAAACCCGCCACCACACAGCCCAGAGCAATGCCGAATACCGGCTACGCCTGAAGCAGTACCACATCCATAAAGGATCCAGGCCCCTGGTCATCCATTCTGGCAAAAGGAATCAATAGAAGTAGCAGAGCGGCACCCATGGCGAGGAAAAAATTATCACCAAGAACAGCCAGCAGTCTGGAAGGGGTACATGTCAATTCGTAAAAAGCTCTCTTTAAGGTCGTCTTGTACGGATATAGCAGTTCTTTCTTTTTGAGGACAAGCGAAATGACAGGAGGAATCTTGACCGCTCCGTAAATTCCAATTAAGGAGAAAATACCGAAAAGCCAGCAGGCGCTGTCCAGATTATTTCCATTTCTCGACACTAAAACAGTCCCGGCAATAGCCCCGCTGACAGACCCGATAAATGTAACTCCCCCAATCCATCCATTCGCCTTCTGCAGTCTGCTTTCTGAAAACATTTCAGGCAGCATGGCGTACAAAGCAGGAAAATAAAAAACCATGACGCCAATTTGACAGAATCCGGTAAGGATTAAAGGCTACCATCCGAACTGGTTTAAATTTTTCAGGAAAAACAGTCCAAGCCCAAGCAGAATCGCATCCATAATCATGGACATAATCAGAATATACCGTTTCGGCAGTCTGTCTGTCAAAAACCCCGCAGGGAAACAGAAGACAACATACGGCAGAATGCAGGCAAATGCCAAAGAAAGCACGTAGAGTTTATTTCCAAAACTGTTTGATCCTCCCTAAAAGGCAAGGCTCAACAACAGCACTCTGAATGCATTTTCATTAAAAACGGAAACAAAATGAGTCGCAGCTACAGGAAACAGACGTCCTGAAAAACTGCTGGGATTTTGAATGGCGATATTGCTGCTGTTCAAATTGTCAGATCCCCAAATTCAAGGTTGGTACAAAATCTATAAAAACAGTCCCGGAAAGGAACATAATGCCTCTTAAATAACAAAAATAACAAACCAGCGATTGTGCATTTCTTTCGTGTGAAAATAAACGTGCAATCTCCGCTCATTCACTTTATCGGGATCAGCAGAACCTGGCCAACACGAATCTGATCGCTTTTCAAGCCATTTGCCGTTTTGATATCCTGCACCGTCACATTATAAGCCTTGGATATTGCACTCAAGGTTGCCCCCTACTGCACAACATATTCCTCATATTCTAACGGTTCCAGTTTATTCCCACCGGTCGAAACAAAACTGCTGCCTGTGTTTTGAGCCAGTTTATCAATATTCTAAATAACTTTCTTCATCTGATCATCCCGGGTGCTGGATTCCTGTGCAAGCGCTTTTCGCAGATTTTCCACTTCTTTTTTCAACGCGGCATTTTCCTGATTGGCAGCTTCCAGACCACGTTCAAGCTGGGCGATTTTAGACTCCAGCACAGCATTCTGATCCTGTAACTGTTTAAGCTAGGCGTTCATATTGCTCAGAAGCTGCTCATAATAACGGATAAAATTCACTTGAGACTGTTGAGATGCAGCCCCTGAAACAGTTCCATCATTCTGTGCAAATACCGGGGAAACAGCGGCACAGCTTAATACCGCAGCCATCAGAACCTTTTTTATGTTCAATCTCATGCCATGAATCTCCTGTATCTAAAATCGGCCAAAAAGGCATCTCTAATAATGTAGCGCAACTTTGCTGTTTTGCTAAACAAAAACCTTAAAAATATCAACTTTTCACAACCATCTGGATTCAGGAAAAGGACTTTATCCAACAACATCACGAATTTCTATTTCTGTAACAGGCCCCATCCTTAAAATCTTCCAGCTTTCATCTGCAAAAATCTGAATTACGGTGGAAGCCTGTGAACCTGTCGGAATTTTTCCACCGTTAACGATCACGTCCGGACTCCCTGCAAGAGAGGAAACCGCTTCCTCAACAGAAAGTGCCGCCGGTGTTCCTGAGAGATTTGCACTGGTCGATGCCAGGGGCTTCCCATATGCTTTCAAAAGTGACAACAGAAATGGATGATCCGGGATGCGGAATCCAAAAGTACTCCCATCCGCGCCGGGTATTACAAGCGTTACCGGACCTGGACAAAATGCTCTGGCAATTTTTTCTGCAGTACAAGGTATCTCTGGAACGAACGGTTCAACAGCTTTCAGATTCGGCATAAATGCCGCAAGTTGTTTATTTTTTGGGCGCTTTTTTAACGCATAGATTTTTTCCCTGCCTGCTTCGGAGGAAAAATCACAGACCAAACCATAAACGGTTTCAGTAGGAACCAGAAGCACAGCATCCTTTCGGGTACGGAGTGCATCAAGACACGGCACCAATGCTTCATCACACAAGTAATCTTTTCTTTCCATATCTCTTTGTTTACCTGCAATCAACTCATTACTCTCAGATCATTCTGACTGGCGGATCCAGTTTTCAGACACCGGTCATGCAGACGACTCATCCAGAATCTTTCATATTCCAGTGTGAATTACTCCCTGCATTCCCGGCAGATCATTCCGTATAAATGTAGATTTGCTCACCTTCACGGCATAAGCGGAAACGCTCCCTTGCCACTTTTTCCGTGGCACTGGCACGATGCTCCAGATCATGAATTTCCTGCTGCAAAGCTAAACATTCTGCTTTTTTGCGATCCAGTCTTTCCGTAAGTTCCGACACTTCCACGGTCGTATTCACATACTTGCGATAGGCCGGGAACACAAGAATCGCCGAAAAGACACAGATAATCAGCAGCAGTACATAAATAAAAGCAGAAAAGATTTTTCCCATTGGAAAGCTCTCCTGATTATTCTTCCATTTTTTCAGTACAGACTAAGATATAACTTAAGCAGTCGTGCTGCAAGCGGTTCTGGCCGTTCTTCCGTGCAGAAGAATATATACAGCAGTTGCCGTGTTTTCGCCCGATTCCAGCATTTTGCCGGATGAACCGCGTCTTAATATAGCACATTAAATCTGAAGTGTCATCAGGAATTCTGCATTTGTCTTCATTTTTTTGAGCTTTGTAATGATCAGCTCCATAGCTTCTACTGGCGGAACTCCATTCATAGCTTTCCGCAATGTCCACATTCTTTGAAGTTCATCCGGATGCAGAAGCAGTTCTTCTTTGCGGGTTCCGCTGGCCTCCATGTTAATAGCTGGATAAACACGCTTGTCCACGAGCCGGCGGTCCAGATGAAGTTCCATATTTCCGGTTCCTTTGAACTCCTCAAAAATCACCTCATCCATTTTACTTCCCGTGTCTACCAGAGCGGTGGCAATAATGGTAAGACTTCCGTGATTTTCGATATTGCGTGCTGCACCGAAAAAGCGTTTCGGTTTGTGAAGAGCGTTCGCATCCACACCGCCGGAAAGAATTTTTCCGCTGTGCGGCTGCAGGGTATTATAAGCACGGGCAAGACGGGTAATGGAATCCAGAAGTATGACTACATCTTTTTTATACTCCACCAGACGTTTTGCTTTTTCGATTACCATTTCGGCGATCTGCACATGGCGTTCAGGCGGTTCATCAAACGTGGAACTGACGACTTCGGCGTGCTCGCTTACACAGTTCTTCATATCTGTGACTTCTTCAGGCCGTTCATCTATCAGCAGGATAATCAGAGTTACTTCCGGATTATTTTTGATAATGGAATTGGCCATTTTCTGCATCAGCACTGTTTTACCAGTCCGCGGGGGAGCTACGATCAATCCGCGCTGCCCCAGGCCGATAGGTGTTACAAGATCCACTACCCGTGTAGATATTTCATCCGGATCCGTCTCAAGCAAAAGACGTTTCGTCGGAAAATACGGAGTCAGATTGCTGAAGGGAATAATCGCCTTTTTCTTTTCCGGAGATTCATGATTGATGGATTCCACTTTCAGCATAGCAAAAAAGCGTTCCTTATCCAATGGAGGTCGAATCTGTCCCGCAATGAAGTCCCCGGTCTTGACAGAAAAACGGCGGATCTGGGACGGACTTAAATAGATATCCTCGGAAGACGGCATGTAACTATAGGCAGGAGAACGCAGGAATCCAAAACCATCCGGAAGCACTTCCAGATAACCGCTTCCATACATGATTCCATTTTTCTCAGAATTGGCACGGAGAATTTCAAATACAAGTTTTGATTTTTCCAGAGCGCCGACTCCTTCAATACCCATTGTTCTGGCCATTTCAGAGAGTTCTGCCATGGATTTTTCCTGGAGGTCAGAAATATTCAGGCTGGGAACCTGTACCGCATTATCGCCTGATCCTGTGGCAGAAGAGGAATTCTCCGGATTGCCTGAAGAAACAGCGACTGTCTGCAAATTGCTGTTATGGTGATTCTTCGGCTGTGGAAGTCTTCGGTAATCATTGCCGCTTTGATTGACAACCGGACCATATTCCTCTTCATAACGGCTCTGCATTGCGGCAGCATTCCCGTTGTTTCCATTGTTGTTCTGAGACTGGAAACGGCGTCGCTGGCCACCATTGCCGTTGTTATTGTTTCCGTTATTTCCACCGCCATTACGGCCGTTCCGGTTTCCGTTGAAATTGTTGTTATTGCGGTCATTGTTTCCGCGACTGAAGCGCATATCTCTGCCGGACCGGTTATAATTGCGGTCATTATTTCCACGGTTGCTGCCGTTGTTGTTGCCGGCGGCAGCGGCATTGTTGTTATTGTAATTATTGTTATTATTATTATTGTTGTTGTTATAAAAACCGCCGTTGTTATTACCGTTAGTATGACTAATGGCTGCAGAAGAACGTTGCTGAAGACGTTCATAAACGTCCTGTTCCAAATCTCGTGTATCCGGAGATGAATAGGATCCGGGGTTCGAACGAGAAGGAACCATTTCCCGGGAAGAAGAATCTGAAGGAACATTTCTCACTTCATAAATGGTTCCGTCCTCATCCTCAATTTCCCGTGACTCCAGGTTTGCGCTGCTGCTTTCCGTAACAGCCTGTGCTGCAGTTACGGGTTCAGGCGGAGGCGTATAGCTGCCCCCCTCCTCATCTACGGGCAAGCCCTCATAGGAAGTTCCACCTGAAGCAGATTCCTCCGATACAACAATCTGGTCTGCGCGAATCCCGGAAGGCTGTTCATTTTCACCGACAGGAGCCGCTGCACGTCTACGTTTCAGAGACATGGTTCGAACTACTTTAATTGCCGGTTCCGGCTGTACTTTGTCATAATCAGGTTTTTCATCCATCTCTGAATGGTAACTTGCCATACCGGAATGGTCCTCCATCCCGGCTCCTGATGCCGTTGCAGATGGAGAAATCATGGATTCATGGATTGGCATATCAGCAGAAGCATCCTGAGCGGGACCCGGAGGTACAACGGTTTCCGGATCCTTCAAACTTTCGAGATATTCCTGTTCCCGCTGAGCTTTGCGGGCAATGGATTCTATTTTTTTAGGGGGTCTTCCGCGACGTTCCATTTTAGGCGCGCCTTCTGGTTTAGAAGCGTCTTTTTCCATAGTGACCTCAATTCTTCAAAGGGGTGTAATATAGTATTGAAAAATAATTTTATTCCGATAAAAATGAAGTTTCCAGATGCTGAACAAGACTCAGGACTTGTTCTTTCAGAAAATCCATAGACCCGCTGTTAATCAGCGCATAATCTGCACGGCTCATTTTTTCATCTGCGGACATCTGAGACTGAAGACGAGCAAGAATATGTTTTTCATTCCATCCCCGCTCCAGCAGTCTTTCATACTGCAGTTTAAACGGAGCCCAGACTGCAATTACTTTATCTGCAGCGCTGTTCCAGGAACATTCATATAACAGGGGAGCATCCAGGACAACCATAGAAACGGATTCTTTTTCTGCCTGAACACACTGTTTCTTCACCTCGTCAAAGATCAGCGGATGAAGCACCCTGTTCAAAAAGTCCAGTTCTGCTCTGTCCTCAAACACAATCCGTGCGATTTCACTGCGTAGAAAACAGCCGTCCTCATTGAGGATCCCCCTGCCCCACCGACAAGTCAGAGCATCTGAGAGTTTCACATTTTTTTGTTCATACAATTCATGACATATTCTGTCAGCGTCAATGATTTTCCAGTGACACAGGTCATGAAATATCCGGGAGACAGTGGATTTTCCGCATCCAATGCCGCCAGTTAATGCAATTATTTTCAAAGGTAACGATCTCCGGGCAAGACAAATACATTTTATCCGAGTGCAAAAGGGAAAACGGAAATTGTATTCGGGATCAGAAGAAATATTTTCTCTTGTATTTCGTGTAAAAAACGAAAAAAAGCAGAAGCTGATACGAAATCTGAATCAAACTGTGCTATATTGTACTCTGCCGGCATCTCTTTTTCAAGACAATGCCCGCAATTTTTTTGATTTTTTCACATCTTTTGTCTTTGCAGGAAGGAAAATGCGAATGAGTACAATTGAGAGTCTGAAAAAAATTGCAGAAGGAAACTGGCTGCATTTGGAAGAAATTTCCTATACGGATGCCCATGGAATTCCGCGTAAATGGGAATCTGTCGGCAGGAAAAACTCCTGCGGAGCAGTCATGATGATCACGAAGCTTTTGCCATCCGGAGATCTGATTCTGGTCAGACAATTCCGCCCGCCTGTCGGACGCCCAGTCATTGAATTCCCGGCAGGGCTCATTGAAAATGGAGAAGATCCAGCCGAAGCAGCCATCCGGGAACTCCGGGAGGAAACAGGATATCAGGGAATTGTCAAGGAATGCTCCTGCAAGGCTTATAATTCCCCAGGCCTTTCTTCAGAATATATTCTGCAGGTTCTTGTAACTGTGGATGAATTTGCTCAGGGCGAATTGAAAACCGATTTTGATGAAACAGAATTTATTGAAACGTTCCGTGTTCATCCATCTCATCTGGACGCCTTTCTGCGCAGCCAGGAAGAAGCAGGCAATGCCGTGGATGCAAAAGTACAGGCCTTTGCCGCAGCAATCCCGTTTTTTAAAATAATATCTTAAAAACGAACTGGCGACTGGGAATAAGTTTTTTCCCGGGGAAATCGAATGTTTACAAAAGGATAGCTGCCAGAACCAAGCTGAATTTCCATGCAGGCAAAAGATTTTCTTCAATTCTTTCATACCGTTTTCATGCAGTAGCCTTGTCAACATCAACCGGCTGAAAAGTGCTGAACAGAGAGGATTGCAAGCAATATTATGCAGGAGTTCATCTGTTAAAGAGTTTTACCATCCTCTTGATTTCAGTCGTCTTCTGGAGAACAGCATTTTATTTTTTTCTGAATCTAAACATAGGTAAAGGCATTCTGAAGAAAAGTAGCCAATACTTTCACTCAGAATGCCTTGGATCAATGTTCTTATTCCAATATTTCGATAACTGTCCCATTCCTTCCCGTGTGCTTCAGGAATATGAAAACGGCCTAATCAGCCATATTTCAGAGGCTGCTTCCTAGATTTCAGCAGTCCCAGTCATCGCTGCGGAAAGGCAGAAGCGGCATGTGGAATTCGTTATAAACATTTGCATCCGGATTTAACGCCCACGCATAACGCACGGCCTCAGGCTGCGCCACCTGTGGACACTTCAGTACAATTTCCGCATTTTCAATTCTGGCTTGCGCCTCATAAAATTTGCGATCACCTCCTGAAACGACAAACCCTCTGACAACATCCCCGCCCTCAGCATGAAGTCCTGATGCCTGTTTTATCTGAAGCCGGATCGTATCGCCACAGAAGCGAATACTGCTTACAACAGGATGTTCTCCAGTTTCCGAACGGTCAACGCCGAAGTAACGAGTCAATGCATGACAGGCAAGACGGAATCCCACATTTTTCTTGTCATGAGGATGAATATCCGCCTCTTCCCCAAGATCTACAGCCGAAATCAGACTCACAGACGGCAAATCATTGCATACCTTTTCCTGACTGTCCCGAATATAGGCCCAGCAGCATTTTTCATCATAGGATGCTTTTTTCTGGTATCCTGCAATCTGGACCTGTATAAAAGGAATCACTCCGCTGGAAAAACGCAGACGCCAGTCTGAAATGAGCGACTTCATTAAATCTCTGTAATGAATAGCCCAGTCCACTCGTTTTCCATTGGATTCTCCCTGATACCAGATAATCCCCCCCAGGGTGTACGGAATCAGCGGAGCAATCATGCTTTTAAACAGGATCGAAGGCGTATTCTGGTTCCCAGGACCGTACCAGAACGGGATGGGTGCAACATATCCCAAATCAAGCTCCACTCGATAATACCAGCGTTCATTCAGGATAACAGCTTGATCCAGTCCGTCTTCCGGAACAATGGAGTAATCTTCTATTCTTCCGGAAAAACCACCTCCGTAAATAAAAGAATATCCCCGGATTGCCACAGTATTAATCTTTCCTGCCTTTACAATTGAAGCAGGAATTCTGTAGGTTCGTGGAGTATCCCAGAATCCACATTCGTATTCCTTGCCGGTGTGTCCAATCTATATGCCGTTGAAGAAACTGATATCCTGTTTATCAACCGGCCCCAAATGGAGCAACAGATTCCGTCCAGCCCAGGATTCCGGAATCTTGACATCACAGCGTACCCAGAAAGCTCCGTTTCCAGCTAATTTTTCAGCGGTCCACAGACTAGGCATTGAATATGGTTTCCATTCAGGAGACAACGGCTCCTGCGCCCAGTTCTTGGCAAAATCAGAAATTCCAGGATCTTTTTTGAAATATTTTTCACACACTGAAACAGGAGGATATCCGAGCGCTGACTGATCCTTTTCACCACCAAAATTGGAAAAATCATAATATGATTCTTCCACGGTTTCTACCAATTTAGCATCTTGCGGATTTTCAAGCAGTTTTTCACGGCTAATCCAGGCTTCCGCAATAGTCCCGCCCCAGTAGGATCCAATCATTCCCACAGGAACGTTCAACTCTTTGATCAGTTTGATCGCAAACCAGAGGGCAACAGCAGAAAAGGTGGATAACGCCTCTTCATCCAGTCCGTTTTTCCAGCTTGCATGAAAAGAGTCTTCTGTCACACCGGACGCTTCTCTTGGAATTTCCAGGAAGCGGAGTCTATCTGCAGGAATTTCAGAAAGTTTCTTTAAAAATTCCTCATGCTGGGGGATTCTTTCATACGCTGCATCCGAAGGACTCCAGCCGCCCTTCAGGAGATACTGCATATTGGATTGTCCGGATGCTAGAAAGACCTCTCCAATTAAAATATCCTGAAGAACAAGTTCTTCTCCGCTGTCCAGATTCTTCACCTGCAAACTATAGGGGCCTCCCGCCTCTTTCGGAGGAAGATAAAGAAGAAATTTTCCTGCCGCATTTGCTTTTACATAGGAAGTATTTCCGGCAAAAGAAACCTGAATTCTATTTCTGGATGCTGCGGTACCCCAGAGAGCAGTTCTTTTGTTTCTCTGGAAGACTGCACCGCTGCTGAACGGAGACGCCAACTGAAGCATTTTTTCCCTCGTAGTGTTCTGGATATTTAGGATCAATAAAATTCCCCGAAAAATTTTTTCTGACATTCAACTATAGAAAGGATTGCAGAAAAAACAATCCTCAAATTGAAAAAAGTACTTCCTTTTTCCAAAGAATGAAACCTTTTCTGTCGTCTTTACAGATAGGACACGCAGGAATCTGCATATAAACATTTCCCTTATCCACTAATCAAATTGAATATAAAGGAGACTCTGATATGACAATGACACAAAAGAAAACCGCATTGATTTCCATGCTCACCGCCATTCCTGTACTGACTGCATGTGCGGCCTTCGCAGGGACAAAAATTGCTGAATCTCCGGCGACTTCTGAGACGGATTCATCATCGTCTCCTGCCTCATCTCTTCAGGTTGTTCTTACGGCACCAGAAAACACGCAGATCATAATACAACCGCTACCGAAGCAGAATCCGACAAATTCTCAGGAAAAAAATTCTACCGGCCAGCCTAAAATTCAAATAGCCATTCTTCTCGATAATTCCGGTTCCATGGAAGGTTTGATCAACCAGGCAAGAACTTTTCTCTGGAGCGTTGTCACGGACTGCTCCAAGGCAAGAATCGACGGTCAAATGCCCCGGATTGAAATTGCCCTTTATCATTATGGTGATGCAAGACTGCATGATGACAGCGGATACATCCAGCAACTGTCTCCTTTCACCACCGATCTGGATATTATTTCAGAAAAACTCTTTGCGCTCAACTGCTGCGGAGGAAGCGAATACTGTGGTCAGGCACTCATGACTGCGCTCGATCAGCTTAAATGGTCAAGCGGGCCAAAGGATTTGAAAATTATCTATATTGCCGGCAATGAACCCTTCACGCAGGGAAGCGTGTCATACGAAGACGCCTGCAGAAAAGCCAATCAGAAACACGTGACTGTCAATACCATTCTCTGCGGAAACTGGGGCCCTGCCGATGACTGGAAAAAAGCTGCCTCCATTTCGGAAGGCAAATTCCTTCAGCTGGATCACAATGAACTGATTCCAGACATCAAAACTCCGTATGATCAAAAAATTATGGACCTTAACGAACAACTCAATCTTTCCGCAGTTCCCTACGGGTCTCTGGCAGAGGATGCCCTGAAACGTCAGGCGGCACAGGATTCCAATACTTTTCAAATGAATACTTCAGCGGTCAATTCACGCTTTTCGCTCAAAACATCAGACCATTATCAGGAAAGTACCTCTTCCTGGGATCTTGTATCCGCCGCTGAATCCGATGATTTCGATATCCGTTCCGTCAACCAGGAAGATCTGCCTGATGCCATGAAAAACATGTCCGATGAAGAAAAGAAAAATTATCTTCAGAACAAGGTAGAGCAAAGGAAAAAACTCATGCAGGAACTGGACACCCTTCTTCAGAAGCAAAAGGAATTTATTACGCAGGAAATCGAAAAACAAAAACAGGATACCGAAGCCGACAATCTGGAAAGCCTTCTTCTTCAGACAACACGGGATCAGGCTATTCGGAGAGGATACCAGTTTGAAGAATAAATCTCTCTGTTCTTCTGAATGATTTCTCTCTGCGCACCTTTGAATAATCCTGAAACACAAAAACCGGAAACAGCTTTTTCAGCCTGTTTCCGGTTTGTTTTTTCACCCAATCAACAACTTCTTTAGCGAATTCCAACGGCTTCCCGTACTTCCACCATTGTCTGCTGAGCAAGAGCCCTCGCCTTCTCCGCACCTTTCTTAAGAACACTTTCAATGTATCCAGGATCTTTTTCCAGCTCAGCTCTGCGTTTTCGCATAGGTGCAAAAAAGTCCATGTATGCTTCAAACAGAGCCTGTTTGGCATGACCATAGCCATAATTGCCTGCGCGATAGCGGGCGGCCATCTCCTCCTGTTGAGCTGGAGTAGCAAAGAGTTTATACAAGGCAAATATATTGCAGTGATCTGGATCCTTAGGTTCTTCCAGACCTTTTGAATCAGTCTGGATAGACATGAATTTTTTACGGATCATCTTCTCATCACCAAAGATTTCAATAGTGTTATTGTAGCTCTTAGACATTTTCTGTCCATCCGTTCCCGGAATAACTGCCACATTTTCACTGATATAACCTTCTGGCAATACAAATATTTCCTTATACATCTGATTGAATTTGATGGCAATATCCCGAGTCATCTCCAGATGCTGTTTCTGATCCTTACCTACAGGAACCAGAGTCGATTTGTAAATCAATATATCCGACGCCATCAAAACCGGATAAGAAAACAGTCCATTATTCGGAGAAAATCCTTTCGCTATTTTATCCTTGTAACTGTGGGCTCTTTCCAGAAGACCTGTTCCTGTAACACAGTTCAGAATCCAAGTAAGCTCACAAACTTCAGGGATATCGGATTGTCTGAAAAAATTAGATTTCTCCGGATCCAGTCCGCATGCCAGATAATCCAGTGCTACCCGTTTCACCCGTTCCCGCAGATCCTCTGGTTTCGGGTTCACAGTTAGCGAATGAAAATCTGCAATGAATAAAAACGCTTCGTCTGCCACATTCTGCAACTCAACAGACGACTTAATTGCTCCGAAGTAATTCCCAATATGCAAAATTCCTGAGGGCTGAATACCTGTTAATACTCGTTTCATATCTCACCACAACAGCTTTCTCTTTCCGTCTGAAAACATCCATCCGTCTTCAGGCTCCGATCTTCAGAGACAGAAAGAATTTTAGATTTTTTCAATTTCAATGCTGCAATTCATACCGTTCAGGTCTGTTATCAGACTGTCTCCGTCTTTCTATACCTTCCCCTGAATGCACTTCGCCTGAGTTTCAGTACAAATATAGGATTCATGGGCTTTTACAGCCTCCAGCAATGAGGCCTTTTCCGCCGTCAGATGAATCACAATGGAATCGGAAACCTGGAAATCCTTTTCTTTGCGCATTGTCTGAACTTTGCTCACCAGTTCACGGGCATATCCCTCTGCTATGAGCTCATCATTCAACTCTGTATCCAATGCAATGGTAATTGTATTATCTGTAGCAACACAGATACCGGGTTTTTCCTAACGGACCACAGTAATATCCTTGTCTGTAAGATCCACAGAGCCTCCGGAAGGAAGATTCAGTGTATATGTTCCTCCTGCCATCAATGAGGCAACAACTGACCCTGAAAGTTTTGCAATTTCAGCGGCTGCTTCCTTCATTTTAGGACCGAGCTTAGCGCCCAGAACTTTGAAGTTTGCTTTGGCGGAAAGATGAACAAGCTATTCTTCATTTTCCTGAATTTCCACCTTTTTCACATTCAGCTCTTCAGAAATGATGTCGGACGTTTCGCTTAACATTTTCCGAGCTTCCGGATCCATGGAGACAAGAATTGCACGCTGCAGCGGCTGACGAACTTTCAGGGAACGCTGAGTTCTCAGAAAACGTCCCAAGGATACTGCGCGCTTCGCCAGATCCATCTGTTTTTCCAGATATTTATCCCGGCGCCAGGTCTCTGCCTCCGGATAATCACAAAGATGTACAGACTCTGGCATGCTTTCCGTACGAAGCGATCTGTAAATTTCTTCCGTTATATAAGGAATAAACGGTGCAGCCGCTTTGCAGAATGTAATCAGCACATAATATAAAGTACTGTAAGCTTCCTTCTTGTCTGTGTCATTCTGACTTTTCCAGAAACGACGGCGGCTACTGCGGATATACCAGTTGGTCAAATTTTCAACAAAAGCCTCAAAACTGTTAGCAGCCTTCTGAAGCTGGTAGGCATCCATGGCACTGCGAACTTCTGCAACCATGTCCGCCAGAGCAGAAAGAATCCAGCGGTCAAGCGGATTCTCCGGATTTTCCGGAGCTTTCAGGGGTCCTGCTTCCGGAGTCCAATGGTCCAGATTTGCATATGTCATAAAGAAACTGAAGGAGTTCCAGATAGGAAGAATCACTGACCGGACAACTTCTTTGACACCTTCCTCTGAAAATTTCAAGTCTTCCGCACGAACCACCGGAGATCCCAGCAGAAACAGACGCAAGGCATCCGCCCCGTATGTATTCACAATCTGAAGAGGATCCGGATAATTTCTCAGACGTTTTGACATTTTCTGTCCGTTTTCAGCCAGAACCAGACCATTTACCACAACATGCTTTGCTGCAGGCTTTCCAAAAAGTGCAGATGCAAGCACTGTCAACGTATAGAACCATCCACGAGTCTGATCCAATCCCTCTGCAATAAAGTCTGCAGGAAATACGCTTTCAAAATGCTCCTTGTCCTCGAAGGGGTAATGTTTCTGGGCATAAGGCATGGAACCGCTTTCAAACCAGCAGTCCAGAACTTCAGGTACGCGATGCAGAATCGTTCCTTTAGATGTCCGGATGGTCAGTTTATCCACGAAGTGTTTATGAATATCTGTAACCTTTGTTCCGGTAAGTTCCTCCAGTTCAGCCACAGAACCCACACAAACCGTTTCCCCGGTTTCCTCATTGCGCCAGATCGGCAGCGGGCATCCCCAGTAACGGTTCCGGCTGATAGCCCAGTCTCTGGCATTTTCAAGCCACTTTCCGAAACGGCCGTTCTTAATATGCTCAGGCACCCAGGTCATTTCAGAATTAGCCCGGATCATAGCATCCTTAATGGGATCGATTTTTACGAACCATGTGGATACCGCCTTATAAATCAGAGGAGAATCATCACGCCAGCAATGCGGATAGCTGTGCTTGATCTTGCCTTTCTGTACCAGTTTGCGCTCATCTTTTAGACGCTGCATAATTGCGGCATCGGCATCTTTTACAAAAACACCTTCATAATCAGGGATTTCTTTTGTAAAACGACACTCAGCGTCAATCGGACAGACTTCCGGGATACCATTGGCTTTCCCCACGGCATTGTCCTCTTCTCCAAATCCTGGAGCTATGTGAACGATACCTGTACCATCTTCTGTACTGACATAATCTGCACAGATTACACGGAACGCTCCCTTTTCCGCCAGGCTGGCAAAATACGGGAACAAGGGCTCATACCGAACATCCTTCCATTCTGAACCCTTGAAGCGGCTCACAATTTCAGGCATTTGATCCTTCTTGTAATAGGCGGACAGTCTTGCCTCCGCCATGACATAGTATTCATCACCATCCTTGACTTTGACGTAATCGATATCTGGCCCCATTGCCAGAGCTGTATTGGAAGGCAAAGTCCAAGGGGTTGTTGTCCATGCCAGAATATAGGTATTCTCCTGGCCAATGACTTTGAAACGGATCGTTACACAATTGTCTGTAACTTCCTGATATCCCTGATTCGCTTCAAAGTTGGAAAGCGGAGTCGAACAGCGTGCACAATAGGGAAGAATCTTATAGCCTTCATAAATCAGCCCCTTGTTCCAAAGCTGTTTGAAGACCCACCAGATGGATTCCATATATTTGGTATCCATTGTCCGATATCCATGCCGGAAATCGACCCAGCGGCCCATACGGTTTACAATGGATTCCCATTCAGCAGTATAACGCAGAACAATCCCGCGGCATGCCTCATTAAACTTGTCGATGCCGTAATTTTCGATTTCCTTCTTACCTGAAAGCTTCAGTTCCTTCTCCATCTCATATTCAACTGGAAGACCATGGCAGTCCCATCCGAAGGTACGCTCGCAGTATTTTCCCAGCATCGTTTGATAACGGGGAATCACATCTTTAATCGTTCCAGCCAGCAAATGGCCATAATGCGGCAGACCGGTTGCAAACGGAGGTCCGTCGTAAAAAATATATTCCGGATTACCTTTGCGATTCTGAACTGATTTGCGGAACGTATCGTGTTCCTGCCAAAACTTCAAATTGGCTTCCTCGATTTTCGGGAAGTCCGATTGTCCTGATACTGCTTTAAACATGCTTGTTCCTGTTTCTATAAAATAAATGAGTCTTTATGAACTTTTTCATTCAAGTGGAGAATGTTTTCCCTGCCAGCGACCTTCTCCTACTGGGAAAAAAATATTATGCCGCAAGACGTACAGAATGTATTCGGCTGTAGGGAAGACGGATCCGTTCAACATCCTTCACATCATTGGAAGAAGGCAATTCCAAGGCAACCACTTCCGGCAACGGATTCAGAATTCTAAGGACAGTCAGCTCAGAACCATCATCCAGTGTAAAAATGAAGGGACCTGCAGCAGTTCCGTTGCTGTTGACCGCAATCTTTTTCAGATAATCCATATTGATTGCTGCAGATGGATCAATTTCAGGTGGAAGAACACCCTGTTTTTCTTCAAGGTGCTGCTGTGGATTCAGCATGGTCGTATACTTGCTTGTTTTTCCCTGCAGAGCAGCCTGCTCTGCAGCCTGCCTGTAAAGTTCAGCATTTTCTGCGGTCTTTCTGGCTGCCTCATCAAGTTCTTCCTGAGTTTTAAACTGAATGCCAACTCTTTTCGGAACCTTGTGAGGAACAAAAGTCTTCTTTTCCTGCTGTTTTTCCTCAAACATAGTCTGAGCTTTGGCATGTTCATCCGACAGCTTGTAGTAAAGGCAGAGAGGCTAAATAACCGGGAAGAAAAAACCAAGTACCATATAAAGAGGTGTTTTATGCATGCGCTTTTCTGCAATATCCGCTGAAATGAATGCAGAAAATCCCAGGAGAATGCACACAACCATCAAAGCCAGAATCATTGGAATGTGAAAAGAAACTTCCCAGGTTGTAAAGACCGCTTTCACCCATGAAAACAGAAGACTGAAAAGAGTATCGACTCCACCAAATACGATATTCATAGCTTCTCCCGATTTTGACTTTATAATTGTTTATTCCAAAGGTACTGTAATATAGCATTCTTTTCTGCGTCTGTCGAATGGTTTTGAATCAGATTCGTAGAATTTCCCGTATTTTGAAAAAAAGAACCTGCAGCTTCTGACTTCTCATGGCTGCAAGTTCTTCAAATTTTAAGTATCAGAAAAATACGATTCTGAATTTTTCCGCAGGAACAATTCATTCTGCAAAAATTCATCTGAATATTCAGATAAAAAACTTTTATAAGAAAATTCCAAAATCCGCAAATTCCCGAAAGTCCGGATCCAAAGTATTTTTCGATCTTTTCAGATTCGAATTTCTATGGACAAAAAACCGGAAACAAGTCTTCAACATTCCCTTCTTATCCCGCTACGGGACTTCCGACCTCCGTTTGAACGGTATTTACACGATTCTTGTCCATTGAAACTGCTGAAGCATAAGCATTGTTTCCTGTCGTGTGTCTTTTCTCTCTTGCCTCGTTGGCACGAAGACGCCTTCCACCAAACTGTTGTCCATCCAATGCCTGGATTGCAGAAACAGCGCCATCATCGTTCATTTGTACGAAGCCAAATCCCTTAGGCCGGTTTGTCTCGTGATCAATAATCAGTTTTACGCCATGAACATCTCCGAAAGGCGAAAACAACTGTTTGAGTTCATCTTCTGTGGTTGAGTAGGGGAGATTTCCTACATAAACACTTTTCATAATGCCGGCCTCCTTGATCTAAGTCAACTAAAAAGTAAATGGTAAAATTTTCCCTCGCTTTTTTCTAGTATTCAGAGCCAGAATCCAATCCCAAAAATAGACGCAGACCCCACCTGAAAAAATATGGGACGCTTCAATAGGTACAGCTTATCCCTGCGAGATTCTCTTTAAGTATAAGCAAAAAATCTATAAATTTCAATTGTTTTTATTTATTTTTCTTTTTAAATACTAAAAAATAAATGAATAATCCAGCTCAAAATTCAATAACTCCTTTATCCATATTAATAAAATCTATTTTATTTTATATCATATCAACAATATTTAAATTTGTTTATATAAATATTCCTTTTATACGTTTTTTATAAACTTTCCTTGGAATCTTTTCCAAATCCTTGAGCTGCACGCTTTTGCTTCTCCGCAGAAGCCCCTCCTCCCCTTCCCGAAAAAATGCCTGTTACAAATACAAAATACCTGCGAATATCCTATTTGCCAAAGCTATAGACGCTATTCACCCATCTCCGATAAAGCTCTTGAAGACTGCTCCTCTCATGCTATATTCATTATTGTTCAGGAGAAGCGAACCCGTTTGTCCCAGGCTGGAGACAGGAATATTTCGTACCGCTATTCTTATTTTATTTGACGGCACAAAAATCCAAAAGTACCAAATAAAAAACAATCAGCATCAGTCTTCGCTGAAAAACGAGAAAATGCCTCATCTGCAGCACGTATGAATCCAGGAGAAACTCAAGTGAAAACAAAAACCATTCCATCTTTTAACCGCGCAGTATGCAACGGCTGCGGTGCCTGTGTCCGAACATGCCCCGCTAAAATGATTGAACTAAAACAACTGAAAGCAGTTCTTATCCAATCCAGAATATCCAGCTGTATCCAGTGCGGTCATTGCTTTGCCATCTGTCCGGCAGGCGCAGTCTCCTTCAACGGATACACGGCAGAAAACGGTCTGAAGAAAGGCCCCGTTCCAGATCCGGAATTCTTGATGAATATGATCAGACAAAGAAGATCTATTCGCTTTTATAAGAATACCCCTATTCAGGAGGAATCTCTCTCTAAACTGAAAGCTCTGTTGCCTTACATGCCAACCGGATGCAATGACCATAGGCTGCATTTTACCATCATTCATACTCCAGATTCTCTGGAGGCGTTACACAGAGAAAGCAGAAAAATTGTTCGCTTCCTTCAAAAAACATGTCTTCTGAAATTGCTCTTCCCCAGTTTCAGAAAATATGAAAAAGATTTTGAAAAAGGCGCAGATCTCATCTTTCGAAATGCCGCCTGTGTTCTATTTGCCTCTTCCCCGGCAAATGCCCCCTGTAGGAATGCGGACCCATGGATTGCTTTAAGTTATCTGGACCTCCAGGCACAGTCCATGGGCCTTGGCAGCTGCTGGTGCGGATTCGGTGTTTATGCAGCCAAATGGAGCCGTTCCCTTCGAAAAATGCTGGAAATTCCACCGGGATACCGTGTCGGTGCAGTACTGCTTCTGGGAACACCAGATGAAATCTTCTGCAGACCCACAATGCCAATGCCGGTTGACATTATAGAAAAGTAAAGAATTATTTCTCACGGCTCCGCAATGATGAATGATGTTTTTATATCTCTAATACTCTGCGAATAAACAACGCTCGGACGTTGTTCTTCTCCCGCTTTACCGGACTTTTTCGGTTAGTCTGACAAAAGAAGCATCAAAATAATCTTTATCTGCATCGTATACGATATCTGCAACTATGACGGAACGATATACGGATACAGCTACAATCTCACCTCTTCCCCGGGCATCAAGCCACTTCATGGATTTGTGTATATGCCCGCACAGAGACAGATCAATCTGGTGATTTTCCAGAAGCGCTACAGCCTGATCTGCATTGCGCAGCCCATGACGCCAGGCCTCCAGCACACGGTTCCAATGAAGCGGAAAATGTCCGACATAAATCAATGGAGATCCTGCCGTGTGTTCAGCTGCCTCCTTCTGCAGAAAAGCGGTGCTTTCTGCGGACATAACTCCATTGGAAAAAAAACAGCTGCATGGCACCGCAGAGTCAATCACGGCAAAGCGAAGCGGTCCCAGTTTAAACAAAAACGGCTCTGTGGAAAAATTTCGGGATCCATTCCACATTTTCCAGTAAAAATTCTCCAGAGCCTTCCTGCAGGCGGCATCTTTCACGTACACATCGTGATTCCCTGGTACATATACAACAGGAATACCCGATTTTACCAGCGGCTCCAGTTTAGTCCAGGCTAGATCAAACTCAGACTGCTGTCCTGTGCTGGTGGCGTCTCCGGTAAAAACTGCCACAGAAGGCTTCTCTCTCAGAATATAATTAACAGCAAGCTCTGTCAAATGCTGTTTATGCAAAGCCCTTCGACACACCTTGCTGTTGAAAAGTCCGATCGCTCTTTTGTCCAGAAGCTATTTTGCAGTTTCAAAGCGAGCCGGTTCATGAGAATCGGAAAAATGAATTATTCTGAAAAAACGGTCATGCATCTGTATTCCTTTCATTCCGTTTTTTTTTATTTCTGCAGAAACTCAGTTAAAGCAAGAACTCTTTGCATTCCAAGAACAATCCCCACAGAGACAGTTTATTTTCAAAGAAAATGAGATGTCCATCCAGCCAGGAATCCCTGTCCATATTCCCGGGAAATGAGCTATGAGGAAAAATATCCTCAGAAATATTTTTCCTTCCCATCACCATTCTTCACTCCGAACAATTACAGCTTCTGCTGCAAGTTTTCCAAGTTCCGGTAATAATCAAGAAGGACTTCAGCCGGTACTTCCAAATCAGATCCCTTCCGCAACGCACAGGCCTGACTCTGAAATGCTGCCGCATCTTTCAAATTTCCGCTCAAATAAGCAGCCCGTGCAGAAAATTCCAGGACCAAAGCCTGAAAACCTTTTTTCTGTTCCTTCATTCCGTCCCGCAATTCTGAAGCAATCTCCAGTGTTTCCGGAAACGGCAGCCAGGCAAAAGGTGCATTGCTTACAGCATAAAAATAAATACGGGCACGGATCCGGATATTTTTCTTAAAAAACTGGTCTGACTCAAGAAGGATTTCTTGAAAAGCTTTTCGATTGTTCACCGCCTAAGCCGCATCCATTGCCAACATTCTGAGAGTGCTCAAATCCGGACACTTTTGGATTTCCTGCTTCAGGAAATCCAGTCCCTGTTCCATTTTCCCGCTGCCTTCAAAAACATAAAGTTTTGCCTGGACAGCAGTCAAATCCCCGGGTTGAAGTTCAAGGATTTTATCTGCACATCGCTGAATCACGTCCGGAAGACCAGCCTGAACTGCACGCTGAAGATCTTTGCGTGCAGCAGAAATTTTCTACTGAGACATCATGGAAAAATCTCCAGAATCCAGACGCCGCACCACAGAATCAATTTCTGCAGGCATACCTTTCCATACAACTTTTCCATCTGAAATCACCAGAGCATATGGCACCAGAGCCTCTCCTGCCGCATAT
>CASERY010000165.1 GCA_949290385.1 uncultured bacterium | reverse complement strand
CATATAGATGAAGTTGGAAGGCTCAACTTTTAGTAACGCAACAGCATTCCCATTCAAGGTGAGCTTGATGTTTTTCCCGAGTGCGGCATCACTTTCAATATAAATATTTTTAGCATATGGCCCCATGACTGATTCTGCATGAATAATACCGGTGATCTGTGTGCTTTCTCCAGGGGCAAGAATCTTTTTGCTGATTTCTGCGGCTGAGCAATCGCAGGTCGTTCGGATTTTTCCGAGGGTCATCTTTTCAGTACTGGTGTTTTTCAGAATAAAGGTCTGTCTTTTTTCCTCATTAGCCGGGTAGGTTCCGAAATCCACGGTTGCAGCGGGAGAAATGGTGAATTTTTCCTGCGGAGCCGTTGAAGAGGTACTGTAGAGAGGAATGGAGAAAACGGAAAGAAAAAGGAGCGCAAGAACAAAATAGAAATAGAATCGAATCATAGTTCCTCCCTGATTGAATGTTCGGCTTGAAGGCTGGATGGTTATTTTTGTCCTCCTGTATTTAGAGAAGGCATAAAGGTCTTCTTGGAACAGACAGGATATATGTTTACTTTTTAGAGTATAGCGTTTGTTTTTAAAAATCAAGAAAATTTTTGATAGATTGCATTATTTTTATAGAAATCAACTTGAAAAGATAATTTATATGAATTATTTTTGTCGAAAATAGAAAGTATTCTATTGATTAATAAAAGTGCAGGGGGGCGAGGCTGAATGACGGTTGGATTTCTGAAGCAGAATGAAGCAGGGGAATTTTTTCTGTCCAGCGGGATTGCCTCATCGTGCCCGCTGCAGTCGGGACTGCAGGCCGCTTCCAGTTTTGAACGCATTATTTTCCCCGCCGAGATTTCCAAAAGTATTCTTCTTGAATTCGAATTCAAACAGCATCTTCGGGGACAACTCCTTTATGCTGCGCTGGAATCAAAGCTTGAGACACTTCTTCCTGTACCCATAAGCGAAATCTGCTGGGGATTCATCCAAAGCCGGAACCGGCATGAAAATTACCTTGTCTATGCCATGGATAGGCAATCATTTCAAGAGCTGCTGGATAATCTAAAATAGAAGAAACAGATTTGTGACCTGATTGTTCCAGCGATCCTGTATGCACCGGAAAATGCGTCATTCCTTGCAGAATATCCTGTGGAGAAAGCCCATCCTGTGAACTGTGAAATTCTCCGGGAACTTATTCCAGGCAGAAATCGGATGCTGAAGATATTGTCCACAGCCGCCGTGTTTATACTGTGCTGTATCTGCCTTGTTTTTCTCTATGGACAATATTTGGCATACAGTTCAGAACTTTCCGCTTTAAGAGCGAAAAAACGCGCATTGAATGAAGAATTCAATGCGTTGCAGAATGAGGCAGGCCGTCTTGCTGAAGATTCTGTAATTCTGGAAAAGCTCCGAGAGGCCAAACTGCCTGAAACTGAAATGCTGCTGATTATAGAGGATCTTACGGCACGGCTTCCTGAACATATGTGGATTACGTCTCTGGTACAGAATGGCGAACTTTTTGATTTGGTGATTTATTCTTCAAAGGATGATCTGGGCCTTTATAAAAAGATGAATGATTCCGGCCTTTTTCAGGTCGTGAATCTGAAGAAGATGAGATCCGCTTCAGATACCGGAGTGCTTTATCAGGCAAATCTTCGCCAGAGACAGAGGAGGGTGAAATGAATCGGAAGGGAGTTTCGGTGCTGGCATCTGTTTTCCTGCCGTTTCTGTGTGTGGGAATATTGCTTGTAGGGGTATGGGCTTACTACGGTGCTTTCAGACTGCCGTTTCTTCACGCATCTCTTGACCAGGAGAGAAAGCGCATTGAATATCTGGAGCAGAATATTGCTCATATGAAAGCCTCCAATGCGGAAGAGGCGGGGAACCTGGTTCAGTTGGAACGCTGGCGTTTTCAAGGAGTGCATGATTCTTAGATCCGTGCGGAGGAGCTGTTCAGGGAAAGACTGGAAAAAGCGGCATTTCAGTCGCTTGTAACCATCCGTTCCACTGGAAATATGCAACGCAGTGAGATTGCAGAGAGGGTATTGCTGCTGGAATGGACTTTTTCTGCAGAGTGCAAAGTAAAGGGATTTTATGAATTTCTCCGAGCGTTGTCAACGGAATCTCCGAAATTGATGATCAAGAGTCTGAGTGTGAAGCCCAATCATGCAAAGGATCCTTCTGGAGTGCTTTTGAATGGGACTCTGTGTATTTTGTGTTTTATTCCGGAAGAGGGGGAGGCGTCGACGGAAGGGGAGGGTGAATACGAATGAACAGAAAATTTTTGTATATAGGGATTCTTGTTCTGTGCGGGGTTGGAATTTTTTTCTTTGCAAAAGTGCTTTCCCGGGACGGATTCACCCGTGAATACCATGAAAATGAACTTGGGGAGACTGTAAGGGATGAGTTAGAAACAACTGTTTCTAACAGAAAGAGTTTTTCTCCTCCTTATCTGCCGCCTTTGGTACGTTTGCTCTCCCGCAACGTATTTGATCCTCTGCGTGGGAAGCAAAAGCCGTCTGATGAGGAACCAGCGAATGTGCTTGTCCGAAAAGAAACAAGTTTCAAATTGCATGGGAT
>CASERY010000164.1 GCA_949290385.1 uncultured bacterium | reverse complement strand
ATTATAAGAGTACCGTTTACAAATACTGTTTCCTCCTTGGGCATAGCCTCTTGTACAACTGTATAAAAAATTATTCTTATCTTTTCCCGTTGAGGGAAAAGATGACCCAAAAAGGTTTGGAAAAGGAAGAGCGCGAGAAGGAAAGAACCTTTCCTCAAAAGGTTTTTCTTTCTCGCATAATAAGTACCGTTTACAAATACTGTTCCCTCCTTGGGATAGCCTTTTGTACAACTGTATAAAACATTATTCTTATCTTTTCCTGCGAAGAGAAAAGATGACCTAAAAAGGTTTGGAAAAGGAAAGAGCGCGAGAAGGAAATAGCCTTCCCTCAAAAAGTTTTTCTTTCTCGCATATAGCAATCAATCTCTTTTTTTCAAAAGATTTTTCTTTTTCATATCGGATTTAGCCGCCTCTTGAAAAAACTGGAAGTGATTGTTACATTACACATACTATTTAAGATGCAAAGATTAATTCCGGAGGAATGAATCCCATTTAAGAAGACTTTATTTTTACATGATTAAATAACGTAAACTTAAGCAGACTTTCACCCAAGAAAACACCACTTTCCCAGATGTGAAAAAGTCAGGCTCTTGAGTTCGCGCCCTCCTGCACGGGCGCTCTCTGTGCGTATGACTTTTTCAGGCATGTGGTGTGCCTCTTGGGGAAATGCAGCAGAGAGTGCCTTTTTTATTTTACAGCTGACTCATTCCGTTGTGATCGATTTAGTTCAGCTCTTTTGTCTCTCTGCTGCCGGATGGGGAAATGATGCGATTTAACCATTTGTGCTTTGCTTATTTTATCTGGCTGTGAGGAATTACAAAGCATGTCAAGTGGAAGAAAGAGCAGATTCAATGATGGCAGAGAGGGGCTTTCCCGCTCTGGAAGAGCCCGTTTTTTCTATAAAAATAATCAGACGAAAAAACAGGGAAATCATTTTTCAAGCATCAGAATAGCAAATGACCACAGGAAAAAACGGAAGTCCATTATGCTATTCTCCATGTTTCTGATGAGCATTGGATTGCTTTACGTCATAACAGTTCTTTTTTTCAAGGAACCGGTCATGGATTGTTCGTCGGAACAGGCTCGTCTGGAATCTGCTGGGAGGATTGTGCAATAGATGACTGAATCGCTGGATATGGAACTACTGGCAGGAAAAAGTGTATTGGGTCGCTTATCGGAAGCGGAGAAAAGACAGCTTGTACGGTTGAAAAAATTCAAACTTTTTCTTGAATGCCGTTTACGGAATCTTACCAGTAGAGAGGCTTCTGAGATTGACGGATTGTCTGCATGCGAATTGCTTCTTTATATAGATAGGAACTACATCGTTCGAAACAATGAGCTCATTCGAAAAACCTGATCAAAATCAGAGGGTATCTTGAAAATTTATAGATTCCTATAAAATATCTTCTTCCAGAAAACGTATTGCATCTGTTTTATTATCCCCTGGCGAAAGATCCCCATAACATTTTTTCCTTCAGAAGGGACTGAAACCAGCTCTATTTTTTGTTCCTGACTGCGTATGCCGCGGTAAAAGAGAAAGAAAATAGTTAAAAGACAGCCTGCCTGTCATGTCAAGGATTGATTTTGAATACAGATCCACAGCCTTCGTATTCTTTTGTTCAGATGTTCAGATAGCTGGTATCCGCTTCCAGATACGGTGTCGAACTGCAGACACTGCTGCTGGAAATTACCCATGAAAAAATCCGAAAAATCAGCCCTTGAGAATCTGAGTTCCTACGCCGTGATCCGTAAAAATTTCCAGCAGAAGCGAATGCGGATTGCGTCCGTCGACCATGTGGACTTCGGTCACACCATGCTCCAGAGCATCCATACAGCTTCTGATCTTAGGAAGCATACCTCCGGAGAGGACTCCTTCCTGAATGAGATTCTGCACTTCAGAGGTGTGAATCACAGAAATGAGAGTCTTTTCATCTTCAGGATTTCTGAGAACACCGGGCACATCACTGATAAAGACAAGTTTGCGTGCTTTTACGGCTTTTGCAATTTCACATGCGGCAATATCTGCATTGATGTTGTAAACCTGTCCGTGGAAGTCCATGGCCAGCGGCGCAATCACAGGAATGACCTCAAAGTTCAGCGCATCAAAAATAGCACTGGTGTCAGTGGCAACAATTTCTCCGACAAAGCCGATGTCAATGGGTTTTCCTGTTTCCAGATCTTTTGAGTAGAGTTTTTTTGCACGAAGAAGGTTTTTCCCGGACAGGGAAGCACCCTTTCCGCCGGCATGAAGAATGCCATCTACCAGAAGTTTGTTGGTGACGTTGTGAAGGACATCATCTACAACAGAAATTGTTTTCTCATCAGTTACACGCAGTCCGTTGATGAATTTTGTCTGAATATTCAGCTCCTTCAGACGGGCTGTAATGGCTTTGCCGCCCCCATGGACAACAACCGGTTTCATGCCGATGGCTTCCATCAGCACAATATCCCGGGCGGTTTTTTCAATCAGATCCGGGTTTTCCATGGCACTTCCGCCAAATTTGATAACGGCAACGGTATCCCGGAATTTCTGGATATAAGGAAGGGCTTCAATGAGCACATCTGCTTTTTTTATTAATTCTTCCATCATGGCAAGCGTTTCCTTCAGGATTCTTTCTCTGCTTTATACTTTTCCAATAGCCTTTAATGATCAATCATGTATGATAATCGGCATTGATTTTTACATATTCATAAGTAATGTCACTGGTCCAGACCGTATGGGTGGCATTTCCGGCTCCAAGATCCAGATGAATGACAAATTCTTTCTGCTTCAAAATTTCTGCAAGCTGCATTTCCGGTGTTCCGGCGTCCATCCCACCTCGCACTACAGGCATTTCATTATAGTCAAGAGAGACGTTTTCGGGGGAGAACTTTGCTCCGGAATATCCTGCTGCCGCCAGAACACGGCCCCAGTTTGGATCTGCTCCGAACCATGCAGTTTTGCAGAGCATGGAATCTGCAATGGCTTTGGCACATTTTACGGCATCCTCCTTGGTAGCGGCACCTTTGACTTCAATTTCCACAAATTTGGAGGATCCTTCACCGTCTCTGACCATTTCCTTTGCAAGGTAGGAGGTTACTTGACGCAACGCTTCCTGGAAAAGATCGCCGTCTGGTGTGCCCGGCTTGACTTTGACTCCGGAGGCGCCGTTCGCCAGAAGCAGACAGGTGTCATTCGTACTCATATCATTATCCACGGAGATGCAGTTGAAAGACTCCGCAACAGCATTTTCCAGGAACTCTGCAAGATCCCCGTTGGAGGCGTCTGCGTCCGTAGTAAGGTAGCACAGCATGGTTGCATGAGGACGAGCTGTAAGCATGTGCGGTGCAATCATCCCCGCACCTTTGGTCATTCCTCCCACTGTAACTTTTTTCCCGGAGGAGGCTGTAAAAGAAAAGGCAGTTTCCTTTTTTCTGGTATCCGTGGTCATGATGGCCCGAGCCGCATCGGATCCGCCATCTTTTGACAGCGCGGCTGCAGCCATGTGCAGCCCTTTTTCAAGAATATCCAGCGGAAGAAAGGTTCCGATTCTACCTGTGGAACTGACCAGAACCTGTCCGGATGGAATGTGCAGCATTTCAGCTGCCATGTCTGCAGTTTTCAATGCATCCCTGTAGCCTCTGTGTCCGGTGCAAGCATTGGCAATGCCGCTGTTGACCGCCACGGCCCGTACGGTTTCCTGATGAAGGATCCGATCTCGGCAAAGCTGTACAGGTGCGGCCGGAAACAGATTGGATGTAAAAGTCCCTGCAAAATGGCAATCTTTTTCCGAATACAGAAGGGCCAGGTCCGGCTTATGACTTTTTTTGAGTCCGGCAGATACGCCGGCTGCCAGGAAGGAGTCAGGGGAGGTAACGCCGCCGGACTCCACACGCGAAAGGTGTTCTTTCAGGTTCATAAAATCATTCCGTTCTTTAAAGGTCAGAAAATCCTGTGTGTTATGTTGATTGTACACGGGAAACGGGTTCAAGGGGGGAAGACTGCCTGATGAAACGCTGCTGGGTTTCATGTTTCAGGAAAAACGTGTCTCTCAGAGTTTTCTCCCGGAGCAGAGCCGTTTCCTTATATTAATATAAAGTATACAGACTCCCTTTAATATAGCACATGTCTGCAGATTGAACCAGTTTTCCTGTAAAATAATAAAGAGAAAATAAGCCGCTCCTTCAGAACTCATTCAGAAACAGGCTCCAGATTTCGTCCTGCATGGCCCGGAAAGATCATGAAAAAGAGGAAATGGATGATTTTTGGATCAAAAAAAGGTCTTGAAACAAGGAAAAACGGGTTTTTTTTTGAAAAAAATCAAAATATTCATAAAACTTGCTTGAGAAATTAGAAAATATCACTTGATTGCAATAAAACCCGGAATATATTAGTGAAAGGAGCCGGGACTTTGGAGTGTCCCGATATCATTGCAGAAAGATATCTTTATAATAAACAATTAATAGAGCATTTATTTAAAGGAGACACAATGAAGTCTTGGAAAAAAATCTTCTTCGCCGCTGCGATCATTTTCACAGTAGGGTTCTGCACCAATGCGTTTGCCCAGGTCGGCACGGAAACGTATAACGTCTATCCGGACAATCCGCAAGGGTACGAAAATCTTTGGAACTGCATGACCCGGAAGCTGGGACGCGGAGTGAGCAATGTAGCATTCGGCGTACTTGAGATTCCCATCCAGATTTATAATGTAAACTTCAATGAAGGTGGTATTGCCGCCTGCACATACGGCCTTATCAGCGGCCTCGGATATTTCGTTGTCCGTGAAGTTGTCGGTGTTGTGGAAATCGTTACCTTCCCCATTCCGTTGCCCGATTGCCCGAACGATCCGTACAACGGAGCAGGTGCGGGTTATGGTCCGATCCTGAAGCCGGAATGGATTATTACGCCGGAAACCAATTTGTATAATTTCGTATATCCATATACGCCTACCAATATGTAAGGCGCAGAATCTGAACGGATTGTCAAAAAATATATCAATCTGTGCAGACTTATGTTGATTCAGCCTGTCTTTATAAAAAAAGACAGGCTTTTATTTTATACCGCTTCCTGAAAAATATACAAATATATTGTGAAATAAGAACTTTTGCAGAAATATACACGGATGAAAAAACAACGTGGGAATTTCGGATGACTCTAAGGCAAAAGATGCTGTTTTAAAGGATTATTTTAATAAAAAGGATGGTCAGAGTATTCAAAATGTTTTTTCCCGGACTTGAAAAGCCCGTTTAAACCATGAAGAAAAAAACGGTGTCTGAAAAGAAATATACAGAAATATAACAGAATAGTCCGTTATTTTTAGATAGCGGTTCAGCTATTTGAACTAAAGAAAAGAAAAAACTCACAAAAATAGAAAAACAAGTTTGCAATTTTACTGAAAACGTCTAACTTATTCAAACCCGGATAGTGGTCCTGTTTTTTTGATTTTTCCTTTTTTTGGCAATTTGAATTTGATTCCTAGATGTTTTTTTAGATCTTTCAAAACTGCAGGACAAGAGTTAATCATTATAAAACAAGGTCTTTTGATGAAGAAAGGATGTAAATGCAATATGAAGATTACTCCAAGTGTCATCGACGCGATCAACAAAGCCACTAATTATTATGGCAATGTATCCCAATTGGCCAAAAATATGGGAGTTGCACACAGTACTGTATTATTCTGGCTGAGTGGAAAAACTTCCAATATCAGCGGACATTTGTGGATGACTAAAATTCGGCCTGTGCTTGCACCGTTCATGGATCCGGATCAACTCAGATAGCTGGTTCCGCCGTCCATGCGCGACAGCAGCTTTCCGGAATATCATGTAAAAACCACGGAAGAAAAAACGGTTTGCCATGAGGCCAAAGTTGTGCACTTTGATGATCTGGCCCTGATGGATCCGTTTGTAGATCCCATTGAAACATTCCTCGAAGAACACAGCGCGGGCACGACTTCTTTTGTGAAGGAAGTAAAACCTGGTTTCTTTGCTCTGGTTGTAGATAAGGCACATGCCTCTTATTTCCGTGAAGGAGCTATGCTGCTTGTTGCAACTTCATGCTATCCCAAAAACGGCGATACGGTGATTGCCAAAATCCGCAAGACAGATGCTCTGCTGCTGGCAACCTATCACCGGGAAGGCGATCAGATTTCTCTGATTCCGCTGGATGGCGGTGCTGCCGTTTCCTGGGACTGCAGTCAGTCGAAGGGGTATCTGCTGTGGATTTATCCACTGCTGGAAGCCCATATGGATCTGTCTGCGGATGCTGAAGGCGGAGAAGAAAACCGTTAACGAATGCATTCGTATTAAAAATGCTGAATTTAGCGCCGGTCTTATTCCTGGAGACCGGCGTTTTTTTATCCTTTTTTATAATGATATTTCCGCAAACTTTCCGTGGATGAAAATCTTTTTGATTCAGGATTGTTAAGTCTTTTTCTTTAAGTTTTTCTCTGTTTGCATTTCGAGAAGATTATTGATTGTTTAAAAGAAGATCACTGCGGGTATGCTGCATGGATTTATTGCGGATGTGGTTGTTTGTTTCCCGTGGGTAAATTTTGAATGAATGTCAGAATTTTTTTATTCCCATTGATTTTATTATAGAATTGTAGGATTTATGCACATTGTCGGCTCGCTTGAGGATGTCGGGAGATTTTTATATTTTTACGATGAAAAATGAAAAAAGGGGGGAAATGAATGGAAAAGGAAAGAGTGGGAACGGGATGGATTCGTACCTGATTCTTAGATGTCTCAACTTGATTTTTTACATGGAAGAGATTCTGAAGGTTGGGCTGGATACCCCGAATAACGTTGTTTTTTCATGAATGATTTCCATGAAATTGCGTTTTATGGTGTTTCAAAAGATTAAGCTTTCCGGGGAATAAAAAAACCGTTGTGAAATTTTGACTGAAGTAAAAATAGCTACTGAAATACCTGCAAAACTGGAATAAAAAAACGTTGTGAAATTTTGACCGACTGTGCAGAATCAGCTTAATAAAGTCCGAAATGTGTTGGAGCTGGCTTTGAGAGACGGTCCTTAAGCTGTTTGCGTGCCAGATCATTCTGGTTGTTTCGATGCTCAGGATATAAATCGGAATAGGTGTAGAGAGGATAAAGAGGCAGTTCATTTTTTTCAATAAAATCCATGAAATCCTGGGACTGTTTAGGGGAAAAGAACCGGGTCTTTCCATCTTTCATATTGATGACGAAAAATTTATATTCATCCTGGTCGGATGTCCCGTAGACCCATGGATACTTACCCTGGATGGCGAGTTTTCCTGCAGGAACAATCGTTGTCCCGGAACAGAGAATGGTGCAGATATCTTTTTCCGGACTGACTGGAACCAGAATATAGCCGTTTTCCAGTGGGAAGGATCTGGGTGTCAGAAAAATATAGAAGCAGAGCGCAATCAGCAGAATCGGCAACAGAATGCAGAGAACTGCTTTGTTGATCTTTCTGACGGCTGGATTATCTCTGAAACTGAATTTCTGGGAATCCATGAGACTTATTCAATCCTTTCTGATTGATTTTCAATCTGATTGACTTCAAGAACAGCCTGCAAGCCTGGTTCTCGGGAACCGCTTTGTCTGCTGCGGACTGACAGGAGAGAGAACAGCCTTTTTCAGACAGAAGGAATAGGAAGCAGAACACTTTTTTGTTCAAACCTTTACTTTAATGCCTTCGACTGCCTGATTCAAGGAAGAGAAAGCTGTCTTTTGAAAAATTCTATATTAGAAGTTAGAAGGAAGCAAAGGAAGCAAGGATGAATCACGGAATGAATCCTGTGCTTTGCGCAAATCCCTTTTTGAATTTCTGTTTGTGAGCGTTGTTGTTTATGCAGCATTGCTTTGTCGTCCTGAATGAGAACGTGTTTGGCAACAGAGAAGACAGACGGTTCCAATTGGACCCTATATCTATGCACTGCCTACAAGATACAGAAAGCAGGAAATCCGGATAGAAAGTTTTTCATAAAGTGAAGGATCCCATATTCAGTTATTGTAAAAAACAACTGGATTTTAATGGATTGACAAAAATGTTAAAATAATATTATGGAATAGAGTATAAGTATTTAATAATGTATTGGATTGACAAAAATGTTAATACTATAAAAAACAGGGAAAAGAAGGGGTTTTATGTCTCTTTGAAAGAATGATCTTTTACTTTTTTTGTATTTTCTTCTTGAAATATGATACAAAAAATGTACATTAAGCACTGTCAAAAAAGTATGGATAACTTTTTTACAAAAAAGAAGAGAAAAGGAAATTTGCAAAATGAAAATGAATGCCTATGCCGAAAGAGTTCTCCAGGATATCATTCAAAAATATCCCTGGGAAAAAGAATTCATCCAGAGTGTGACGGAAGTATTTGAATCTCTCAGCCCGCTTCTGGACCGTGAACCGAAATACGAGAAAAATAAAATTCTGGAACGCATCACCAGACCTGAACGTATTATTCAGTTCCAGGTTCCCTGGGTGGACGACAAAGGCGAAATTCAGATCAATGACGGCTATCGTGTTCAGTTCAACAGCGCCATTGGACCCTACAAAGGTGGTCTGCGCTTTCATCCGTCCGTGAACCTGAGCATTTTGAAATTCCTGGGTTTTGAACAGATCTTCAAGAACTCCCTGACGACATTGCCGATGGGCGGCGGAAAAGGTGGTTCAAACTTTGATCCGAAAGGCAAATCCGACCGTGAGATTATGGCATTCTGCCAGAGCTTCATGCGCGAGTTGTATCGTCACATCGGCCCGAACACAGACGTTCCTGCAGGAGACATCGGAGTCGGCGGACGTGAGATCGGCTATCTCTTTGGCCAGTACAAGAAAATCCGCAACAGCTACGACAGTGTGCTTACAGGTAAAGGCCTGAACTGGGGTGGAAGTCTGATCCGTCCGGAAGCTACCGGATACGGCAATGTTTATTTCGCCACTGAAATGCTTGCAACACGGGGCAATTCCTTTGCCGGTAAGAGAGTCCTGGTTTCCGGTTCTGGCAATGTGGCTCAGTTTGCAGCGAAGAAAGCTATTCAACTGGGCGCTACTGTGCTGACCATGTCCGATTCCAACGGTTCCATCCTGGATGAGGACGGCATTACACTGGAGAAACTGGAATGGATCCAGAATCTGAAGAATGTCAAGCGCGGCCGCATCAAGGAATATGTAGATCAGTATCCGAATGCTAAATATTTTGAAGGAAAACGTCCCTGGACGCTGGCAAAGTGCGACATTGCGCTGCCCTGCGCCACTCAGAACGAATTGAACGGCGAAGAAGCCCAGGTTCTTGTTGACAATGGCTGCATCTGTGTTTCTGAAGGAGCAAATATGCCTTCCACTCCCGAAGCGGTGGAAATCTTCCAGAAGAACAATGTTCTCTTTGCTCCTGGCAAGGCCTCCAATGCCGGAGGAGTTGCAACTTCCGGCCTGGAAATGAGCCAGAATGCCATCCGCTATAACTGGACTTCCGAAGAAGTGGACGCAAAACTGCAGGATATTATGAAGAATATTCATGCGGCTGCCCGTGCGGCTGCATCTGAGTTCGGTCAGCCGGACAACTATGTACTTGGTGCTAATATCGCCGGATTCAAGAAGGTTGCAGATGCTATGATTGATCAGGGAATCTGATTTTTCAGAGTATGTACTGAAGTACTGCTGAAAAAGAATCCGGGCTTCGAGCCAGAGTGGCAGTAGAGAGACTGTCCGGATTCAGAAAATGGCATTGTATCTTAGACAGAAACGGCATGGAGAATTGTAACTCTATGCCGTTTCTTTTTACCGCCGTGAGCAGAGACTGCACAGCCTTGCAGGTCGCCCAAAAAACAGAGTGGGATTTGGGTTCATTGCTGCAGGAGGGGATACTTTTCGTTATGTTATTATATCTTGATTTCCTCCTTGGATGCAGCGTATGAAGGGATCTTCCGGCATGACTGACTACTTTTCGTTATATGTTATTATAACTTGATTTCCTTCCGATTCATTCGCCTATGGGACCGTGTAAAAAAGGGAGGGGATACTTTTCATTATGTTATTATAACTTGATTTCCTCAGGAAAGGCTTCCTTCCTCAGAATGCCCCACATCTTGTCAATATAGGCAAGTGTGTAGAAGTTTTCATAATAATGATAGTAAAAGGCTCCTTTCAGAGTCATTTGATAGATCCCGTCCTTTTCGGTGATGAAGCCGAGAGCTTTTGCAATTTTGAGTTCCATGCCGTACATTTTCTGGAGAGGAACTCCAAAAAATGCTTCAAAATCTACAGGGTTTATCCTGGTTGTATATGCTGTCCAGAATAAGTAATAGATCATTCGCTGGCGCATGGAAAAGCGGAGTGTCAGGGAAGTCGGAAGTTCATTTTCATGAATTCTCCTGCAGTATCCCTCCACAGAGAAGGTATTGATCTTGAACTGATCCTTGAGAAGCGTGGTGGCGGAACAGCCGAATCCCAGAAAATTGTCCCGGGTCATGGAGGAATATACAGCATCTTTTTCTTTTGAAAAGGTCCAGATGGAACTGCGATGGAAGCCTCTGTCCAGACAGTAGCGGGTAATGTCATTAAGAAGTTTTTGTTTGGCTTTCCCGGGCATTTCCTTTACCTCACTTGAAGTAAACGAAAAATCAATAAATGGATAGATGGCTATGTGATTGGCTCCGTTTTCAAAAGCAGTGTCAATATCGGTCTTCAGATCGTGAAATGTCTGGCCGGGCAGAGCAAAGATGAAGTCCATGGACACCGTCTCAAAGGATACGCTGTTGAGAGCTTTTCTCAACGTGGAAACGTCTACAGCTTCTCTGCCCAGAATCGACTGGAACTTTTCCTGGAACGATTGAATGCCAATGCTGATTCTAGTGACTCCTGCCTCTTTGAGAAGTTTTAAGACGGATGGAACGATATTATTCGGATGAAGCTCCACACCAATGCCGTCTGTCAGGATGAAGTGTTCCTGAAGAGCGTCAATGATTTCTTTGAGACGGTCTGCTGCAAGAGCCGGAGTCCCGCCGCCGAAGTAAAGGCTGGAGGCCCTTTTCCTGCCGGAATGCTGGCTGCCGACAAGATGAATTTCAGTAAGGAGAGCGTCAATGTATCGGTTGCATAGTTCTCGGGAAAAGGGGACCTTGCAATATGGACAGAAACTGCAGATGCTTTGGCAGAAAGGAATGTGAACATACAGTCCCAGATTGTCACAGTCTGAAAAAGACAGCTGACGGTCATATTCGTTTCTGAATAAAAAGGGCTTGGCGGAACGGGTCAGCCACATCCTTGTCAGGTTTGTTATAATGCTCATACTGCTCCTGATATGCTTGACTGGATTTGTTTTCGGAACTCAGATATACTTCAGATAGGTTTTCAGCATGTCCTGAATGATTCTCGGCTTTCCCTGGAAGAGAAGGGTGTATTCTGCCACAAAGAAATAACCGCATTTTTCGCAAAGCCCTGGAACATCTATGCAGCGCCCGCAGGTGGAAATTTTTCCGTTCTCAATAACAACACACTGATAGCATGGCGTCGGGAAGCTGTTGTTGATAAGGTAGGGAAATGCACTCCGCAAATTGAAGACCGGGGCCCCTTGCTTCATCATCTGGGTGATGACTTCGCAGCAGCGGGCTTTTTCCTCTTTGGACAGGGCCAGATCCTTTGTATCCGGATACGGCGTATGAAAATTGAAGGAAACGGCCCGGACATTTCTGGTATCCCTGGCGGTGATGCATACGTCCCGCACTGTGTCCTTGTTGATCTGATTGATGGCCATATAGAAACAGATATTGTCCGCCGTGGCGTTCTATACATTTTTCATGATGGTATCATAGGTATTTCCGCGAATGGCATTATGGCGTTCCCTGTCTCCGTCAAGACTGAGCAGAATTAAATCCGCTTCCGGCAGGTCTATGGGAAAAGTCCCGTTGGTCACGGTATTCACAATCAGAAAACCCATTTTCTTGGCTTCCGCAACGAGATCTTTCAGTGTTCGGTGCCCGTCTTTCCAGAGGAATGTCTCTCCTCCGCAGAAGAAGAGAATGCGTACGCCCATATCGTAAAGCTGCTGCATTTCATGGCGGATTTGTACATAAGGATGAATGACGGATGTAATATTGTTGACTGAACAGTGTTTGCATTCCAAATTGCATTTGTCCGTAAGAATCACGGTGCCAAGGATCGGTTTTCTTTGTCTGAACAGAATGGTTTTGATCCCGAAGCACGCAAAATAAATCAAGGAAGAAATTTTCATGGCATCTCTTTCTTTTGTTGTAATGAGGTGTTTGGAAAAGTTTGTCTTCTGTTGATTATCCCGGAGTTGGAAAGCGGGTAGGCCTTATGAATGAATATAACATTGAAAAGTCTGATTTCTTTGTTTTTTTAAAAAAAATTTTTAGATAACTGAAAAAAAATTAAGCATCGTAAAATCAACGAGTCGCGTAAAAAAAGTTCATCCGGGAAATGCCCCGTCTATTTCTGGAGGACTTCCCGGGACAGGACAGGCGTTTTGTTACTGGGTGTGAAACGTTCTATCGTATATTATATTTCGGATTAGATATTCATTCGTTCTATGAACTAATGAAAACGGGTATGAAACGTTTTATTCGTATATTATATTTCGAATTCTGGTTTTCTTGCAGAATTTTTCAGGCAGGTCCGGTAATGGAATGGCATTCTGAAGAGGTTCGTTGGAGAATATTTACCGGCATGCCGGACTTTTTTTTATACGGAAAGCGTGTATTGTAAGGAGGAAAAACTGGAAAAATGAAACAGAGGATTTGAATATGAATAAAGCGTGCTTTCTGGATCGCGACGGCGTCATTATAGAAGATGAAAATTACTTGAAAGACCCGGACCAGGTGCATCTCTGCGCTGGAATTGTGCCTGCCATGCGTATGCTGAGAGATGCCGGGTATAAGATTGTTGTGGTTTCCAACCAGTCAGGTATCGCCAGAGGATATTTTACGCCGGAGGACCTGAAAAGGGTCGAGGCCAGAATCGATGAACTCCTGAGAGAGCAGGGTGTCTTCATTGACAGAAATTATTACTGCTTTCATCACAAGAAGGGTGTGGTTCGTGAATATGCTGTGGAATGCAAATGCCGCAAACCGGAACCCGGAATGCTCCTTCAGGCTGCAGAAGATCTGGATTTGGATCTGGGGGAGTGCATTATGATTGGAGACAAAGTTTCAGATGTGGAGGCTGGTCTTCGTGCAGGATGCCGCGCAGCTGCACTGGTAAGAACAGGACATGGAGTGGAACAGAATCTGTCCGAGTATCCGGACGTGTGCGATGCCCCGGATATCCTGTATGCTGTGACAAAACTTCTGGAAATGGATTGCCGATAAGGAAAATTGTCGGGAAAGGATTCCTCCGGAGGATCCTTTTTGATTCAGAAGTCAGGAAATGCTGAACCTGAATTTTCCCAATTTTTCCCGGAAGAAAATGATCGCTGAAAAACGAAACTGCCTGATCTTATGAAAGGATTGGCCATATGAAGATTACTGCCATACTCGAAGATATTACTTGTGTTAAGGCGGATGCCATTGTCAATGCTGCCAACTGTTCACTTTTAGGCGGAGGCGGTGTGGACGGAGCAATTCACCATGCGGCAGGACCCGGACTTCTGGAGGCTTGTCGGAAACTGGGTGGATGCCCCACAGGTGAGGCCCGCATTACGCCGGGCTTTTGTCTGCCTGCACGGTATGTTATTCATACGCCGGGGCCGGTATGGCATGGCGGTGGGAAAAATGAGCCGGAGCTTTTAAAGAACTGTTATCTTAACAGCTTGAAACTGGCAGAGGAAAATCAATGCCGGAAAGTGGCTTTTCCCGGAATATCCATCGGAGTCTACCATTATCCTGTGGAGGCGGCAACGGAAATTGCCGTGGAGACTGTGAGCTCATGGAAAGGAAAATATCCTGTGGAAGTATTGTTCTGCTGTTTTTCACGGGAAGTGCTTTCTGTGTATCAGAGAGTTCTTGCCGCGCATGGCTTTCAGTGAAAAAGACTTTCCCGGATAAAAAAGAAAGATACAGAGACAGTATTGGAGCTATTCCGCTGTGGGCTGTTTGTGCATGATTCCGGGAAGATGTCATCATCTGTCTCCTGCCTGCTTCCCATGCACTGAAAGAGGTGGCGTTTGTGTATGATTTTTTGGGGGCACTGTATGCGGCGGGAACGGCCGTAGAAATACTGTGAGAAATACAAA
Organism: uncultured bacterium; assembly: GCA_949290385.1. Taxonomy (GTDB): domain Bacteria; phylum Verrucomicrobiota; class Lentisphaeria; order Victivallales; family UBA1829; genus CASERY01. The sequence goes on along the minus strand of CASERY010000164.1, from coordinate 6,771 downwards.
TTTTTCAGCGTTTTAATTGGAACAGGTGTACACCCTTTCTGCAGAGGCCGCAATAGCGGTAGAACAACATCTGCCCCCCCTGTGTTGAATTCAAAAAAAAGACTTCTCCCGTATTTTGCTGAAGACAGAAACTGGAGAAGTCTTAATCTTTTTCTCTGTACGGGAATCGGCGACTCCCGGGGAAAAGAGATATATTTTTTATTGCTGAGGGGCTTTCGGCGGCTGGCAGCAGGGACATTTGGAGCAGCCGGTAGGATCCACACCGTCAAAGCAGTAAGTACAGATCTTTTCCTTGGGGAGACCAATGGCCTCCACCAGTTTTTCTATGCTCTGATACTTCAGGGTCGTGAGGCCCAGAATCTTCCGGATTTCTTCGACCATTCTTTCATAACGCGGGGTTCCCGCAGTTGTGTATTCTTTCAGGATTTCTTCAGAGGGATCTCCTCCTTCAAGATCATTGATGACTCTTCTGGCAACCAGATCCAGAACAGATTTGGAACGGGAGAAATTCAGGAAAAGACAGGGATAAGCCAATGGAGGACATGCGCTTCTGAGATGAACCTCTTTGGCTCCGCGTTCATACAAACGTCTGGCAATGGACTTGAACTGGGTGCCGCGTACAATGGAATCATCACAGAAGAGCAGGCGGCGTCCTTCAATTTGCTGATCGATCGGAATAAGCTTCATTCTTGCCACGAGGTCCCGGACTCCCTGATTCTGCGGCATAAAACTTCTCGGCCATGTGGGAGTGTACTTTACCAGGGCTCGCATATACGGGTCTCCGGATTCATTGGAGTATCCGATGGCATGGGCAACACCGGAATCCGGAATACCACAGACAGAATCGATTTCTGTAGGGTCTTCCTTGGCCATGAGTTCGCCGTTGCGGTAACGGACTGTCTCGGTGTTTTTTCCTTCATAGGAGGAGGATGGATAACCGAAATAAATCCAGAAGAAGGAACAGAACTGCATCTGTTCCTGAGCTTTCTTCAGAGTGGTAACTTCATCCGCAGAAATTTTAACGACTTCTGCAGGTCCCAGTTCCCGAAAGACCTGGTAATCCAGATTCGGGAATGCGGAAGATTCCATGGTAACAGCCGTGGCTCCGGGTTTTTTCCCGAGAATCACCGGTGTTCGTCCGTACCGGTCACGGGCTGCATAAATAAAACCATCCTGCATAATGAGAATGGAACAGGATCCATTGATATGCTGTTGCGCATAAGCAATGCCGTCTTCTATGGAGTTCTGGGTGTTGATGAGGGAGGCTACCACTTCCGTGGGGTTGAATTCTCCTGAACTGAGTTCGGCAAAGTGAACATGATGCTTTTCAATAGCTTCCCGGGTCAGTTCCTCCATATTATTGAGTTTTCCAACAGTGACAATGGAATAGACTCCCAGATGAGAGCCAACGACCAGTGGCTGGTCTTCCAGATCGCTGATGACGCCCAGTCCGCAGTGTCCCTGGAATTTTGAAAGATCGGTATCAAACTTGGAGCGGAACTGTGCATTGGAGATATCATGAATGACTCTTTTAATTGTCCCGTCGAGCTGCGTCATGACCATACCGCCGCGACGTGTTCCCAGATGTGAATGATAATCAGTTCCGTAAAAAAGATCTGCCACACAGTTTTCATGTGAAACAACGCCAAAAAATCCGCCCATGAGTCCTATTCCTGTTGTTGGTTAAGAAAGTTTTTCAACCTATGTAATATAGCATGGAAAACTCTTTTGTGCGAATCGGAAATGAAAAGAAAGACGCGTCTCCTCTCGGTGCCTGATGGGGAACATGCTGAATACGAAAAAAGAACAGCTGGAAATAGAAGGTAAAAAAAGTTGTATTCCATCCTGTTTCCGGGAAAAGAAAAAACAGCGTAAAATTTTATCATTGAATGCGCTCTGTTTTCCCTGGAGGTCTTTGCTACGGTTTTCCTTTCCCGGAATTCCTGAGATACGGCATGGTTTTCGTAGCATTCAGATATTTCACAGAAGACAGAGGGTGGATTTTTTTCTCATAGAAGGACTGTCGATCTATAAACATTGAAAAAAGAAGGTGGATTACAGGGCGGGAACAAAAAAGATTTTTGCGGGAATACTGCAAAAAAGGAGACAGGAGATGTCCAAAAGGCTGTCTTTTTAGGACAATATTGTGAAAATAAAAGAAAAATCTTCCGTTCCCGGCTGGAAAATTCCATTTCATACGTTTATCTTGTGAGGAATATAAATCGAAATGAAAACCAGAGTCAGGAAGGTTGAAAAATGGCAGAAGTATCCCTGCAGAATGTTAGTAAAATTTATGATGGCGGAGTAAAAGCTGTCAATAATATCAGTCTGGATATCAAAGACCGTGAATTTATGGTACTGGTAGGGCCTTCCGGCTGCGGAAAATCCACTACTTTGCGTATGATTGCAGGGTTGGAGGAGATTTCCGCCGGTACCATCCGAATTGGTCAGCGGGTTGTGAATAATGTGCCGCCTAAGGACCGTGATATTGCAATGGTCTTTCAGAATTACGCGCTTTATCCCCATAAAACGGTATATGAAAACCTTGCGTTCGGCCTGAGACTGAGAAAATTTCCCAAGGCGGATATTGACCGCCGTGTCAAGGAAGCCGCTGATATTCTTGGGATTCATGAATATCTGGATCGGAAACCGAAAGCTCTTTCAGGTGGACAGCGTCAGCGTGTGGCAGTAGGTCGCGCCATTGTGCGCAAACCTGAGGTCTTCCTGTTTGACGAGCCGCTGTCCAACCTGGATGCAAAAATGCGTGTGCAAATGCGGACCGAGATCAGCAAACTTCATACGCGTCTTGAAACAACGATGATTTACGTGACCCATGACCAGACGGAGGCCATGACCATGGGTGACCGTATCTGTGTTATGAAGGATGGCCTGATTCAGCAGTGTGATACGCCGCTGAATATTTATGACAATCCGGTGAACGTTTTTGTGGCAGGATTTATTGGAACTCCTCCCATGAACATATTCCATGGAGAACTGCTGGATGTGGATGGTGTATTGAAATTCCATTCCAATTCGATATCGATTCCGCTTCCGGAGGAATGGAGAAAATCTGTGTCTTCTTACATTGGAAAGAAGATCATTTTCGGAGTCCGTCCTGAAGACATCGGTTCTGAACGGGCAGAGAATACCGGAAACTGTCCGATTCTCCATGCCCGCATTGAAGTGATGGAACCCATGGGAGCTGAGACATATCTTTATTTGGATGTTGGGGCAGATACTTCCTGTATTGCACGAATCGATGCTCACAGAACAACCCGGGTGGGAGAGGTTCTGGATCTTGCAGTTCTGATGTCTAAAGCTCATCTATTTGATGCGGATACGGAATTACGGATTATCTGATAATCTGATATTGATGGGAGGAGTCAGAAGGAGCTTCCTTCTTCGAATCAGGACTTGTTTCGTCCGGAGGAGGGGAAGACGATGGGGAGGCTTGAACTGTTTTTATTAATTTCCGGTCTTTCGAACCACGTTGATGGAAGGTGTCCGGAATGGAAAACTGAAGCAGAGAATGGATCTGTCTGGATGGAATGAACATGCAGACAGATCCATTTTTGTTTGAAACGATCTTACGGGGGATGCGATACTGGAAAGATTCGAAAAGACGATAAGTATTTTAAGAGTATCCGTTCCCTTTTTGTGGAGGATCACGATACTGAAAAGATTTCCAGCTGCAGCAAGGGATAGGAACGAGTAAGCTGTCTTTTCCCCGGAGCCTTATATTGTAATGCCGAAAAGATTTTTAGTCCTTTTCATGCAGGATGAAAGCCGGAGATCATAGAAACTATTCAGAAATCCAGAACAGATTGTGGCCGGCCGGACTTATGTTTTTTCTTTCCACTTTTTCCGTATTCTTTATAATGCTTTACTTCTGCCAGGACGTCATGATCGTATCCGGAGTATTCAACCGAATCTTTTTCCTTGGTGTTTAAAGAAAGAACAATCGGATTGTGGAAGCATCTTGGATCCAGCATAAAAAACTCATTTCCCGGCGTTCAACGAAAGGCATCCGGGAAAGAAGAAAAGAAGAATGGTCTGGGAAAAAAGAGCAGAACGTTTCGCAGAATCTTCTTTTTACTTTTCTTTGTAGTAAAGAAGACAATGACAATAGCCTTCAAAATTGGGATCTTTGATTTTATTTCTGAAGTCAAGGCACATGCACTTGGTGTCTTCATTGACTTCCAGCATACAGGGACAGTATCCGTTTTTTTTACGCAGTCCTTCCTGCACTGTTTTCACAATGGATTCATCTTCATTGAGTCTGATTTTCATTGTATTTTAAACCTCCTTGTTCTGTATTATGACGGGGGATTCTCTGTATTTCAGCGGATTCGTGAGGAGCCTGTCAACCGGAAGATCCAGCCTTCTTCGTGTCCTTTTTCCATATACGAGTAGACGGGCTTCTATCCCATGGACATCAGATATTGAGCCTGCTGACGTCTGGGCCAGAGAATAACTGCATATTCTGTGCCGAATTCTTTTGCGATGGTTCTGGCACCTCCCTCAAGACTCAGCGGAAAACTGGGGTATGTAGATGTCAGAAGAAAAGCCTTGTCCTTGTTGAAAAGGAAGGCAAACATTGGATCCAGTCCCCATTGGTAATAGTGGGTCGGATCATAATAGAACAGCATCGGGAAATCGCTCCAGTCCGTGTTGATGACACTTGTATTGGGGCGGATATTTTCCTGCATCCACGCTGCGATATGTGGAATCGGATGTTTTTCACCTTCGTCCCCCATTTTCAGGAGACCGGGGGTATGGCAGACTGCGAATGCAAGAGATAGAATCCCCAGAAGGACTGTGATTCTTCCTTTTTTCGTGAAAATGCGAGGCATCCACGGCTCTTCCAGGAGTTCCTGAAGCAGCAGAAGCAGTGTAAGCGCGAAAAAGACAGGAGCATATTCAATGGATCGCAGAACTATAAATATGCCTCCGGTGAACAATGCGGAGAGACATGCCATTGCCATGAGATTTGGATTGATTCTCTTGAATCCTCTGCGTTCCAGCATTCGGATCAGCAGAAACAGCTAGATGAAGCACAGAACATACATAGGCACCACTGTAAGCTGCCAGAGAAATCCAGGTGGAAGCATTTCCATGGGTTTGGGAATATATTTTGCTCCTGTCATGGGAGAAATCAACGCATCCCATGCCTGGATTTTCCAGATTCGGAAGGTATTTGGAAACTGCGGATGCACCACCATGGAAAGAATGACTCCTGCCAGGGAAAGACCTGGGACTAAAAATCCCTTCCATCGGTCATTTCTGCAGTGGAAAAGGGCGAAGATCAGGGCTGGAATTACGATAAAATGCGGATTGGAATAAGTCCATCCGTAAATGAACGATAAAATGAACATGCCTGCAGCTCTGAATTTCAGCGATCCTTTGGCCATGATTCCGCAGGCGGTGACAAGCAGAGCCAGAGAGAGCACATGGGGTCGCATCATCATCAGTCTGTAAGTTCCCGTGGGTGCAAGGAAACAGAAGAGCAGGGACCCTGCGAGGATGAGTCCGGGACGGATTCCCATTCTTCGAGCTGTAAATACACAGGCGGAAATCATTCCGGTAAAGACGATCATGGCCGGCAGATGAAAGGGTGGATGAATCGCAGCTCCGAACATTTCCTGAATGCTGAAAATCACCCATAGTAAAACATGATAAAGCATTTCCTTGTCTGCAAAATAATTGTGCCAGATGGATATTTCCGTCCATGGAAATTCTTTTGCAAGGAATACCCCGGGTCCCATTTTGGCAATGCCTGCGTGATAGAAAGAATCTCCGGTGCATTCTCCATTGGAAAGCATTGCAATTCTAAGAATTGTCACCCAGATAACAGGAATGAGCACAGCCAGAAGGCAAAGCAGGGAATGGATTGCTTTGCTTTTTCCTTTTTCTCTGGCGAGTTCATTTTCAGAATAGCCGCTGCTGGAATTTTCTTTTGCCTGTTTCTCTGCTTGAATCGATTTCGGATCAGGATCTTGTTTTTCCATGATGCTTGTACTTGTATTGGTTATATTATCCACCGGAGAAATCCACCTGTTCTATTATTTCATCCTATCATTCTATTTATTTCATTTTATGCTTCATGCCTTTTCCGTGATTGTGAGTCCGGAATGCAGATTACATCCATCCTGGCAGAATACCAGGCATTGATTTTCCTTCTGCGTCTGGATTCCAGATCCCAGGAGAAAAGACGGCTTGCATCGGGTCTTTACAGCAGCCTATTTTATATTCTTGATCTGAAATCTTGGCCTTTTCACTGATCTCAACACAAAGTTTCTCCAAGTCCCTATTATGTCCTTGAGTCCATGAAATTCTGTTTATAGAAAATCTGCTGTTCCAAAACAATAATCGTTTGCCGGAGAAAATCAATTCGAAAAACTTCATATCATATTAAAAAAAGCCGTGGAAACATACACTTGCAGGGGAATACATGATTTTTCTCTTGACGCCATACAGAAAGTCTTTAGAAGCAGCAAAAGCCCTCTATCCATCTGCAGTCTGTTAATGATATGATCTACATTTGCGACGTTGCCGTATGACAGTTCTCTTGTATTTTCTGTATTTTTTCTCTGTACGTCGGGCTTTTTCGCACATCCGGAATGTAATGTATACGAATGGTCTTCTAGGCTTCTAAAATAGTCGTACGCCTCAAAGCGTGCTGCGGGTTCGACTCCGGAATATATAACGAGTTTCTAGTCTTCTCTGTATCCATCCTGTGTTTTTTCTTTATTATTTTTTGAGGTCTCTACT
>CASERY010000163.1 GCA_949290385.1 uncultured bacterium | reverse complement strand
CCATCCCGGAGGAGATGCGTAACGTCCGTCCTTCTGCATCAGGTCCGCCCGGTTGACCGCAGCAGCATAAACCTGAATCAATACTTCCTCTTCTTTCCGGACTGGATCCGGCACCTGTGTCCATAAAAAATTTCTGTTCTGATCAAGAATCATTGCGTACATGAGCTCACCTCCACCCGGATCTGCCTGATTAAAAAACAGGTCTGCCGGTTCCATTTAAATATTTCAAGTTCTACTGTAAAAATTTTTATTCACTCAAGTCCAGTAAAAAAACAGGCCGTTTTCAGGGCCTTGTCAGCCCCTTTTCTTTTTTCCTCTAGCTGAGCTCCTTTCTGAAAAAATCCCCCAAAATTCTTCTAAAAAGGAAACAGATTCCACTGTGCTGAATCTGCTGAATACATTGATTTCAATTTTTCCTCCTCCTATTCTCCAGTTCTCCAGCAAAGCATTTCATGCTTCCTTATCCAGACTCAATCCGAAGTTTTACCCAGAGCTTCAATCCATCCAGAAACCTCCCAGGGAAAAAAGGTATGCATCAAAAAGAAAAACTCAAGAGGAAATTCAAGAGTTTTATGAAAACAATTCTGCAAATGAATTCTTATTTTCAAAGATTCAGTCGCTAATTTGAAAACAAGTCAAAAATTTTGAAAAAACATCATTTTATCTAAATATCGCTTTCTGAAAAAAAGACTGTTGAACTTCATTTACATAAGTGCCACCGACTGATTTTGAGGTTTCACTCATTCTTCGGAAACACAGAACAATTAACAGACTATTTTAATCTACCGCCAGTTATTCCCTCTTTCTTTGAAAAATATGACTCCTCCAGAACACACATACAGGGCAGCTGTCCAATAAAATTTTCTGAAAAATATTATTCGTCGAATGCTATATCCAACCCCACCGCTCACTCAGTCCGGCATCAGCAAACAGGACCACAAGAACAACACATGTCGCAGAAGAACTGTCCAATCATTTCTGTTCCACTCTGTTTCACACAAAAAATTCCCCTGCTGAAACAGCTTTCATCCGTTGAAACAGTTTGCTTTCATAAAAAAAAGTTTTATTGTATAAGCAGTCATAGACAAAAGCAATTCGAAAGACCGGATCTTCTTGACAAATACACACAAAAAAATCCGTTTCATTTCTACGAATAAACTGGAGAAAAAAATGAATCTTATTGCAGGTCGTTCTGAAACCATCCAAAATCTGCCCTCTCCATTGGAAGGATGCAAAAATGCAGCAGACTGGATCTGCCGCCGGAGAAAGGAAATTATCCGGGAATATGAAGAAATTATGTTCGGGAAAGTACCGCCCCGGCCTGAATCTGTACGTTTTGAAATCACCCGGGAGAAAAAATCCGTCTTTGACGGTCTCGGTCTCCGCAGAGAAGTGACGATTCATCTGGAAAACAACGGCTGTTTTCATGAAGCTGATGCACTCTGGTACCTTCCGGAACAGCCGTCTGCAAATATTCCGGTGATTGTAGGCCTCAATTTTCATGGAAATGCCACAGTCACGAATGAAACAGATCTTCCCCTGGATTCCATGGATATCACGCATGGCCAGGAAGCTGACCGCTGGCAGATTCCCATGCTGCTAAAAGCAGGCTTTTCCGTTATTACTGCACCCCGGAACAGCTTTTTCCCGGATCACGAGAACGGACGTCCGAACAGCATCTTTGCCCTGTATCACCCTGAATCGGAACTTACGCAGGAACACCGGGAATATACGGCTATCAGTGCCTGGGCTTTTGCCTATTCGCTCCTGCTGGAACTGGCTCTCACGGAGGACCGCGTCGACCCTCGGAGAATCTGGGCACATGGTCATTCCCGTCTGGGTAAAACAGCTCTTTGGGCGGGAGCCAATGACTTGAGATTCGCTGGCATTGTCAGCAATGACTCCGGCTGCTGTGGGGCCTCTCTTTTCCGAGAAAAACATCCGGATGCCGAGACCATTGCAAAATTTGCGTTTCACTGGTGGGTCAGAGATAAACTGGACTCATATGCCTCCTGTGTGGATGCACTGCCTCTGGATCAGCACTTCCTGACGGCCCTCACTGCACCGCGACCTCTTCTGATTGCCAGCGCATCTGAAGACGTCTGGGCAGATGCATTCAATGAATTCCGCTGTGCCCGGGCGACCTCTGCTGTATATAAACTTTTTGGAGCAGACGGCATCGGGGACGCCCATTTTCCTCCGGTAAACGAACCTCTGTACGGAGACCGGCTCGGATATTACCAGAGGCAAGGCCCCCATGGTGTTACCAAAGAAGATTGGGAATTCGTTCTGGAGTTCATTCGTAGAAACAGCTGAAACCGTTAGGGGATATCCCTTTTCCAGGCACATCCAGAAGGATTCCGCAGGGCGGAAACTGGGAAGAAACGGGTCTGCTCAGGGGTGCCGCATGCAGGAGGATCCCTGAACAGACCTGATTCAAAGGGAACATTCCACAAGTATTTCCGGATCTTTACATTCAGCAGCAGGCCGTAAGGACGTAAACAAGGATTGGGGTATTCCGCTTTATTCCTTGAAAAATAAAACGTTCTTTATGGATTTTTCTTGACTATTTGAAACTCAGTGGTATTGTTATACAGATGTTTTCGCCGGTTTGTTTTTCAGAAAAATTTCTGAAAGCAATTGTACGATGAATCGTATCATAAACCGATTTGCTTTACTGACAATAAAAATTTAAAGGCGTCTTCATGAAAGTATGTTTCCTTGGGCTCGGCTATATTGGACTGCCCACCGCCATCATTACGGCACAGGCCGGCATTGATGTAACAGGGGTGGACATTAACAGCAAAGTTGTTGAACTGACCAATCAGGGTATTATCCACATTGTTGAGCCGGGACTTCAGGAACTTTGTCAGAAAGTTGTCAAGGAAGGCAAACTCAAGGCTTCCACTGTACCCGTGGTAAGCGATGCTTATTTCATTGTTGTGCCGACACCGTTTAAAGGAAATCACGAACCGGATATTTCTTTTGTCAAAGCTGCGACACAGTCTGTCATTCCGCTTCTGAAAGAAGGGGATCTGTACGTCATTGAGTCGACCTCGCCGGTGGGAACTACAGAGAAAATGAAAAACCTTATTTTTGAGCTCCGTCCGGAACTCAAAGACAAGATTTACATTGCCTATTGTCCGGAACGCGTTCTGCCCGGCAATGTTATTTATGAACTTGTCCACAATGACCGCGTCATCGGTGGAATCAATCCTCAATCCACAGAAAAGGCCGCAGACTTCTATTCCAGATTTGTTCAGGGGAAACTCCATAAAACCAATGCAAAAACCGCAGAAATGTGCAAGCTCACAGAAAATTCCTCTCGGGATGTGCAGATTGCTTTTGCCAATGAGCTTTCCCTGATCTGTGACAAAGCCGGAATCAATGTCTGGGAACTGATTGAACTGGCAAATAAACATCCCCGTGTGCATATTCTGCAGCCCGGATGCGGTGTCGGCGGTCATTGCATTGCGGTGGATCCCTATTTTCTGACCGCAGATTTTCCCGTGCAGTCCCAGCTGATCGCCAAAGCCCGTGAAATCAATAACTACAAATCCTTCTGGTGTGCTGAAAAAGTCATAAACAGCATGCTGAAATTTGAACTTGATAACGGGCGCAAGCCTGTTGTAGCCATGATGGGACTCGCCTTCAAGCCCGATATTGATGACCTGCGGGAATCGCCGGCAAAACATATTGTCGGGAAAGTCATGTCCAGCTGCGACAACAGTGATATTCTTGTTGTCGAGCCGAATGTTCGGGAACACAACGTCTACAAGCTGACTCCATATCAGGAAGCCTTTGACCGCGCAGACATTGTTGTTTATCTGGTTGCTCATAAGGAATTCAAGACTCTGCCCCGGGATCCATCCAAGATTATTCTGGATTTCTGCGGCATTGATAAAAAGTCTGTCTGCTGATGAAAAAAATCATGCTTGTATTCGGGACCCGGCCGGAAGCCATCAAAATGGCGCCGCTGGTCAGAGAGTTCCAGAAATATCCGGACCAGTTTCAAACAATTGTAGCAGTTACCGGCCAGCACCGCCAGATGCTGGATCAGGTGCTTCATCTCTTTGAAATTGTTCCGGATTACGATTTGAACATTATGAAACAGGGACAGGACCTTTACGATGTGACCAGTCGGGTTCTTCTGGGAATGCGCGATATCCTGAAAGAAACGAGACCGGATGCCGTCCTCGTTCACGGAGACACCACCACTTCCACAGCTGCTGCCCTGGCGGCCTTCTATCAGCAGATTCCGGTGGGGCACGTAGAAGCCGGCTTGCGGACCCATAACATTTACAGTCCGTGGCCGGAGGAGATGAACCGTCAACTGACCGGACGCCTTGCCACATGGCATTTTGCACCGACAGAATTAAGCAGGAAAAATCTGCTTTCAGAAGGCATATCCGATGCACAGATTTTTATTACAGGCAACACCGTGATTGATGCACTGCGGCACGTTGTGGAGAAAATAGCCTCTGACCGGGAAACGCAGGAAGAACTTCAGGGGATTCTGAGGAGCGCCGGATATGATCCGAACCGACTGAATCATAACCGCCGTCTTGTCCTGATTACAGGACACCGCAGAGAAAATTTTGGAGAAGGATTTCTCTCCATCTGCAAAGCCATTCAGACTCTGGTCCGGAAATATCCAGATGTGGATTTTGTCTATCCCATGCATCTGAACCCCAATGTACGCAGGCCCATTCATGAAGTTTTCAGCGAAAATCCGCCGGAAAACATGTTTTTTATAGAACCCCTTGACTATCTGCCGTTTGTTTTCCTTATGGAAAAAAGTGATCTTGTTCTGACCGACAGCGGAGGCATCCAGGAAGAAGCGCCGGGACTGGGGAAACCTGTTCTGGTCATGCGCGATACCACGGAGCGTCCGGAAGCCCTGAAGGCCGGCACCGTTAAATTGGTGGGCACGGATTACAGCAGAATTGTTCGGGAAGTATCCGTATTGCTAGACAGCCCGGAAGCCTACCAGGCCATGAGCCGCGCCGTCAATCCCTATGGCGACGGAATGGCATGTACAAGAATTTGCAGGCAATTCAGGAAGATTGATGAATAATACCATTATAGCAAGTAATAATCGCCGTGTGGCTAAAAATTCCATCATGTTGTACCTGCGCATGATGTTTATTGTTCTTGTCAATCTTTATACAGTAAGAATTCTCCTGGAAATTCTGGGCGCAGAAGATTACGGACTCTACACTGCAGTGGCAGGAGTTGTATTGCTTTTCAGTTTTTTAAGTTCCTCCATGGCGGCTGCAACTCAACGCTATTTTTCATTCGCCCTTGGACAGAATAACAAGTCTTTGCTGTTAAAAATCTTTAATACAAACCTAGCCATTTATCTCTTGATAGCCATGATTGCTTTTATTCTGCTTGAAAGCGGTGGATTATGGTTTGTCAATGAAAAATTAAAAGTGCCCCAGGAACGCCTTCCAGAACTTCGATAGCTCTATCATTGTTCATCCCTGTCACTGATCGGTACAATTTTTGCATAGCCTTTTATGGCTATTCTTATTGCACATGAGCATATGGGCATTTATGCCATCATTACCGGTATCGAAGCAGGCCTGAAATTAGCCGTGGTTTTTCTTATCAGGCTGGTAAGTTCGAATTATCTTTTGTTTTACGGGGTTCTTCTTCTGCTTGTATCTATAATCAATGCAGGCATGTATATTACCGTTTGCATGTTTAAATACCAAGAGTGCAGAATATGTCTGAAAGCATTTGACAAAAAGCTTTTGTTGGAAATATTCTCTTTTACTTGGTGGACACTATTTGGAAACCTGACAACCGTCATTCGCCATCAGGCTGTAACAATTCTGGTGAATCAGGCTTTTACACCGATCATCGTTGCGGCACGCGCAGTTGCATTGCAGGTGTCCAGCTTTATTAATATTTTTTCCAGCAATTTTAATCTGGGACTTTATCCTCCCATTATAAAATATTATGCCGCCGGACAAAAAAAAGAAATGTACGCCCTCATTTTCAACGGGACAAAAATTACTTTTTTCCTGATGTGGATCTTTGCACTTCCACTGTTTCTAAGAATGGATTATCTATTGAAACTATGGTTGAAAAACCCTCCCGAATATACGGTATTGTTTACTTGCCTTGCCATAGGGGAACCACTGATCAATTCGCTGGGAATGCCTGTTACCACGGCCGCAAGG
>CASERY010000162.1 GCA_949290385.1 uncultured bacterium | reverse complement strand
TTATGAGTGTGAACTTTTTATCGACGGAAAAAGTGTTGGAACACATTTCGGTGGCACTGTATCATTTGCATTTGATATTACGGAGTTTGTGGAAGCGGGACGGGAACATGATCTGGTCCTTTATGTAAAAGACGAACTTCGCTCAAAGTGTCAGCCTGTTGGCAAACAATGCAGCCGCTTTCAGTCTTTCGGATGTTCCTATACAAGAACAACGGGTATCTGGCAGACGGTCTGGCTGGAACCGGTCAGCGCATACGGTCTCAAATCCTGTAAAATTACGCCGGATCTGGACCGGAAGCTCCTGATTTTTGAACCGGCATTTTTCGGAACTGCCGGAGGATGCAAATGGCGTATTCGTGTCTTGGCGGAAGAGAAAGAAGCTGGATGCTGGGAAGGGCTTGCAAATACAGGAATTCCGCTGGAAGTACCACTTTCTGTTGTCCGGGCCTGGTCTCCGGAGGATCCATTCCTTTATGACATCGAGTATACAGTAATGGATGCAGACGGAAAATAGATCGATACGGTTTCAGCCTATGCCGGTCTCCGGAAAGTACATTTGGAGGATGGAAAATTCTATCTGAACAACAAGCCTGTGTTCCTTCGGATGGTGCTGGACCAGGGATTTTATCCGGATGGCATCTGGACCGCTCCTTCTGATGAAGAGTTGAAGCGGGATATTGAACGGTCCATGGCCTGTGGATTTAACGGAGCACGCCTCCATCAGAAAGTCTTTGAAGAGCGCTTCCATTACTGGGCTGATAAACTGGGATATCTGACCTGGGGTGAATCGGCTTCCTGGGGAATGAAATGCTTCTGTTTGCCGGATAACAGCATTGAGACTTGGAATGGATTTTTCCACTACATGGCGGAATGGCGTCAAATTCTGGAACGAGACTTCAATCATCCGTCGATTATTGCCTGGACTCCTGCCAATGAAACGTGGCCGGGAGAATGCTTGGCGCTTTACCGTAAAATGATTACAGAACTGTATGATATGACTAAGATGCTGGATCCTGTACGTCCCTGCAATGAATGTAGTGGATATCATCATGTGAAGACTGACACATGGACCGTTCATTGTTACAGTCCAAACGCACAGGAGCTTGAGAAAACCTTGAATCCGGAAGATTTCCCGGTTTTTCGCAGAGAGCGTGAAACCGGCTATTGTGGACAGCCTTATATTCTGGATGAATTCGGCGGTTTTATGTTTCTTTCTCCGGATCGGCGCAAATTTGCAGAGAACACGTGGGGTTATAATGGATTCAGTTTTCAGGATGAAAACGAATTCTGTGACAAGATTGCTGAACAGGTCCGTGTGCTTGTAAATATGCCGAATATGGCCGGATTCTGTTATACGCAGCTTACGGATGTGGAACAGGAACAGAACGGTCTTTACTATTATGACCGTACTCCCAAGGTTTCCTGTGAGAAACTGGCAGAAATCTTTGGAATGTTGCCGGACCAGAAGAAAGACCGATAAGCATTCTATCTGCGTCTTGCGATAAATGAACAAAAGAGAGAAGGAATAAATCCCTTTTCTCTTTTATTGTTTAAGAATGGGGAGATGGACAAACCGATACTCCTTCTGATGAATCAGAGTTCGGAACGAAATACTGTGGGTGAACCGTAGAAGCGTCTGAAAGCAACGGATCAGAAAGACAAAAAAGAAAAAAGTTTGATAGCTTTCTGCTTGCGGGAATAGAACAGAGAAAAACGGAAATGCAGAAAGCGGAACAAGGCAAAAAAAGGAGAGTTGAACCTGCACTGAAAATGTCTGGGATGATTCAGACAATATGGACAGGTGCAGGGGTGACAGAGGCTTCAAACTTGTTTTTTTCTGTTGTCCGGATACGGTCTGCCAACTCTTTAACCTTTCCTGTGAGCCACAGGTATGCTGTAGTATCCCTGGAATAGTCAGCGGGAGCATACATCGCGATTCGTCCGTCCTGACGAAGCTGTTCCACCTGTTTAAAGGCTTTTCCGTCGCCTTGGGGATAAACTGCAAATGTTGAGCCTCCATTTTTATTGATCAGGGAGAAGGCCGGGATGTCACTGGGACCGTCGGCTATATAGATCATGTTTTTGAAATGAACACGCCGGAGGTTTTCCGGAATATTGCTGTTGACTTCCACATTGTTCTGCGGAGTACCTTTGTTAATTTCAAAGAGGGCTCTTGTTTTGCTCGTGTTGTCCAGGGTATATCCGATTTCCGCTACGGTCATATCGCCGTCGGCATCTTTCTGCTCAATGAGTTCACAACCCCAGGAGCAGGTGA
The DNA here is from genome assembly GCA_949290385.1 of uncultured bacterium. Classification (GTDB taxonomy): domain Bacteria; phylum Verrucomicrobiota; class Lentisphaeria; order Victivallales; family UBA1829; genus CASERY01. The sequence goes on along the minus strand of CASERY010000162.1, from coordinate 2,023 downwards.
TGTAGGGCTGGATTGCCGATCCCTGAATGATCCGGCGCAGGCCTGTGCTGACAATGTAATGTTCCACCTTGATATCGAATTCGGCATAGGAGGGGTCTTCTGAGACAATGTCTCTTGTGGCTTTAAAAATTTCCGGAATCCCTTTATAAAAAACTAGTTGTTTGCCAAATTCCTGCAGCATGTGGTTTGTGAGTTTGGGAAATCTGCCTTCACGGACATAATGGAGTATATGATTGAGGTAAATGGTGTCCGGATTGACGCGGACTTCCTGTTCCCGCATATATCGGTCAGGAAGTTCACTGACTTCCCGCCAGAATTGAGCCGCATCCACATTGAATCTTTTAAAGAGTGGTTCCTGCATATACCCGGGGATCAGGGTTTTGTCAAAATCCCATACAAGGGCGATGATATTGCTCATGCTGGAGAATCCTTTCACAAAGAACATGTGAGTAAATATATTTCTTGTATTTCAGTGTCTAAGATAGAGATGTTCAAAAGAAAAATCAAATAGTGGAAATAGCATTCAGATAAAGATTCCGGAAAAATAATGGAAGAAGGCAAGCTGGCGGAAATCTCCGTATTCATTGGATAAAGCGGATGTATGGAAATGCGTGATTGTTTCAAGAATTTGTTTCAAGGAAAGTTCGGAAGAGACAGGGTATCTTTTTCTTTGAAGAGGTTCTTTTTCAGAATTCTGTCAAGATGTCTTGAATGCTTTTAATCAAGCGTTTTATGTGTTTAAAAATTATGGAATCTTTTTTGATCGGCATTCCAGTATGGTGTACTGGGAATAGTTTTACGGAACTTTTAGTTTATAGAAACTGGAGTGAGATGTTGCAGCTCAGAATTGAGAAGATAAGAGAAAAAATAAAAATAAAACGCAAATTTTATTAAAAATAGCATTCATTACTTGAAAAAATCAAACACAGAGACATTCTTTTTAAATAAAAAGAAAAAAGAAGAAGGCGGAAAACAACTCGTTTTGAGAAAGTCTCGTTTTGGAGAAGGTTGTTTCAGAAGTTTTTTTATGGGTGAGAATTTATATAAGAGGAAGAGAGTATTTATGAAATTTGTGATTGTAGGCGGTGTAGCCGCAGGCGCAAGTGCAGGAGCCAGACTGCGCAGACTGGATGAATCCAGTGAAATTCTTCTCCTGGAAAAGGGAGATTTCATATCCTATGCGAACTGCGGATTGCCTTATCATCTGGGGAAAGTGATTCCTGAACGAGAAAATCTGCTGGTGATGTCGCCGGAGAAATTTTCGTCCTGGTTGAATATATCTGTAAGGACCCGAGCAGAAGTTGTGTCGATTGACCGGAAGGGTAAAACTCTTGCTGTGCGGACTCCGGAAGGCATGGTGACTGAGTCTTATGACAAACTGCTGCTGGCGACAGGAGCAATGCCGCAGAACAGTGCCGGACGGACTTCGCCGCGAATCTTGAATCTATGGACGCTTGCGGATATGGATCGCATTGTATCCTGTCTGAAGGATGCCGGAAGAGTTCTGATTGCAGGGGCTGGATTTATTGGACTTGAAACTGCAGAAAATCTGCAGGAACGCGGTATTTCTGTTACCCTGATTCAGCGAGGATCCCATGTGCTGCCGTCTGTGGACGCGGAAATGGCAGGGGCTTTGGCGGATGAGCTCACTGGAATGGGGGTGGATTTGCGTTTGGAGACGACGATCGCAGAATACAGAGACAACGGAGATTCTGTGACAGTTGTTCTGAACAGCGGCGAAGAAATCCAGGTGGATTTTGTGATAGAATCCATTGGGGTGAAGCCGAATTCCGTGCTGGCTCAGTCTGCAGGACTTTCCTGCGGACCTCGGGGACATATTGAAGTAAATGAATATTTGCAGACCTCGGATCCGGATATTTTTGCCGCGGGCGATGTGGTGGAAATCCGAGATCCGATATTCGGAGGGAAAACCGCGATTCCTCTGGCAGGTCCGGCGAATAAGCAGGGACGCATTGCGGCAGGCAACATGCTGGGTGGAAAAATTCCTTACAGAGGCAGTTTG
>CASERY010000161.1 GCA_949290385.1 uncultured bacterium | reverse complement strand
CCTCCAGAGACTCATACTCTTTCTGCACAGAGATGACACTGCGTGCATAATGAGCTGAAGGAGAATTTCTTAAAACTTCTGCAATACTTCCGTAATGGGAAATCCAGCGCAACAGTTTGGTCCGTCCGGCATTGTATTCGCACAATGCAAGGGCAATCTGATTTGTATAGCCTTCCCAGTGGCTTACAGCTCTGGAGAGATGCCAGCAGCCGATTTCAAGATTTACTTCAGGCTTGAAAAGTTCTTCCCGGGAGGGCATTTGCGCATCATGGGCTTTGCACCAGTCCTGAACAACAGCCTTTCGTATTTGCATCAGCCCGATTTCATTGCATTTCCCACGGGCATTCTCACGAAAGCGGCTTTCCTGCCAAACCACAGCTTTCACAAGATTTTCATCAAGGCTGTATTTTTCAGCAGCTTTCTGAATAGCGCTTTCATATAAAATGTAATCCTCCTTCGCATCTGATTCCCTTGAAGAAGAAGCCTGCAGACAGATACAGAAGCTCAGGAACAGCCAGGCAATACAGTTTTTGGATATTTTCAGCATTCTCATGAGAAAGATCCTTCTTCCGTTTTTCATTTCCGTTCTATACAGAATCTTCGTGTTCTGCATGGGTGCAGTATTGAAGATCTGTACAACCACAAAAAAGAGCCCGCACATTTTTACTGTACCACTTCCTGCGCTATTTGTCAAATACTCATGGACTTACGGAGATACAGAGATTTTTTCAAGCGGACACTTCTGAAAAAAAATCAAAAAAAATCAAAAAATCATTGTTATTTTTTCCAAAAGACTGCTAAATTATCAAGATATCTTTTTTTACTCCTATAAGATATCAGGATCCGGAATCCAGCTGAACTAATGAATGATAAAAAAGTTTTCCAGAAATCATGCAGGATTTAACAACCCAGCGCCTAAAAAAAGTCCCCAGCGGACAAAACCAGATTCATGAAGTCCGCACAATAACATTCATCGGAATGATTGTCAACATAGTCCTGACAATCGGAAAAATGCTTATCGGGCTTCTCTGCGGAAGCCAGGCTCTTGTGGCAGATGCCATTCACAGTTTGTCCGACCTGGTTACAGACGTCTCTATAATTGTCGGCGTCAAATACTGGGCAGCCCCCCCGAACTAGAAGCACCCGTATGGACATGCAAGAATCGAAACAATTGTCACTGTTTTTATTGCAATTCTTCTGGCTGCCGCAGGGGTATCCATCTGCTGGAACGCGATAGAGACTCTTCATTCAGGAGCCAGTGAAACGCCAGGGCTTCCAGCCTTTCTAGTGGCTGTAGTATCCATAGTCTCAAAAGAAATCCTTTACCGATTCACGGTCCGCAAAGCAGAAGAAATCCGTTCTTCTGCCTTGAAAGCAAATGCGTGGCATCATCGAAGCGATGCCATCAGTTCCATACCGGTTGCAGTGGCATTGGCTCTGACATGGATATTTCCAAATCTTGGATTCATTGACCGCGTTGGTGCCATTATTGTTTCTCTCTTTATTCTGCATGCAGCCTGGGAAATCGCAAAGCCGGCACTGAACGATCTGGCGGATACCTCCACAAGTACAGGAAATATGGATGAAATAAAAAGAATTGCATCCTCCGTGCCAGGAGCCCTGGAAATCCATGCGATAAGAACAAGAACCAGCGGAAACCAGCTTTTTGTCGATATGCACCTGCTGGTTGATCCGAATATGACGGTCCTTGAAGGGCACCGCATCGCTACAGAAATAAAAAAGCGACTTTTGCAAAACAACACATTGTTTATCCGTGATGTTGTTGTTCACATTGAACCGTAGGGCCATCAGCAGGAACAGGATGAAGATGATGCGCTCAATATGCCCGCTGAAAAGTCTTAAAAACATGACAACATGATAAGAGGATTCTGTTATGAAACTTTCTGTTTCAAACGCCCGCATTTCCGGGCAAATCAACGTTCCCGGATCTAAATCACACACAATTCGCGCCCTGGCCTTCGCCTCTGTGGCCCACGGTGCCTCCATTCTGAAAGCACCGCTTATTTCCGAGGACACAATTTCCTCGCTGACCGCGGCTTCCACGCTAGGAGCCTGGGTCAAACGCGGAGACGATTCCATCTGGAAAATCTGCGGTAATTCCGGCCATATTCTTCAGCCGGCCCACGCCGTGGATATGGAAAATTCCGGAACCGGCATTAAAATTTTCGCAGCTCTGGCAGCACTGGCCGATTTCCCTGTGACATTTGACGGTGATGAATCCCTCCGCAGCCGCCCCATGCGTTCACTTCTGAATGCACTTGAACAACTTGGAGTCCAGGTTCATTCTGATACAGGGAACGCCCCCTTCACCGTTCAGGGACCTATCACTGGGTCCGAAACGCTTGTCAATGGAAAATCCTCTCAATATGTTACTGCGCTTCTCATGGCCGCACCGTTGGCGAAACAGGATATTTTAATCCGTGTAGAAAATCTCAACGAAATTCCTTATATCGACATTACCTTGGACTGGATGCGCCGTCTGAATATCCGTTTCGAAATGGCCAGTGATTACTCTTGGTTCAAAATCCCGGGCAATCAGAAATATCATTCCTTCACAGCTAAGATCCCTGGAGATTTTTCCACCGCCTGTTTCCCTCTTGTAGCAGCCGCCATTGCAGGAGGTACGGTCAGCATCAAGAATCTGGATTTCAAAGACCCTCAGGGCGACAAAGCCGTATTCGAATATCTGCAGAAAATGGGAGCTGATATTGAATTCGGAGAAAACCATGTTCAGGTTACAGGAGGAAGAAAGCTTCATAGTGTTGAACTCGATATGAACGCCACGCCGGATGCACTCCCCATCATGGCTGTGGCAGCAGCTTGCGCTGAAGGTATCACAGTTCTCCGCAACGTGGCACAGGCTCGCATCAAGGAAACAGACCGGATTGCCTGCATGGCGCGTGAACTCGAAAAAATGGGGATACAAGTGGAGGAATTTGAGGATGGCATGGCCATTACAGGCGGCATCTTAAAACCTGCCGCATTGGAAAGTTATAAAGATCACCGCATTGCCATGTCCCTTGCTATAGCAGGACTGGCTGCCGATAAAAACAGTCCGAATCCCACCATTGTCAACGATGCTGAATGCGCTGCTGTAACTTATCCATCTTTTCTGGAAGATTTCAACGCTCTTGGTGCAAATTTCTATCTTCTTTAATGTACGAATTTACTGCATTTGAGCAAAAGCTGTTCCAGTGACTGGAACAGCTTTTTATTTGCATTTTCTTAAAAACAGGCTATATTGTGCACCATTATTCTGGAACAGGGGAGTCTGTGCCGCAGGCTGAGAGGAAACAGATTGAGTTTCGACCCTTATCACCTGATTTGGATCATGCCAACGCAGGAAGCATTCGCATGGATGCCGTATAGAACTTTACAGACCTTACAGGACAAAACTATAACAAGGTCTGAAGATTCATCGGCTGTAATGGATTCTCCTTTCCCGGAATGAAAGCTCCACGCATGTTCAACGGCAGAAAAAAAAGGATTATCCACCATGCCCACACAATACCAGCAGGCCCGCGCCGGCATCATTACAGATGCGATGAAGCAAGTGGCTTAGAAAGAAAACCGCACGCCTGAATTTATCTGTGAAAAAGTTGCAGCAGGAACCGTTGTAATTCCCGCCAATATCCATCACAAGAACCTTAACCCCATTGGAATCGGACGGGAACTGTATACCAAAATCAATGCCAATATTGGCAATTCTTCTCTGTCAAGCTGTCCCCGCGCAGAATATGAAAAGCTGGATACAGCAGTCCGTTACGGAGCCGATACTGTCATGGACCTGAGCACCGGCGGAAACATTATGCAGATTCGCTCCAATTTGATTGCGCACTCACACATTCCCTTAGGGACAGTACCTGTTTATGAAATGGTTGCCCGGGCCGGAGGAAGCGGCATCTCAAGAGAGCTGATGCTTCAGGTGATTGAGGAACAGGCAAAGCAGGGTGTTGACTACATGACAATCCATGCTGGACTCCTCCGTCGTTATGTTCCGCTTGCATTGAAACGAAAAATGGGAATTGTCAGCCGCGGCGGGGCACTTCTGGCCGCATGGATGACAGAAAAAAAACAGGAAAATCCATTTTATGAATTCTTTGATGACATTCTTGCAATCTGTCTGGAACATGACGTAACGCTTTCCCTGGGCGACGGTCTCCGTCCCGGCTGTCTTGCAGATGCCAGCGACGAAGCCCAATTTGCAGAACTGGACACGCTGGGAGAACTGGTATTCCGCTGCCGCAAGGCTGGTGTCCAGGCTATGGTTGAAGGTCCTGGACATATCCCCATGAACCAGATTGAAATGAATATGAAACGAGAACAGGAAGTCTGCGGAGACGCACCATTTTATATCCTTGGACCCGTGGTGATTGACTGTGCACCGGGATACGATCATCTTGTCGCATCCATGGGCGGCATGATGGGCGCTTATTACGGAGCGGCCATGCTCTGCTATGTAACACCGAAAGAGCATCTGGGCCTTCCGAACAACAGCGATGTGCGCAGAGGCGTAACAGCCTTTAAAATTGCAGCTCATGCTGCAGACGTAGGCTTGGGGAAACCCATGGCCAGGACCCGCGATGATGCCATCAGCGATGCACGGGCTGAATTCAACTGGGAAAAACAATTTGATCTGGCCCTTGATCCGGACCGTGCCAGAGAATACCGGGCAGATGCCATTCGGGAGAGTTCCGGAGAAAACAGCAATCCGCTTCATGGAACAGAATACTGTACCATGTGCGGTCCGGATTTCTGTTCAGTCCGTCTCAGCGGAAAATTGAAAAAGAATCTTGAGCACTGATTTTGACTGCACAGCGGCGGAATCAGTTGTGATTCAGGCGAATGTTTTAATCCTCTGACAGTTTTTTCTGTCCGAGGATTTTTTATGACTGCTTATCCCCTTCAAAAGACTTTTTCATTCAGATTCTCCTCCACCCCTGAAAATCTTCTGTTTCCCTTTTCCTGCGGATCCACAAAGAAAGAAAATCCAGGAACAGGAAAATCTCAGTGCGTCAAAAGTACAATGTTTACTAGGAATCAAAAGATTTTTAAGGAAAACAATTTCGTTCCTTTAAAACAGAGGGTCAGGAAAACGACTTAAAAAGTATATAGAAAAAAATCGAAAATCTCTTGCATGGACTGCTCCTGCTGTTATATTGCCTTATCAGACTTATCAGGCAGGATCCGCCAGCTGGAACTGATGAAACAAAAACAGGAATGAAACAAAACAGCATTCCCCGGAAAAGATGAAAAAAACGGAAGGACTGAACTTTCTATGTCTTCCAGAAAACATATTGTCATTGATGCCGATATTCTTTCAGGGAAAAGTCCGCTTACAGGTCTGGGGATTTATGTGGACAAACTTGTTTCAGCCATTGCACAAATTGCCCCGGAGGACTTTCGTTTCACACTTCTGTACCACGGTTCCGAATGGCATGGGAAAAATTATGGATCTATTTTTGAAACAGCAGGCTATGCACCTACTGTAAAACATTCCACAGCCATTTTTCTGGATCTGGGACATACGCTGAAGAAAATGCAGGCAGATCTCTTTCATGTCACCTGTACCACTGGAGCGCCCCCTTTTCCTCCCTGCCCCGTCGTGACGACGGTGCATGATCTGTATCCGATCCTGGATCCGGCCCATGTGTCCTGGAAAGCCAGAATGATTTTTACTCTGCTCTTCGGTATTACACGCCGCTTCAGCAATGCTTTTCTGTGCAACTCAAGATTCACCATGAATGAATTGAAACGCATCTTTCCTCGAATTCCAGATTCTGCTGTAACTTATTCTCATCTGGCTCCCCAGGAAGATTTTTCACGTTATTGTCCGGGAGAGGATCAACAATCGCAACATGCAGGAGAAAAGTACATCTTCTGTGCCGGCGCTCTGGAATACAGAAAAGGACAGGATCTGCTGTTGAACGGATACTTGAAAGCGCTTGAAAAAAATCCCTGCTTACCGGATCTTTATTTTGCAGGAACAGACCGTGGACTCGGAACAATGATTCAAAACTGTCCAAACAGCAAAGTTCACTGGCTCCGCTATCTCTCTCCGGAACTCTTTAAAGACAGGATGATACATGCAGCACTCTGTGTTTTTCCGAGCCGCTATGAAGGCTTTGGTATTCCGCTCCTGGAAGCACTCAGTGCCGGGCGCAGAGTTTTCTGCGGGGATATTCCAGTCTTCCGGGAAACAGGCGGGGATATTCCGGAATATATTCCTTTGAACCCGGATGCTTTTGCAGAAGCCATCCTCCATTTTTTCGGTCAGGAGGAAAAATCCCGGCCGAATCCACTGGATGAACAGCAATACCTCCGGAAAGTTCAGGATCATCTTGCACAATATTCCTGGGTGAAAACAGCAGAAGACACATTGCAGCTTTACCGCAACATTCTATCGGGCGGAAAACTGATGACTAAAATACCGTCTGCTATGATTGAAGAGGCCGTTCATGCATAAAATTCTAAAATCTGTATAGCGAATCCTTCTGCATACTGGAGCATGGTTTGTCGGTATTCCGGCTCGTTCCCGGAAAATGCCGGAAAATCCACAGAAAATCCTTCTGATCATGTGTAACTGGCTCGGGGATACCTTCCTGGCCATGCAAACTCTCCCAACGCTTCAGAAGCATTATCCAAACGCCACATTTTTTGTTGGCGTCAAACCCTTCAGCCGCGTACTTTTTCGGGGGATTCTTCCGGAAGACCACATTCTGGAACTGAAGGGTGTCATCAGTGACCGAAACCGGGAAGCATTTTCATAGGAAACCTTCCAGGAAAACCTGAACCTGGTCCGGAAACTGAATCCGGATTTAGTTATTGATCTTACCGGAAATCGTTATTCTTCCTTGTTTGTCTGGAGACTTGGGAAACATGTTTTCTCCGTGGGGCCCTCTCATGCGGATGAATTTTCATCCCTGTATTCGAAAAAAGCTCCTCTGACCAAAAACGATCTGCTTCATCTGGCAAATCGTCCAAAAAAGGTCGTAAAAATCCTCACCGGACTGGATACACCGGATAAAACATTCCCGCCGAAAGCTGTCAGGCCTCTTTAGGACTTGTGCAGAGAGTACCGGCTGAACCCCCATCAACCGCTTGCCATGATTGTTCCCGGTGCAGGATGGGCAAGCAAACAATGGCAGATTGAAAAATTTTCTGAAATTGCGGCATTTCTGGAGGAAAACGGCTGTCAGGTACTTCTTTCCGGATCCGGCTCGGAACTGGAGCTTCTAAAGGAAGCGGCATCCAGGTTGAAGCATCCGCATTTTCTGGCAGGACGGCTTCAGGATACGGTGGACTTTCTGCCACATTTGAAAGTATTCATCGGGAATGATTCAGGAGTAACCCATTTGGCAGCGGCAAATGATATTCCAGTGCTGGCATTTTTCTGTTCCACCTGTCCTGAATGTATTCTGGGGACACGGGAGAATGTAAAAGTGCTCTGTTCATCGTGCCGCTTCAAACCGGATGAAAAGCATTTTTTTTGTGGAGGTTATCCGAGAATATCCTGCACACGTCCGGAATTTATGGACATCTCCACAGATCAGGCCATTGAGGTATTGAAAGGGATGCTATGAAAATTTTTACAGAAACTGAAGCACTTCTCAAGTATCCTGCCGGAATTGCAATCTACTTGCAATGTCTCTACCGTGAGCTGGCCAGGCTCCTGCCGGATATGGAAATTTTCAGCGGCCTGCAATGTATGCGCATGAATACCGTAAAAGAATGGAAGCATAGAGTGAAACAACTGATGCCGCAGCCTGTTCACAATAAAGTGATTTTTTTCCCGGCACGAGCAAGGGAAATACTGCCACAGGTGGTCAGGAAACGAATCTGCTTTCATGCAAAGGACTATGATCTGCTTCATCTGGCCGCAAACGGCTGTCCGCCATGGACTCCTTTTGACAGTCTCCATAAAGCGGTTCTCACGATTCATGACATGTTCCCATTTCACAGGGATATACCTTTTCCGGAAACGGCAGTGATTCGTCATCAGCTGGAAACACTTCCCCAACAAGCACGGGAAGCAGCGGCCATTCTCACTGTCAGTGAATTTTCCAAAAAAGAAATTATCCATTTTACTGGCGTGGAAGAATCTAAAATTTTTGTAACGCCCATTGCCTCACAGCAGCCGCAGGATGAACGACTTCTAAATAAAACCGACAGCACAATTTTGAATCGTCTGCATTTGGAATAGCAGTCTTATTTTATGAGTGTAGGAGCTTTAAGTGTCCACAAGAATTATCCCGTTCTGCTGGATGCTTTCGACCTCTATCTTGCCGGTCGGAAAACATCTAAAGGGAAAACAGAAAAACTAGTCATAGCCGGAGCAAGAGTCCCCGGCGATGAGAAAATTATGGAACGGATTCAGAGACATCCGCATATTCTATACCTCAGCAACCTATCCAGTGAGGATCTTTTTACGCTTTACAGGAATGCGCTGGGAACTTTCTGCCTTTCCAGAATAGAAGGTTTTGGAATACCTCTTCTGGAGGCCATGAGCTGCGGATGTCCTGCCTGTTATGCCGGAGGCTCCTCCATGGATGAAATCGGACGGGACGCTGCCTGGAAAGTTCCCCCCAATGAACCTGAACCTGCAGCGGAAGTTATGAAAATCTTCAGAGCCGGAGGAAGCGAGCTTTCAAAACGGACTGCAGAAGCCATGTGCATTTCCAGAGAATACACATGGAAGCGTACTGCGGAACAAACGTGCAGCGTTTTTCTGCAAACACTTTAGAAACTGCGCTGAACTGTGCGGCAAAGCATGCATCTTCAGGCAGTTTCAGACAGCAGAACCGGACTTGATCCGGCAGAGTTCAAAGATGTCAACTGATTCAAAGTTCAAAGGAAATTGTCTATGTTTTTCAAATATCTGAACTCCTTTTAGAGACTTCAAATACTGCGGTTGCTTGTTTTTTTCAAGAGTCTTTCACCCTCATTCAGAAAGAATGACTTCAAAAAAATCACAGGTCTTTCTCTCAAAGAATTGCGTGCCCGTAAAAATATCATTCTTCTCCGGAATGATTTTCTTGGTGACTTTGTCATCTCCATGCCGGTTATGGAAGCATTCTGCCGCTATTACCATGCAAAGGGATACCGGGTTATCCTGCTGACATCCAGGACCATGAGCAGTTTTGCCCGCATGACACACTGGTTTGACATTGTTCTGGAAGCGGATCAGCGGGATCTGGAAAAATCCGCTGAAATGCGAATGACCCTTTACAAGATTCTGCATCTGATTCCGACAGAAGTCTTTATCTCTCTGCTTGAATTTTCCAGATGGACATGCAATGACAATCTGGCTTATATCTCAAATGCAAAAATGAAATATGGAATCAGACATCTCTGGCCTCTGCCGGCACATTTAGATTTTTCCTACAAACGCGGCATCAGCTTCTACGACAAAATGGAAGTCATGTCCCGTGATATGAATCTTGCTCAAGTTGAAAGGAATCTTCTGGAATCCATTTCAGGAGAACATGTCCGTGAATACTGGGAAGACTTGTTTTTCCTGCCGGAAAACATCAGGAATCAGGAATTCATCCAAGGCCCGTATTATATTGTCGTCCCGGGAGCCAGTCAACAGGCGAAATACTGGGAAACAGAAAAGTTTGCCGCACTTATTGACGGCATCGCTCAAATCAAGCCCGATCTGACAACCGTTTTCTGTGGAATTGAAGGAGAAAAAACGCTGGGAGAGACAATCCGGAGCCAATGCAAAATTCAAACACACTTTGTAAACCTTTGCGGAAAAACCAATATTCCGGATTTGTTCGTATTGCTCAAAAAAGCCGATTTTGTCATCAGCAATGATACAGGTCAGTCTCATATTGCAGCTTTGATTAAAAAGAAAACGTACTGCATAACGGGTTCAGGACATTATGGGATTTACCATCCATGCCCGTTTTATACAACCGTCACTTGTTTTTCTGCTGAAAAAATGCCATGTTTTCAGTGTGCCGGTTCCTGTTTTAATCCTGAATATGTCAAGGGCAAACCATTTCCCTGCATTTCCAGAATTACCGCAGAACAAGTACTGAACAAAATTGTTTTCGATCTGAAACAGCAGAATCATATAGAATCTAAGGAGAATCAACCCAGCGGTTCCCTGTCGGGAATGACAAGAAATTCGGCATAAAAGAAGAAAACAACCGTTTTTGTATTTGCACTCAAAATGCAGCAGCCGTTTCAGGAGGATAGTATGCTGTATGCGGCTGTAAAAAAATACCTATCGCGTCATCTTTATAAATTGTAAACATGCTTGAACCGGAAAATTCGGAAGGACACTCTGTTCATGAAACTTTTTTGTGATATTACACCCCTGATTGGAAGCCTGGCCGGAATCGGCATGTATACCAAAAATTTGCTTCAGGGGATTCATCGACAGGCTCCAGAAATCGAATTTCACAGCGGTCTAAGAACTCTCGATAAAACCTGGATTCACAAATTCCAAATGGATTTTCAGACCGTTTATGGTTTCCCTGTGAAAATCCATCACAAGTATCTGCCCGGACGTTTGACAGGGAAACCAGGAAGCCTGCTGGCACGTTTCCTGAACTTTCATGCGGCAGATTATGACGTGGTCCACATGACAGCCAGTCTGTGCCCGATCTGGATGAATATGGACAGCTTTCACAATGCAGTTTTCACGGTTCATGACATGTATGCGTTTCACGATGATCTCCCACTGAATTCAAGCTGGTATGAAAAATCCATTCGAGCCAGTCTGCCGGGTCAACTCAAAGAAGCCGCCGCCGTCATAACAGTCAGTGAATATTCAAAACAGGAAATCCTTCGCTATATCGATATACCGGAGAAAAAAATCTGTATCATCCCCAACATTGTACAATGGAATCCATCTGACAACTCCTGGAAAAACAGCCTGATTCTTCAGAAATACACACTCAATCAGTCTCCTTTCTTTCTCGCGGTAAGCACGCTTCGTCCTCACAAGAATTACGCGAACTTAATCCGAGGCTATCGAAAATTTCAGCAGTCAAATGATTTCCATGGAGAAAAACTTGTCATTGTGGGATTCAGACAGCCGGATGATGGAGAAGTGTATGATTTGATTCAGACCACTCCCGGCATTATTCACCTAAGCGGAGTCCCTGAACCGGATCTGAAGATGCTTTACCACAGTGCCGTCGGGTTCTTTCTGATCTCCTGGATGGAAGGATTCGGAATACCCCTCCTGGAAGCCATGAGCTGTGGAACGCCAAGCTGCTACTCTCAAGGAACGTCACTAAGTGAAATCGGCCGAAACAGCGCATTTTCTGTACCTCCGGCAGATGTCGACGCAATTGCAAAACAATTCGCACGTTTTGCGGACGGTGGACCGGAAATATAGAAGTCCGTCCGTGAATGCCTGGAAATTGCCAAAGAATATACGGCGGATTCCGTTGCACAGAAAACCATGGATATATATAGAAAAATCATGGAAAAAACTCTTTAAACTTATGGAAAGTTTTTCCTGCACCATGAAGAAAGCAACAGACCGACAGCGAAAAACGGGGAGTGCCTGTTATCCAGTTTTTAACTCTGTTCCGGATCTTTTTGCCTTAATGATTCCGTCATTTCAAAAATTCCACAGGAGTCGATGATTGGATTGTGAAGAATATTCCTGTTCTCAATGATCAGAAGTTATATGGAGTGGAAAATGGAAGAATCGTATGGCATTCTCCCATAAGATCAAACGCCGTTCCCGAGGAGAAAGACGGATCTTCCGGAAAAGCTTCAGTTCCTGAACAGGAGACCACATGGGATAATCCGTACCGAACAGGACACGCTCAACTCCGTACGCACGGATAAGTTTTTCGGCTTCATCCGGAGAAAGAGTATAGAGGCTTGAAGAGGAATCGACTGCAAAATTCTAAAAACCGCAAAGCTTTTCCATCGCTTCTCTCCACACAGACCATCCACCGAAATGGGCTCCAATGACACGCAAATCAGGATAATCACGCAAGACAGGAACCACTTGATCCGGATTCGAAAAATGATAGCGGCTGTCTCCAGTGTGAATCAAAACCGGGATTCCAGCATTCAGACAAAGTTCCCAGATTTTCCGCATAGGACAGCTGTCCACAGCAAACCCCTGGATATCCGGATGCATTTTCACTCCGCTCAGTCCAGATTCCAGAAGCAGTTCAAAATCTCCTTTCAAATCTGTACTTTCCGGATGCATTGTTCCGAATCCAATCATCCGATCCGAATGTTGTTGAACCGTCTCAGACAAAAAACGGTTGATGGAACGCACCTGTTCCGGCTTTGTCGCGACCGAATGAACCAGCATTCCACAGACGGATGCCTGGTTTTCCAGACGAATCAAATCTGATACTGTCCCGTTCCCTGCCGCTTCAAGGCCATAAAATGCACCTGTATTCTTTGAGGCTTTCTCTGCAATCTTTTCAGGGTAAATATGGCAATGTGCATCAAAAATTTTTCCGGTAACAAACTCAGATTCTGTCTGACTGCATGAAGTATCTTTGAATTTACTTTCCAATCGAATTTCCCTTGCTTATTTTTTCGGAAAAAGTTTCATTCAGACAAAACTGCTTTCCATGTATTCTATTCCATAAAAAAACTCTGCCGGAAACAGCAAATGTGTTCCGGCAGAAACAGAGATTATTCAAAGAATCAACCAGCACTTTCCCGTCCCATAAAGTTTTCTTCATACCGGGAAACAAGTGGAACCCCCCAAAGGCCGCATTTCCTTCAGAACAAAAGATGTCTTAAGAATCGGCCTTTGGATATACCGGAAATGCTGTTTACGCATTCTTTTTCCGCAGATCCACCCGGCGTACTTTTCCACTGGTAGTCTTAGGCAGTTCCACAAGAAATTCCACAATTCTGGGATATTTATAAGGTGCGGTATGCTCTTTAACATATTCCTGAATTTCTTTTTTCAATTCCTCAGTCCCCTCCTTGTCTTTTACCAGCACAATGGAGGCCTTTACAACCTGGCCACGCACAGGATCCGGAACACCGGTTACGGCACACTCCAGCACATAAGGCAGCTCCATCAAGACACTTTCAATTTCAAAGGGGCCAATACGATATCCGGAGGATTTGATCAAATCGTCAATTCTGCCTACATACCAGTAGTAACCATCCTCATCCCGCCATGCAGTATCTCCTGTATGGTAAAGGCCGTCATGCCACGAAGAGGACGTTCTGTCGTCATCGTATGAATATCCCAGGAAGAGACCGCAAACCTGGTTCGGTTCAGCACGTACAACAATCTCTCCAACTTCTCCGGTTTTTACCGGATTCCCATCCGGATCCACCAGATCCACATTGTACTATGGAGTGGGTTTTCCCATGGATCCAGGTTTCGGTGTCATGCCTTCCAGATTGCCCAGCATCAAAGTGGATTCCGTCTGGCCGAATCCTTCCATGACTTTCAGCCCCGTCGCATTATAGAACTGCTGAAACACTTCAGGATTCAATGCCTCACCGGCAATAGCTGCATGTTTGATGCTCGACAAATCATATTTGGACAGATCTTCCTTAATGAAGAAGCGATACATTGTCGGAGGTGCACAGAATGTGGTAATATGATATTTGGCAAAAAGTTCCAGAATGTCCGCAGCATGGAATCGGTCGAAATCGTAGGTAAATACCGCAGCTTCACAGAGCCACTGTCCATAAATCTTACCCCAGAGAGCTTTACCCCAGCCGGTATCAGAAATGGTAAAGTGAAGGCCGTCCGGATCCACACACTGCCAACGTCTGGCTGTAATAATGTGTCCCAAAGGATAGGTATAGCTGTGGGATACCATTTTGGGATATCCGGTTGTTCCGGAACTGAAGAACATCAGGCAGGGATCAGAATACTTCTGACCTTCCGGACGCGGAAAAATATGGCTGTAACGAGGCAAAGCTTCATCGAAATCCAGCCATCCATTTCTGCTTCCATTGACCATAATCCGGATCTTCACACTGGGGCATTCCCGAATTGCCTCATCGGCGTTTTCAGCGATTTCTCCATCCGAAGAACAGATCACTGCCTTAATGGATGCATGCTGGAAACGGTAAACGAAATCATGCGCCAGAAGCTGGCAGGATGCCGGTACTGCAATGGCACCGATTCGGTGCAGAGCATTCAGAATAAACCAGAACTGGTAATGGCGTTTCAATACCAGCATCACCCGGTCGCCTTTCCCAATGCCAAGGCTTGCAAAGTAATTCGCCGCACGGCAGGACTGCTCCGCGATATCACGGAATGTGAAATGCCGTTCTTCTTTCGTATTGCTAAGCCAGAGCATGGCCAGTTTGTCCGGCTCCTTTTCAGCCAGTCTGTCCACCACATCATAGGCAAAGTTGAAGTTGTCCGGGTAGTGGAAACGAACATCTTTTAAATGGCCGTTTTCATCCATGATTTCCGTCATGTATTCCTGATAAAGCAACGGACGATCCGACGATGCCTTTTTATACAGAATAGACTTCTGTTCAATGGGTTCAGGATTACTATCCACCTGATGGTCCGTCTTGGTAACAATGGCCAGAAATTCACAGTCTGTATTCCCAATAGCGATCATTCCGTGAGGATGAGAGGAATCATAGGTAATGCTGTCCCCTTCCCTTAAAACTTCGGTTTTGCCATCCAGCTGCACTTTCAAAGTTCCTTTAAGGATGTAGTCAAATTCAAAGCCGGCATGGGTGCTCAATGGAATCGGAGCATTTTCATCTTCCGGTCTTGCTGTTACCACAAAGGGTTCTATCAGACGATTCTTCAAAAGGGAAGCAAGGTGTCTGTAATCAAATCCCTTTCGGCGTTTAATCGGCATTCCTCCCCCCATGCGGGTCAGCTCATAAAAACTCAGATGAGGACTGATTCCAGTTACCAGGTCACTGATGTCAATTCCAAAACGTTCAGCACAATGATACAAAAATGTAAAAGAGCTGTCCTTGGAACCATCTTCATGCTGAAGATATTCTTCTTCAGAAACGCCTGTCACTTTTGCCATTTCCGCAACAGAAATATTGAGTACCTGGCGCGTTTCCTGAATTCTGCGCCCTATCTGTTTAAGCTGATTATCCATCCTGTTTCCTTTTTGTCATGGCGGACCAGTTCCGCTTTGCCTTCGCGGAAAATCCAGTAAAAACTATCTGATACTTAGCGATTTTTAAATGAATGACTTCCTTGTTTATTGCAATATGATAACATACATTTTCAAGCTGAAATGTCAAGCATTCACGGGCCTTGGCATAGAAGACTGTCTACTCTTTTTTCTTTAAAGACCCTGTCGCTTAAAAACCGGAATAAACCTTTGTGCTTTTTCGGCAGGTCCGCTGGAAATATACAGGGAAACACTTATATTATGCGCAAAGCTTCTTAATACCACATACAGTGAAGAAAAATATCAACCGGATTTTCCTTCCTGACAAATACTATTTACTTTTACTTTGACCCGGAAGTCTGCGAAAGGACCGAGAGTGCACTTTATATTTTCTTTTGTCCGGACATCCCGACCCGTACCTGTTATTGCGGTTTTTCTGCTGATAACTTTCATGCTGTTTCTTCAATCCTGTTCAAAAACAGAAAACGAAAGCAGAGAAGTCAGCAGGATCAATGTACTTCAAGGCAGTGATCAATGCGCCCTTCCCGGGCAGGACTTTGCGATGCCTCTCCGGATCGAAGTTTGCGGTCCTGAAAATGATGGAACATTCCTTTCCAGAAAAGAAACGCCTGTGGTTCCCGGGGTACCGGTACAAATGATTCCGATAGACGATTCCGACCTCCAAGTGGAACAGCTTTCTGAGAAAACAGATATTACCGGTCAAGTCCAGGCACGTATCCGTGCAGGCAAGCAAATAGGAGACCAATATCTTCGGATTATTCCACTTTCTGCACCGGAACACGCAGCCACAGTGCGTTTCACCGTAGGTGCAAAAATTTCAGGAGGCGATCAGGAAGGAGCGGCAAACAGCATTCTTCCCAAACCGGTGACAGTAAGACTGGTGAATGCGGATTCAAAGCCACTGGTCCATGTACCCGTCTATTTCAGCATAAAGTCGGAACCCGGGGAAATGGGATCTGCCAGGGTTCTCACGAAAGAAGCTCTTACAAATGAACAAGGAACAGCTCAAACATATGTGCAACTTGGAAACCGCACAGGAGCTTATGAAATTTCTGTGGAAGCAGCGGATCCGGAAGCCAGTGTTTTTTTCCGCGCCTCGACAGTACGTGTTCTTGGCATTGATTTGTGGAACGTCATCATTACAGTTGCAGGAGGAGTAACCCTGCTTTTTTTCGGCATGGAGCTTCTCAGCAGCGGACTTCAGAAGATTGCCGGAGACAGCATGAAAAAACTGCTCCAGTTCTTTTCAAGAAATGGTGTGATGTCTGTTCTTGCGGGCACTTTTGTTACAGCAGTCATCCAGTCATCTTCTGCCACAACCGTCATGGTTCTCGGCTTTATCAATGCCGGTCTCATATCTCTTCAGCAGGCAATCGGGATCATTTTCGGGGCCAATGTGGGAACCACCATTACTGCACAGCTGATTTCATTTAATCTGGAAGGACTGGCTCTTCCGGCAATTGCTGGTGGATTTATTATGACACTCTTTAAAAAAAGAGTTGTCAAAGGATGGGGAGAATCTATTTTTGGATTCGGAATGCTCTTTTTCGGTATGTCCATGATGAGTTCTGAACTTCAAAACCTCAGTACTTTTCCGTCTCTCCTGAAATTCTTTTCCGAAATTGACTGTGCACCGGCATCTGTAGGCGGATTCATGCCACTACCCCAGATTCTCGCCGCAATGGGAATCGGAATTCTTGCCACTGCTCTGCTCCAATCCAGCTAGGCCGTTATCGGCATTATCCTTGTTCTCTCCGCCAGCGGGCTCCTGAATTTTTACACCGCCGTTCCTCTCCTGATTGGAACCAACATCGGAACAACTATCACTGCCTGGCTGGCAGCACTTACCGCAAACCGTGTGGCAAAACAGGCGGCAATGGCTCATACGTTGTTCAACCTAGTCGGAGCCATTCTGATGATTGTGTTTTTCTACATTCCCTGGGGAAGCACAGGAATTCCTGTGTTTCTCTATTTGGTCAATACTGTTACGCCGGGGGATGTTTTTGCAGCAGTACCACAGAATCTGGCACGCCATATTGCTACGGCACATACCCTGTTCAACATTATTACAGTAGCGGCCATGATGCCTTTCCTCAGGAAATTCACCAGATTCTGTGAAGTGCTTGTTCCTGTCAAAGCTTCAGAACCTGTAACCACTCGAGGGCTTGAACCTCTGCTCCTGAATACGCCGACCATCGCCATTGACCAGACCATTGCAGAAATCCGGAAAATGGTGGAACAGGCATGGGCCATGATTGACGAATCTGTAAACCGGCATTTCCGTCAAGCCTATGTCAATAAAGAGGAATTTGAAAAACTGGAAGAAGCAGAACAGCATGTGGATGAAATGCAACTCAGCATTACAAACTATCTGGTGGAAATCACCCGGAGACCGCTTACCCGTTCCCAGTCCAGGCTCATCCCACTTCTGATGCATTGTACCAACGACGCCGAACGAATTGCAGATCATACAGAAAATATCCTCCGACTGACAAAACGTCTGGCCAAGGTCAAAGCCAGGCTTTCAGATATTGCACAGAAGGATCTGGATACACTCTGGAAACTACTGAATTCACAGTCTGAAAACGTCCGGGCAGCCCTGTCCACCAAGGAGCGGCTGGGCGGCGAATTCCACTACACCGTCGTCCTGGAGGACGGCA
>CASERY010000160.1 GCA_949290385.1 uncultured bacterium | reverse complement strand
TGTTTTTCAACAGGATTTTCTGCCAAATTTCAGTCATTCCTTTTAGAGCTTTATTCTGAAAAAAACACGCTTTCTGTCTTGATCTATATCCCCTTTTTACCTGAGAAACAGTCAAAGCCTTATCTCACGACTTTATTTCATTCCCGGGTGAAACGTGCAATATAGTTCTGCATGCACCTCTATTCGGAATGCATGATATTTGTTTCCGGTAAACAGAAGGTGAAAGCCCCGTATGCTTTCTTACAAAGCGCGACAAATAAAATTCTGAACTGAATTTCAACTGCTGCGCAGCCATTCTCAGAGTAATTGACGGATCCGACAGAAGACTGTTTACTTTTTGAAGCAGTATATTAGTGATAAATTTTTTGGGTGTTACATGCAGATATTTTTTGAATGCGCGCGAAAAAACATCCACGTTCATATGCAGACCTTCTGCAAGTTCCTCTACTGAAGTAGCCGCACTGCAACGGTTCTGAAGATCTCCCAGCAGCCGCTCCAGCCAGTCTGGGATCTCCCGGGGCATCTGCGTGTGCTCCGGCCAGTGCTCGATAAAAAACTTCATCAGAAAGTAGCGGAGGCGAAAAGCCTGACGCCCTTCATTCGAATCGTGCCAGATTTCCTCCAGCTGGGAAATGGTTTCTTTCCCGACTGTGCCTTCGCAGCACCTCGATGAACGGTTGTATGCATCAACGCCCTGAAAAATCTCCAGTCCTACATGGAAAGTAAAATATTCCACATCAGGGTGAATATGATATTCTGCGGCGTGTTCCGATGGAATGAAATAGTAGTGTCCGGCTTTCATTTCCGCATGGAAATGTTCATCCTTCATTGAAATGAAACTCTCTCCGCGATTTCCGCCCGCAGTTACAAATATCAGGATGTTATATGGAAACGAACAAATTTCGCAGAACGATATGCATTCCTTGTGTGCCATATGCAGTACAATCGTATACAAGTGATTGTAAAAAGAAAGACGAGTCTTGTCTTCAAAGCCGTAAAACTGTATGTTACTCATACTGACTCCTCCATTTTCCATGAATAAGAAATACTGTATCATTTCATGCAAAATGCCGCAAGCACAAAAAAGACAAATACTTCCATCTTCTTTAATCTTTTCCCTTTCTCCTTCTATATCAATGATATTTGCTTTTATTACCTTTCTCATAAGTACTCCATATATTTCTACAAGAAAACAAAAAAGGGGAAAGAAATAAAGAATCCAGAAGTTCCTGTCCATCTTAGGACATTTTTTCTAAAAAATAAAATATCGTAAAAGTATATGTTCTTTCTCAGAAAAATCCATTCTTTTCCTGTCATTTCCATTTATATGTACATGCAAAACTTTAATCAGGATTCCGACCTTCTCCAACGTCCCCTTTTTGACAGGGAATCAAAGAAATGGTTCGGATCTCACAAAAATGGAAAAAATCAGACACGACAGGAGTCTAGGTTAAAAAAAACTTTTTTTATTCATACTGTTCCTGAACAAAGAAAGGGAAAAAACAAGAGTCTTCCGAAAACAAGCCTCCGGAACTTTCATTGAATATTTCCGGATCCATGTTCAGAGATCAGAATAAAACGGAATAAATCAACCGTTTTCCCGACAGTAAGGAAGCTGTGCACTTCTATACACTCTTCCCCTGTCCTATCTCCCCGCCTGGAACAAAAATGACACAGATTATAAAAAACATGCAGTAAAATAAAACAAGGCAGCAATCAAATGAAAGATTTTTTGAATTTCCATGGAAAAACCGCCATTATCACCGGAGGCAGACGCGGTCTCGGCCGTGCAATGGCTCTGGAACTCGCCGCCCGCGGAGCAAAAGTTGCCGTTATCGCTAAAAATAAAGATGGGTCATCCATTCTCAAGGAACTTTCTGAAACCGGAACTCCTGGTTTGTACTATTCCTGTGACGTGGCAGATCCCGAACAGAGAAATGGTCTGATTTCCAAAGTTGTCAATGCCCTTGGAGGCCGTCTGGATATTCTGATCAACAATGCAGGCATCCAATTTTAGGAAACCCTTGAATCCTGTTCCATGGAGCAATGGAAAACCAGTGAATCCATTCTGCTGGATGCTCCTTATGACTTTTCGCGTCAGGCGGTTCCATTTATGAAAGCAAATGGCGGCGGAAAAATCATTCTGATTTCTTCCATCTGTGCCATTCGCGAAGGCGGAGGAAATTTCAGCTACGGGGTCATGAAAGCCGGCGTTGCATCCATGGCACGCTGCATGGCAAACTCGTTGAGCAAACATCATATCAACGTCAATGCAATTGCTCCCGGGATTATCCGCACAGATCTGACAGTTGGCCAGGGCTGTTTCCGTGAAACACTTTACCATCAGCTTGCCTTCCGCTACCCGGCAGGCCGTCTCGGAGAACCTGAGGACATCGTGGGAGCCATGCTCTTTCTCGCCAGTGGCATGAGTGACTTTGTAGACGGACAGTTGCTGGTGGTTGACGGTGGCTTTTCCGGAAACTGAAAATGGAATCAGGCAAAAAGACAAAAAGAAGGCAAAGATGAAAATGAATCTTGCGGAATGGATGTTTTTTGATACATGGAAATTCCTGAACTTAATGCAAAATGGAATTCAAATCTGCAATCTTGGAAGCAGTCCCGGCAAGTTCGGATTTGATTATGCCGGGCAGAAACTGCACGGAGCCAATCTTGCATCATCACCGCAGTCGCTTGCAATGGATTTCAAGATTCTCAGACGATACAGGGAATTTCTTTCTGAGAATGCTTTTGTTCTAATCCCGCTCTGTCCTTTCAGCTGTATTCGTACGCCTTACAGAGAACCCTCTCACTATTGGAAATATTATCCTGTGCTTCCCCCTCAGGAAATTCCTTTTTATTCAGAAGAAACACATCGGGAAATCTGCCGTTTCCTGAGTTCCCTTGACGACGGACACACAGAATATCCTTCCGATCCTCTCCTGGCCTTTGATGGAACCCCCGGGGAAAATGAAATGAAACAATCAGCACAGCAGCTGATTTCCGGCTGGAAGCGAGAGTTTTCCATGCAGGATTTCTCCGAAAAATTTTCTGAAGACAATCTCTCTGCATTCCGGGAAACAGCCAAACTTCTGCACAGTCTTCTTGATTATTGCAGGAATGAGCATCTCCGTCCGGCCCTTGTCCTGATGCCGGCCTCCCATTACTTTCAGGATGTTTTTACGCCAGAGTTCCGCAGGAAGTATATTGATCACTTTCTTGAGGAAGCCTGCAGTGGAAACACCCCTGTTCTTGATTACTGGGATCACCCGGACTTCCATTCCGATGACTGTTTTCTAAATGCTCTGATGCTGAATAAAAAAGGCAGAAAACTCCTCACAGAACATGTTCTTGCAGATCTTGCCGTAAAGTATCCGGACCCTTATCACGCTCAACAGGAAGAACTTCGTACCTATTATAAAACCATTTCGGTCAGGAATACCCCTCTTCCCTTCAACCCGCTCAAAAAGCAGATGACTGATTTTATCGAAAAAAATCCAGCCCTCTCTCCCATGTAGACAAAGGCAGCAATGTATGAAATCATTGCGGAAAATTTCACGCCGGTTCTTTTCCGAAATGACCCTTTCTTCTGGGAAACGGGCTTGAAAACTGCAGAATACAACGGGCGCAGGGAACTCAGTGCCGGAGGCTTTCTCATGCTGAACCGGGAACACCTCTATCGTGAAAAACATCCTGAAAGTTTTCTTGAATATATCATGGCAGACCGCCATGCCCTTCATCTTGCCTACGGCCCTTTCTGTGATTATGACCATCATTGTTTTCCCTTCAGCAATCTTCTGAAACTTGGGCTTTCCGGCATTCTGGCAAGATTGCGTGAAGGCCGGCGGAAAAATACATGCCCGGACCGGGACGACTTCTATACGGCCGCAGAAAAGGGGTTGAATTCTGTTCAGAAAATTATATTAAAATTTGCCCAGGCGGCAGAGCAGAGAAAAAACGCCACAGAAGATCCGGCCGATCGAACCCACTGGGAACGTATTGAGCAGACAGCTTTAAAATTATCACAGGATCCTCCCGGCACCTTTTTTGAGGGACTTGCCAGTCTGCGCTTTTTCTATGAGATCGGCAACATCATGGATGGTATCGGAATGAGTGTTCTTGGCAGTCCCGACCGACAGCTGATCCGGTTGTACCGTGCTGATCTCCAGGCCGGACGCCTCACCCGGGAGGAAGCCTATGATCTGATTTGCCGCTTTATGCTTCAGGTGGACTGCAAACTGGATTCTTCCCGACCTCTGGACAAGCAGTACAATGCCGGAGAACAAGGAGACACCCTGATTCTGGGCGGACTGGATGAAGCAGGCAATCCCGTGGACAATGAGCTGACTGAAATGTTTCTCCGAGCCCATGAGGAACTTCAGCTGATCTATCCGAAAATTCAATTCCGAACCAGCCGGAGGACTCCCGCAGAATTATTCCATCTCGTTGCACGGCCGTATCTTGCAGGACGCAATGTAATCGGACTTCTCAATGATGAAGTCCTTATTCCCGCTCTGCTCAAAAATGGCAAAACGCCGCATGATGCTTCCGGCTATGTTGCCGGAGGCTGCTGGGAAGTCATCGCTGAAGGTACAGAACATTCAGAAGGCGCCAATTGCTATTTCAGTCTTGGACGCGCCATGGATCTGACCATTCATCACGATCCGGAATTGCTGAAAGAACTCGGACTCGATTTCAAACAACCGGATTCCGCCTCCTCTTTCCAGGAATTTCTGGACTGCTGCATGGACAATGTAAAAACAGCTTTGAAAAAAATGCTTGAAACCATTGCAGAATGCGGTTCCGTCTGGCCGGAAGTCAATCCATGCCCCTTCTTCTCTGCGTGTCTTGACACCTGTGCCGAAACCGGGCTCGACTATACCCAAGGAGGAGCCAAGTACAGTCCGCACAGTGTTCCTCTGACAGGGTTCGCCATCTGGATTGACTCCCTGGAATCTGTCCGGAAAATCTGTTTTGAGAATCGCGAAGCCTCCCTGCAGGAAATGCTGACAGCCGTCCGGAACAACTGGAAAGGCTTTGAACAGCTGCGCAAAAAGGTTCTTTCTCTTCCCCACTGGGGTGGAGGAAATCCAGCAGTCCGGGAACTTGCCGGGGAAATTCTCCGGGAACTGCATCAATTCATAACATCTTTCCGAAATGAACGGGGCGGACCTTTTCAATGCGGCCTGTACAGTTATTCGGATATTGTCTTCTGGGCAAAGCAGACGCGGGCCACACCGGATGGGAGAAAAGATGGAGATTTCCTTGCTCAGGGAATCACTCCTTCCCGCATGCATCATGACAGCATCACCTCCGTTTTAAAGGATGCGGCCTCCCTTCCTCTGGAAGATTTTCCGGCAAATTCGGTTCTGAATCTGAATCTCTCCAGAAACGGTCTCACAGAAGATGCACTCGTCGCTCTTCTTCGCTGCTGGACAGAAATCAAGGCAAGCGGCATGCTCCAACTGAACTGTATCTCCCGGGAGGAACTTGAAGATGCAGATAGAAATCCTGGCAGCCACGAAGGCCTCATTGTCCGACTTTACGGTTATTCCGCACGCTATGTCACGCTCGATGCCGACCGTCGCAGAGAATTCAAGGAGCGAAACCTGTTTTAAAAAGAAAGGACCAGATTTGAAAGATGATCTTTGATATTATAAAAGGTTCTGTTCATGACGGACCCGGCATTCGGACAACTGTTTTTTTAAAAGGATGCCCTCTCCGCTGTATCTGGTGCCACAATCCGGAATCCCAGCATTTTGAAAAAGAACTGCTCTGGATTCCGGACAACTGCATTCTGTGCGGGGCTTGCATTCACACCTGTCCCCGAGCCTGTCATACCATTTCCGATGGACATCATCAGTTCCGGCGGGACAACTGCATCCGCTGCGGCAGATGTGCTGAAGTATGTCCGGAAAAAGCTCTTCGCATAAGCGGCCGGAAGATGTCCATACAGGAGATTCTGGATGTTGTCCTGGAAGACCGTCTGTTTTATGAAATCTCCGGCGGAGGACTCACTCTCTCCGGAGGGGAGCCGCTTGCTCAGGTGGATTTTGCTGAAGCTCTCCTGAAAGCTGCACACCACCAAGGAATTCACACTTGCATTGAAACCTGCGGCTACGCAGAGGAATCTGTTCTGGAACGTCTTGCACCTCTGACAGATCTGTGGCTGTTTGACTTTAAAGCGGATTTCGCATCCTATCCATCTCTCACAGGAAAACCGGCAGATATCATCTTTGCAAATTTGAGAAAACTTGCGGAGAAAAAATCCAGAATTATTCTGCGCTGCCCTTTTGTTCCCGGGCGAAACGACATGTCTGTCTGCCGGAAAGAACTTTCAGATCTAGTCTGGGAACTGCGTGAATCCATTCAGCATGTTGAAGTTGAACCCTATAACCCACTTGGAGAAGTCAAATACGCCCAACTTGGCAGAAAGTGTCTAATGACAGCGGAAAAACCTTCAGATGCCCAAACTGCCCGCTGGATCGCTCTTCTTCGGGAGGTCCTGCCCTGTGAAGTCATCTCCGGGTAAAAAAACGAAAGCAGCCATATTGTGCCAACAGGACTTCCGCAAGCTGGAAAAACTTTTTACAATGTTTTTCCAGTCGTCCCTCTGACAGGAAAAATTCCATCACACAAAATACCGGGGAAAAAATGAATCTGCAGGAGACAAAGACTCCATCCAAAATAAATCCTTCATCGCACAAAATATCGAGAATTTCCATTTTTTCCTCCATATTGCTTACTGCTGTGCGTAAAAGATCGTTTTCATGCCATCTCATGCAGAAGAAAAGATTGTTTTCCATCCATTCTGTGCTATGGTAAAGTTCGCATCAACACTCAGAAGGAGGCAACTGAAAATGGCAGACCACACATCCGGGAAACTGCTTGTTCATTTAAAAAGCGGAAAGGAAAAATCTCTTCTCCGGAAACATCCATGGATTTTTTCAGGAGCCATTCAGGCCGTTGAAGGCAACCAGGCTCCCGGAGAAACTGTGGAAGTCTTTTCGTCCAAAGGAGAGTTCCTTGCCCGGGGAGCTTATTCTCCCCAGTCCCGAATCCCGGTAAAAGTCTGGACCTTCCGGGAAGACGAGCCTGTGGATGAATCCTTCTTCGAGGAAAAAATAAAACAGGCAATGCTCCTTCGCAAAAAAATCTTCTCCGGGAAACTGCCTGATGCCTACCGGCTGGTCTATGCGGAATCTGATGAACTTCCAGGCCTCATTGTCGACCTCTACGGTCCTTATGCCGTCTGTCAATTCACAAGTGCCGGCACTGATCGTTTCAAGGAGCTCATCAGTGCCATTCTTCTGCGCTATGCACCAGAAGGAGTCTATGAAAGATCCGATGTGGACAGCCGTCTGAAAGACGGCCTTGAACTTAGAACCGGACTTCTTTGTGGAAAATCTTTTCCGGATGCGCTTCCCTTTATGGAAAATGGCATCCGCTTCACCTGCCGTCCCAAAGACGGACACAAAACAGGTTTTTATCTGGACCAGCGGATCAACCGTCGTCTTCTTATGGAATCTGCTGCCGGTGCTGAAGAGGTATTAAATTGCTTCTCCTACACTGGAGGATTCGGCCTTGCTGCGCTGAAAGGGGGTGCCCGGAGTGTTCTGAATGTGGATACATCCGCCTCTGCGCTTGAAATTGCAGCAGAACAGGCTTCCATGAACGGATTCTCTCCAGACCAGTTCAAAACCCTTCAAGCCGATGTTTTTCAATATCTAAGATCCTGCCGGGATTCCAGAAAGACATTCGACCTGATTATTCTGGATCCTCCGAAATTTGCAGAAAACTTTGTCCACCGGGAGCGTGCAGCTCGAGGTTACAAAGACATCAATCTACTGGCCATGAAACTGCTTAGACCGGGTGGAAAACTTTTCACATTCTCCTGTTCAGGAGCCATGGACCGGGATCTTTTCGGGAAAGTAGTCGATTCCGCCGCCGCAGATGCAAAGGTGAATTTCAGAATAACCGGATATCTAAGCCAGGGGCCCGATCATCCCGTTTCCTCAGCATTTCCCGAAGGGCTGTATCTCAAAGGCATTTCCGGCATTGCACTCTAAAAAAGCCTGTCCAGAGTCCCTGTGTCGGAACCACAACACAGGGAAAAGCTGTTTCTTCCGATATATGGGAAAGCATAATAAAAGGGGGAAAGTTCTTTTAGCTGGAAGTTTATTTTCTTCTTATATTTATAACAGTTTATTCTTTTTTAAATTCTTAAAAAAATATTCAATTTACTGATCTTGCGTATCACTCCAGTGAAAAGAAAAGGCCTTGCATCTATTCGTAAAAATAGAAGGGATGTTCTCAACCATTTCAGAAACTTCAGTCCGACTGAGGTAAAATCATATTCGATTCATCGTCTCAGCGTCCCATTTCTCCGCCCCCCGCCCCCGCCAAAAGCGAAAAACAATAAAGACGGAAATCCACCACAGAATTCCGTCTTTATATTCTAATTCTGACTTTACAGTCTGAAAAATTTTCCATTCTCCTGCCCTCTCGAACTCTTTCAGTCCGGGAAAACGGGGCAGTGCCAAAGCCTTTAACGGGATGCTAGGACAGAAACCACTGAATCCAGTGCAATTTGTTCCTGAGAACCATCTGCCATATTTTTCAGCACGGCAAAGCCGGATTCCAGCTCGGAATCTCCAACAATCAATACCTTGCGGGCTTTCAGACGGTCTGCCGCACGCATCTGGGATTTCATGCTCTTGCCATCGTATTCCAGCGCCGTAAATACCCCCGCATGACGAAGTTTCTAAGCAAGAAGCGTATTGAAAGCCATTGCCTTCTCTCCAAGCGACACCAGAAACACATCCGGAACCGCCACTGTCGGCTCCTGAACCTGGAGCGCATTCCGGACAATCAGCAGACGCTCCATACCGGCAGCAAATCCCACCCCCTGAATGGGACGGTTCAAACCCGGAACCGTCAATTCATAACGTCCACCTCCGGCAATGGCATTCTGTCCGCCAAGGCCCGGATGCGTCAGTTCAAAAACCGTGTGAACATAATAATCCAGTCCACGTACAAGACGCGGCTCCACAGTAAATGCAATCCCCATGGCATTCAAGGTATCGCACACCCGTTTGAAATAATCTTTCGAATTCTGCCCGAACAGAGAGGCCGCATCAGGAGCTTCTTCAATAAATTTCTGGCACTCCTCGCTCTTGCAGTCAAGAATGCGCCAGACATTGCGCTCCAGGCGTTCCCGGCAGTCTTCACACATGGAATCAATATGCGCTTTAAAATGTTCTTTCAAGGCCAGTTCCGCCGGTTTTCTATCCTCTGCCACACCCCGGGTGTTAATCATTAAATGAAACCCCGTGATATCAATCTCGTTCAGATAATGGCACAGCATGGAAATACATTCAGCATCCAGTTCCGGAGCAACTTTCCCCGCATTCTCTACACCAATCTGATGGAACTGGCGCCGACGTCCGGCAGACGGACGCTCTCCGCGGAACATCGGCCCCATATAAAACATCCGCTGTTCCACCCCGTTCATGGCTTCCGTGCCGGAGAGAGAACGCATGACACCGGCTGTTCCCTCCGGCCGGAGAGTCAAACTGCGTCCGCCGCGGTCTTCAAAGGTATACATTTCCTTTTTAACGACTTCTGTTTCATCTCCCAGGCCCCGCTTGAAGACTTCCGTATATTCAAACACCGGAGTGCGGATTTCTCCGTACCCATACAGAGAAAAAATCTTTCGTGCGGTATTTTCCAGCAAAAGCCAGGATGCGGCTTCCTCCGGATAAATATCGCTGGTTCCAGGAGGAGGAGTATTTCTTGCCATGAGAGAATCCTTTTCATACGTCGATTTCCGACCGCTTCTTTCCCGTCAAAAAACAAACAGGCCCAGCGGACAGAAAAAACAAAACAGTTTTTACAGGTAAACAAAGAACAGCGTTAAGATAGCATATTTCCCTGATTTTTAAAGGGGTATTCCTTAAATTCTGCTTAAAGAAAAAGTTTTTCCATAAAAGATGCAATCCATTTCAGGCGCTCTTCCGGTTTTTTATCCATAGGGACTCTGGGGATCAGACCATCCGGCTTGATGACGGAAGAACCTTTTTCCATATACAGACGGCCATCTCTGCAGGAAACAGAATCCAGTTTTGCCATTCCAGCAATTAAACGGATTCTGGCAGCTAGAAGCAGATGGACGCTTTCCGGAGGGATCACGCCGTAACGATCTCTTAAATCCAGCTCAAAGCGATCCAAATCCCGCAGATTCGAAACCCCTGCAAGTTTCCGGTACGCATCAATTCTCAGTCGCGGTGCATCGATGTAATTTTCCGGAAAACAAGCAGCAATATGCCCTTCGGCCGGAATCAGAGAATAATCCAGAAAATCCAGAAAAACATCGCATTCATGCCGTATTTCCGGAATCTCCCCTTTGAACTGCGCCACACATGAACGCAGCAGCTGACAGTACAGATTAAAGCCGATGGCATTCATCTGTCCGCTCTGTTCCGCCCCCAGAATATTGCCGGATCCGCGGATTTCCAGATCCCGCATGGCCAGTTTGAATCCGGCCCCCAAATGTGTATAGCGTCTGATAGCCGCAATTCTTTTCCGGGCATCTCCCGTTAGAATTCCCGATCGCGGCAGCAGCATATACGCGTAAGCCTGACGTGTCCACCGCCCCACCCGGCCCCGCAGCTGATACAGTTCAGCAAGCCCGAAACGGTCCGCACGGTCAATAAGGATGGTGTTGGCGTTCGGGATGTCCAGCCCGGACTCAATAATGGTTGTGGACACCAGAATATCCAGTTTCCCTTCTATGAAATCAGACATTACCTGTTCCAGTTCCTCTTCCGGCATACGACCGTGTCCAATACCAATTCTGGCCTCTGGGAACATATTCTGAAGCCGCAGAGCCTCTTCCTCAATGCCGGAAACACGATTGAACAGATAATAAACCTGTCCACCTCGCTGGAGCTCCCGGGCAACCGCATTCCGAATAAGGCCCTCATCCCACTGGGCCACAATTGTCTGAACAGGAAGACGCTGCACAGGAGCACTCATAATTGTGCTTAAATCCCGGATGCCTGCCATGGAAAGATACAATGTTCTCGGAATCGGTGTGGCGGTCATCGTCAGAACATCCACCGTTGCCCGAAGATGTTTAAGCCGCTCCTTCTGAACAACGCCGAAACGCTGTTCCTCGTCAATAATAATCAGCCCCAGATTTTTAAAAGCCACCTTCTCATGAACCAGAACATGTGTCCCGATTACAATATCCACACTGCCGTTTTTCATCCGTTCCAGAATCTGTGCCTGCTCTTTTTTCGTCCTGAAGCGGCTCAGCTGCTCAATCAGAACCGCTGTTCCGGCAAAGCGTTCCAAAAAACTGTAGTAATGCTGCTGCGCCAGAACCGTTGTCGGAACCAGGATAGCCACCTGCCGTCCGGCGGAAACGCATTTGTAAGCTGCCCTCATGGCAACTTCCGTCTTGCCATACCCCACATCGCCGCACAGGAGACGATCCATCGGTTTGGACGATTCCATATCGCGCTTAATTTCTTCCGTGCTTCTCAGCTGGTCCGGCGTCTCCTGAAACGGAAAGGATTCCTCAAAAAGACGCTGGTTCAGATCATCCGGCGGAAATGCATCCGCCAATGCTTTTGAACGCACTGCCTGAAGCTTCAGCATATCAAACGCCAGATTCCGGATGGATGCCGCCGCAGCAGCTTTGGTCTTTCCCCATTTTGCGGAATGAAGCTTATTCAGCTGGACAGCACCTTTTTTCGCTCCAATGTACCGGGAAATGCAATGAGCCTGCCATACAGGAATATGAAGCATCATTCCGTCAGCGAATTCCAGTGCAATCATTTCAGACTGGGCTCCTCCCGCCTTGACCATGACAAGCCCTCGGTAAATGCAGATTCCATGATTTACATGAACAGCATAATCCCCTTCTTCCAAATCGGAAAACGCGGAAAGGTCTGCCTCATTTACAGAATCAGCCCCGCTGGAAGAAACGTCTTCCCCGACACATGCGTCCTCACCGTTTTTACCGGCAAAACGTCCTCCCCTCTGTCTGTTTTTCCAGCCCCTGGAAGAAACCGCAAAAAGATCCCGTTCCGTAACACAAGCAAAACGCTCCTCCACGGAAAATACGCTGCATGGAAGATTCTCTTTCCCCGTAAACAGATTTTGAGTTTTCTCCAGGCAGGCATCTTTCAACCATTCCCGAATCTGTACGCAGCTGTTTTCTGAGCTACCCAGCAGGAAAACCCGAATTTTTTCAGAAAGCCACTGTTGGATCAAGTGAATGTTCACCTGGCGCGCAAGTTCTGCAAACGAGTCTTCCGATCCTTCCGGAAGATTTCTTAAAACGGCAGCATTGGCTGGATACAAAGGAAACTTTTCTACACGGCACTGCTTGTTTTTTCCTTCGAAATTCGCAACTTCTGAAGCATCCAGCACAGAGAAAAAACGAGATCCCAGGGAAGATGACTTCTCCAGCCAGCGGGTACAAGTTTCCTCCCCGCAGAATTGAACAAGCCGTTTTTCAATTTCAGCAGGGAATATACCGGCAACACACATGCCATTTTTTTTCAGATAGGAGAAGAAATCGGTCTGTATTTTTTCTTCATCCTTCTCCTGCCTGCCTTCCTGCAGATATTTTGAACGGGAAGAGCCCGCTTCTCCACGGAGAATCACACGGTATTCCTCCACCGTCTGAAATGATCGTTGAGTTTCCGGATGAAAGAGGCGGATTGATTCAATCTCATCACCAAAATATTCCAGTCTTGCCGGATATTCCTCCGACAGGGAATACACATCCACAATGCCTCCATGCCGCGCAAATTCACCAGGAACACTTACCTCAAGTTCGTCATCATAATCCATTTCCACAAGGTTTTTTGACAGCTTTTCCGGAGAAATCTCCTGTCCCGTTCTCAGGACAATTTCCGTATTCAGCAGACGTTCCGGTGCAGGCACCGGTGAAAGCACAGCAGCAACAGAAGCAAACAGAAAATCCGGAGGATCCGTCAATGCTCTGTACAAAACTTTCGATCTTGAACTTTCTGTATCCGATACAGCCAGCGATCCCGCCCCGGAAGCTCCTTCCGGCAATAAATCCGTACGCCACCGCAGTCCAAGACAGTCAATCCATGCCCGCACCTCCTGCTCCAGACGCTCTGCCTGGGAGGACAGACTGCATACAACCGTGACAGGACCGGCATTTTCTGCTGAACGAATTCTTAAAAGTGCAGCAGAAAGCACCGCCTCATCCACCGGCCCCAGCGCAGCGTTCAATACCTCATGTTTCAGGCAAATGGAGGAAAAAGACTTTTTCCAATTAAAATTTTTCATTTTGGCTTGAATGTTCTATACGGTCTATATATATTATTAAAATCTGTGAGGTCTTTCCGGGCAGGAGTGATTTCACAGCATTTTATTTGCAAATTCCGTCAATTTTTCCGTACCGATCCGTCCCCGGATCCGGACGGGATCTGATAATATAACCGTTCATTTTGAAATCGCAAAATGCAAGGAGCACATGAAGCGGATGAAAGCTGCGGTACAATCACAAGGCAAGGTGAAGACTCCTGCTAAAGAGACACCTGCATCCCAAAGGGATTCCCGGACCGGAGACAAAAAAGCTGTCGCTTCTTCCAGCCGGCGGTCGAAAAATGAACCGGGCAAAACGCAGGAGGCATCCTTGAAAAAAACGCTGAAACAGTCCGACCGGAAGATCAGCGATTCCAGCCAGACGGTTCCCTCTAAAACAGCAGCTGAAAAATCAGAAATGCCGTCGAAACCCTTACGTGCCGGGAAAGCCGCAGTCAAAGATCAGGCAGGAAAAAATGCAGCCGCCATGGGGCCTGCTTCAAAGAGCTTGAAGAAAAATAATTCTGTCAAAGAATCTTCCTCTCTTCTGTCTGAGAAATCCGCTAAAGTCCAGAAAAAGACAGAAAAGGGAACGCCTCTTCAGCCGCAGAATTCAGCGGCAGAAAAGATTCCAGCAGGAAAGAAAGTATAGAAATCATCAGCCTCTTCCGGAAGTAAAGACTCTGAAAAAGGAAAAGTTTCTTCTGTCAAACCCTCTAAAACGATGTCTGCAACAGAAAAAACAGTTTCTTCAGGATCAAAATCTACTTCTTCTGTAAAGGCTTCTGCTTCCACAAAGGCTAAGCCCGTAAAAGCATCTGCCAAAACAGTGACTATTAAAGAACCCGAGACAGCTTCAGCAAAAGGAAAAGTTTCCAAATCTTCCAAAACCAGCGAAACAGCGTAGGCTGTCTCTGCTGCAGAACCTGCAAAAAACATTTCTGCAGGGAAAACGGTCAATACGTCTGCTGTCCAGACTCCGGTCAAAAAGGCTGCATCCGTCAAAACAGCTGAAAAAAAAGCAGTAAAAAACAGTGCCACCGTTATCTCAAATGACAAGTCCGCAAAAAAGGAACTGAAAAATAAAGCAGTTCAGACGAAAAGTGTCCAACAGAGCACCCAACTGTCATCTGTCAAAGAATCCTCGGACAAGTCAAAACAAACGGCAAAAACAACAGGCAAGTCCTCTTCTTCTGCCCTTCAAAAAGAAGAAAGCGTTTCTTCTAAAGCCAAGGAATCAGTAAAAAGCGCTTCTGCTAAAAAAGATACCGCCGACAAGGAAAAATCGGCTGAAAAAGCTGAAAAATCTAAAAAAGCCCAGGCTTCTGAAAGCAGTAAAAACAAGACGGAAACTGCCGTTGAAAAAAATGGATCGGCTGAAAAAAAAGCAGTCGAAAAACAGAAAGATAAAGCTATAGACTCTGTATCCAACCCTGCAGCTAAATCCGCAAAAAAAGATTCGGATATTCCGTCAAGGAAAAAAGCGAATGCTTCTCCGTCGCTCGAAAAGCCGCTTTCTTCAGGATCTTCTTCATCTTCTTCTGCCCCTGCAAAAAGCAGCAAAGGTTCAAGAGTGCAAACTCTGCCCAGTTCCAGTATGGATGCAGAAAAAATTCCGGAAAATAAACCCGCTTCAGAAGCAAACGATGAAATTCCTGCCGAGTTTAAAAACAGACTCCCAAGCATTGATATCCCCGCTCCAGTCCAGGAAGAATCTGAAGCAGTGGATGAAAACGTAGACTTGGAAGATCTGAACAGTTTAATGGATGCAAAAGATTCTGCCCTCGACAAGAAAAATGCCAAAGCAGCAGCAAAACATGGCGCCGTGACGAAAAACGACACCATGAAAGTCTATATGCACGACATCGGACAGATTTCACTGGTCACAAAAGATCAGGAGGTTGACCTTGCAGCAAAAATCCACGGGCAAGACAATCTTGCTCATGATGAGGCCAGACAAACCCTGATCAAGGCAAATCTCCGTCTTGTCGTAAAAATTGCCCATGACTTTAAAGGTCTCGGGCTTCCCCTGCTGGATCTGATCTCCGAAGGAAATATCGGACTCATGCGGGCTGTGGAAAAATTTGATCCGGCCAAAGGAGCCAAATTCAGTTCCTATGCGGCTTGGTGGATTAAGCAGTCCATGCGTCGTGCCCTGGCAAATCAGAGCAGAACCATCCGCATTCCTGTACAGTCTGCCGGTAAGATCAATAAAATAAAATCCGTCCGCATGAAACTTACAGAAAAACTGGGCAGGGAACCGACAGATGCTGAAATTGCAGAGCATTTGGACTACAGTGAACGCACGGTGGCAGGCCTCCGTCTGGCAGACCTCAGAACATTTTCCCTTCATGATCCCATTCAGCAGGGAGAAGAAGGCGAATTTCAGGACATTATTCCCGACCGGGGAGCCATGACTCCAGACAGAATTCTAAGTGATGTAGAATCAGTCGGCCGTTTGATTTCACTGCTCACAGAGCTGGAACCCCGGGAAAAAATGATTCTTCAAATGCGTTTCGGACTGGATGGCAAACGTCCGAAAACTCTGGAAGAAGTCAGTCAGGAAATCGGACGAACCCGTGAACGTGTCCGTCAGATTCAGAATCAGGCTCTGAGTAAACTTCGTGCACTGCTTGCTGATGAAGCAGGATTTGCAAATGAATAAATGAATGTTATATTATTAAGATAAAACTTTAACCGAACCGAATGAAGGGAGGTGAAATCCATGGAAGCAACAGAAGTACGTCTGAAAAAAGGCGAGCCGGTAGATCGCGCTCTGCGCCGCCTCAAAAAGAAACTCGACAAAGAGGGAACTCTGAAAGAACTTCGTAACAGAAGACATTATGAAAAGCCGAGTGAAAAGAAGCGCCGTTCTCAGCGTCGCAGAGGCTGATTTCCTCTTCCATGCGGATTCACCGGAAATGCGAAAATATTTCGCTGGATGAATTTGTGCACAAGACTCCAATTAAAAAAATTGGAGTCTTTTTTTATTCCGGCTTTCAAATAAAATTTTCAAACTGCATTTCTATCTCTGAATAATTCCCAGTTCAAGATTTTCAGCCGCAGTGAAACTCCTGTACCATCCAGCATTATGAAGAAATACGAATAGATGGAATCAGAAGAATGAGATTTGCTTTATTACAACAATTCAGGAGCTCTTCTACAGAAAGCCTTTCCTGTTTACCTGATCTCTTCCTAGGCAGTGGAAAATTCCCACCTAAGGGAATGGTATCTTTCCAGTATGTCTGTAATCGGATTTGTAAGTCATCTTTCACGCCTGAAACAATTGAAAAAGAATTTTCCTAGTCTGTAACTGTATCCATTTTTCCAGGATTCAAGGTAGTTGTACATTTTCACGCTCACTTTGTAAAGTATGAAAATCAAAATCTTGGGACTTATATTTTATACCATCTTTCTTTATTCAAACAGCCTTTTTATATCCAGTCTCCAAGGGTGCAGAACTCGAAAGAGGAAATACCCTGAGAAAATGATATCATGAATAATAACTGCGCCAATCTGATTTGGCCAGAAAAAGCCTTTTTTTTAAAATTGAAAAAAAGGTATGCTCTCTCAATAGGGACAAAAAACAATGGCAGGACCCGGACTCTTGATTCTGCTGATCACAGGCAGGACTATCAATAGGGACAAAAAAAACAGTAGAAGATTCTGAAGCAGGATTTTCTTTTTCATTTTTTACTGCCGGATTCTTGAACTTTTCAGAATAGTTATCAAAACAATATTTTACCCTGTCTTTACTGGCTGTTGTATTTTTCTCAAGGAAGGACACCCGATTATATCATCTTGTCTTTATATATCTCATTGGATAAAAAGTTATTTTGAAAAATCATTCTTTTCCTGTCCATTCCGGATACAGAGGACTGTCACAAAGGACGTGAAGGACGCTTGCAGTCTTCTTTCCAAGGATCGATCTTTTTTTTCATAAAAAACAACTCCAATAGTTGCGATTCATGAAATACAAGCTATCTTTATCAGAACAGTATTCACTTAGCATAAAAACTTATGGATTGTCAGCGGAGTTGTCATTGAAGAAGCAAGATTTTAATTCTAATCAGGAAATCAATCTCTATACAGATTCCGCCATTCCCCGTAAATTCACATGGATGCCTTTGCTGGACGGATATGTTCTGAGAGAATTCCTCATTCCCTTTTCAGCCTTGCTTTTTGCTTTCTGTCTGTTATTCATCATTTCCGATGTATTTTAGGATCTGAATGAATTTCTGGACAATAAATAGCCAATGTCCAAGGCCGTTGAATATTTTATTTTGAAGATTCCCGGTAATATCCGTTTTATTTTCCCGATTACGGTCCTGCTGTCCTGCATGTATACGCTGGCCAACTTCGGACGGCACAGGGAAATTACCGCCATGCGGGCTTCAGGGATCTCCATGGTACGTATCGGTATGCCTATCTACATTATTGCCCTTCTCGTTACAGGTGCAAACTTCTGGTTCAATGAATCGCTGGTGCCCTCCTGTGAAACCGAGGCAAAAATCCTGATTAAATCCCTGGATGACCCGGGCTACGAAAGACGTCAGACAACCCAGCTTCAATACCTGAGCAGTGACAAAATGCGCAACTGGTTCTTTGGCTATTTCGATCAGGAAGGAGTTCAGGAAAAGGTTAAGTTAAAAATTTTCCGTCCCGATCCGGTAACCAAAGACAAGAAAATTCCCGTAAAAATGATTGATGCGCCTAAAGCCGTTTACAAACCTGGAATCGGATGGGAGTTTCATGATGCTGTCATTACAGACTTCACAGAAGAGGGACTCTTCAATGCTTAGACAAAACCGGAGGTCCAACCTTATCTGATGAGCGAAAAAGAAGTTCCCGATGAACCATCCATGATTGAAAAGGCTGTCATTCCACCCGAAAACCTCTCTACAGCGGATATCTGGACTTATCTGAAATCCAATCCTCACATGGCCCCCACGCTGAAACGTATTTATATGACACTTTTTTATTATCGTCTTGCTTTCCCGTGGGTCTGTTTCCTCAGTGCTTTTCTGGCATTACCGCTGGCCGCAAAAAACGAACGTTCCGGCATTCTTACGGCCATTACTACTGCGGTTATTATTGTCGTTATGTTCTACGTTATTTCCGAAATCTTCAAACTTGCCGGCCAGAATGGATATATTCCTCCTGTTCTTGCAGGATTTACGCCACTTGTAGCCTTTCTGGCTTACGGATTTTATTTGATCCGCAAAGCGGGATAATTCATTTTTCTTTAAAAGGAAAGAATCCGGTTCATCTATCTCTCTCTGCCAGTCTGATAAAAACAGTGTTCTGGAGACGTTTTACCTTGAATAAAGTTCGTCCAGAATCTTCATCACAGGAAAGGTCCTTCCCTATGAAAAATTTTCCCACTGATTATGAAAAGCAGGTCTATGCCGGACTCCTAGGAAAAACCATAGGGGTTTATCTGGGACGTCCCATTGAAGGTCAAACTCGTGCCGCCATTGCACAGCGGTGGGGTGAAATCACCCGGTATGTACATGAGGACCAGCATGTTCCTCTTGTTGTAACCGATGACGATATTACCGGCACCTTGACATTTATCCGGGCACTGGAGGATTCCGGGCTCTTTCAGGAAACGCCTGACGACTTCTATGGGAAAACCTGGCTTAATTATCTTCTGGAAAAACAGACAATTCTCTGGTGGGGAGGCATGTCCCATTCTACAGAACATACAGCCTATATTCGGCTGAAGCATGGAGTTCCCTCGCCCATGTCAGGCTCCATGAAGCTCAACGGAAAAATTGTAGCGGAACAAATCGGAGCTCAAATCTTTATTGATGCTTATGGCCTCGTCTGTCCCGGAAATCCGGAACTTGCAGCACGTCTTGCCCGGAAAGCTGCTTGCGTCTCTCACGATGGCGAAGCTGTTTACGCGGCCATGACAGTAGCAGCCATGATCAGCATAGCTTTCTTTGAAAAGAACATGGAAAAAATTCTGGACAAGGCGATTCAAGTTATCCCCCAGGATTCTCTCATTGCGCAAATCCACAGAGATGTGCGACAGTGGGCAAAACTGGACGGCTGCTGGGAAAAAACCTATCAGCGTATCGATGAAAAATACGGTTATTCTATTTATGGCGGAAATTGCCATGTTGTTCCCAATCATGCAGTCATGGTTATGGCCTGGGCTTACGGGGGCAGTCATTTTTACAAGGCACTGACCATTGCCTGTTCCGCCGGTTGGGATACCGACTGCAATGCCGCAAACGTAGGATCCGTATGTGCTGTTGCAGCCGGATTGGAACACCTTTGTGATGATTATGATTTTCTCTCTCCTTTTGCTGACAGAATTTTTCTGCCGACAGCAGATGGAACCGATTCCACAACAGATGTCTTTCGTCAGGCTCTGAAAGTTGCAGCCATCGGAAGAAAGATTATGGGTCAAATTCCGTATCCTGCTCCTAAAAACGGAGCATGGCACTCTTTTGAGATGCCCTGCTCCATGCATGGATACCAGCCCAATGAATCCAGCTGTGAATTCAGAGGAAATGCCCGTTTGTCCAATGTGCAAGCTCCGGAAGGATTTCGGGGAGCCAGATGTCTTGCCTGGGATTTCCAGGTTGGACAGGGAATACGCAGCCGTATTCAAACGCCGGTCAATGTTCCAAATGAAAATACCGGAGCTTATATCCCTGTAGGGACTCCAATTCTCTATAATGGCATGACGGTAACTGTGACAGGCCGTTGCATAACAGGAACAGGTAAACTGTGTGCTTTTGGCATTTCCGCCGATGCGGAAAAACCCTTGAAGGCTTCGCAGGATATAGAACTCATTCCGGGTAGGGATTTCACCCTCTCCTGGAAAATAAACAGTTCCGATTGCTGTTCTCCCGTCCAATTTCTGGCTTTTGAAATCAAATCCGAAAACCGCAGTTCTGGCAGGGTCCTGATCGATTTCGTAGACTACAGCGGATTCGCAGAACTGACTTTTCCGCTTCTTTCCTGGAAAAGCCCGTTAGATGTCCCCGGCTGGATTTCCAATCTTGACTGCATACGCGGTCCCTTTTCAGATGACCACCAGCCCGTAGTGCATATCGGAAAAAACGAAGAGATGGGAATTCTCGTTACAGGAAATCGCTCCTGGACAAATCCGGTCATTGAATGCAACTTTAAAATCCATGCAGCCGATGAAGCAGGAATAATGTTCCACTGGCAGGGAATGAAACGTTACTGTGCGGTGGTTTTCACAAAATCATCCGTCCGGATTGTCCGTGAATATTACGGACGAACAATTCTTGCGGAAACACCATTCACATGCAAGGGCGATCAAATGTACCATGTAAAAATTGCAGCACCGGAAGGAAGAATTCTGCTGGAAATTGACGGAAAAGAGATTCTCTCCGCAAAACAGGATGGACTGACTTCGGGAGGATGCGGTTTTCTCACATGCTTCGGGATATGTGGCTTTTCAGATCTCTCCATCCGGGCGGAAATCAGCCGAAGGGAAACATCTTTGTAATAACAGTTCAAAGGCCTTTCCTGCAGACACAGAGAATCCTGCAATAGAAAGTTTTTCAGATCTTTTCTGAGATAAAACGATACTTCCTGGGGAACTCCTCAGGAAGCATCTTTTGGATTTTCTGATTTTTTTGAAAATTCCAGATAGATTTTATAAGGATTTTCATTGAAAACACTGAAAAATTTATTATTATCCAGCCATTCAGTTTAAGAAATCTCTATAAAATGAGCTATTTTTCATGGTCCGCTTTCTTCGTTGCAGCATGAAACTTACGCCATACCCACCCCACAACTATGGACGAAAAAAATGAAATACATTGCTGATGAACACATTCTGTATCACTCTCCAAATTCAGAAGGATTGTACTGCTATACCCCCTGGATCTGTCACGGATTCAATGGACGACTGCTGGCATCCTTTGATATTGCAGGCCCCTTCCTAAAGGAAATGCCCGGTCCGAAATCCGATCATGGCGACTACGGCTCCAATCAATGCCGAATCTACCGCTCGGATGATCATGGAAAAACCTGGATTCACTGTGCAGATCTGCCAATGCTGCATGCCAGAATTTTTGCCGCAGGGAAATGCCTCTATCTGCTGGGACATTCCGGACGGCTTCTTATAGCAAAAAGCCAGGACAATGGAGAAACCTGGAGTCCGGTCTCCGTTCTGGATCCTGAATGCCGCTGGCATCAGAGCGGCGGCAGCATTGATTTCCATAATGGGAAAGTCTATCTTTCCATGGAAAAAACGCCTTATACAGATCACTGGCATGGGGGAGATCCCATTCTTATGTCCGCAGACGTGGGACATGATCTGATGCAGAGAGAGTCATGGCATTTTTCCAATATCATCCGTTTTGACGACTGTGCAAAATTTGCCAATACATCTCCCATTGACTTTTTCGGAAACTGCTGGCTTGAATCCAGTGTAGTACGTATCTACGATCCGCGTCACCGTTTCTTTGACCCATCCGGGCGCAGTGTTCTAGTTTTCCTGCGTGTAGACGGGTGCGAACATTATGCAGCAGTCCTGCGGGGGCTGGAAAATCCGGATGGATCACTCTCTCTGGAGACCCGAAAAGAGAAGACTCGTCTTCTCTCATTTTCTTCCCCTTCCCCGGAGGACATATGAAATTTCATATTGTCTATGATGAAAAAGAACGTCTTTACTGGATGGTCGCCTCTCATACGGAATACTCTGCAGGTTTTAGCGCTCCGCCGTTCCGGGAACGTCGTGCTCTTGGACTTTACTGTTCAAAAACACTATTCGACTGGCAGCTGGCAGGCATTGTCTCTGCAGGTGAAAAGACAATCTGCTCCCGGCATTATGCTTCCCTGGTCATCGATGGAGATGACATTCTCATAGCATGTCGTTCAGGCGATCAGAATGCAAAAAATACCCATGACACCAATATGATCACGATTCACAAGGTAAGAAATTTCCGAAGCTATGCGCTGAAAGGAGTACAGGAGTAAATATTCCCCCTTGGGAACAGTTTCACAACAGCGAGGGGAAACTGCACAAACAGTGGAGCATCCAGCTTTTCAGATGCGTTGGATGCCTTTCCGGAATATTGGTGGACTGCATTAACAGTGAACATGCGGAGTAAATATTCTCCTCTTGAAAGGACAACATTCTTCAGTCCGGACACCCAGCTGTGCCCTTTCTGAGGAGGAAATATCTGCCTA
This sequence comes from uncultured bacterium, assembly GCA_949290385.1. Classification (GTDB taxonomy): domain Bacteria; phylum Verrucomicrobiota; class Lentisphaeria; order Victivallales; family UBA1829; genus CASERY01. The sequence continues at coordinate 910 of CASERY010000160.1, read as the reverse complement.
TAAAAACGGAAGGTTCAAATATCAGTATAGACCATCTAAATAAAAGGAATCTTGTTTCCCTATAAAATCATCTTTACCTCAGAATGAAAGATTGATGTAAAACAGAATTACCGGAAATATTTTCATTCTACAAAGCCGTTTTTTCTCCCCCGGACACCCCCCCTTATCCTTGGAATCGACAAAAATCCGGAACTCATATAAAAAAGCAAAGGTAACGCTGTTGATCCGGAAATGTGTCCGACCGCATAAAAAAAGAACAGTCCGACTAGTAAGACTGTTCTTTTTTATTTTCTAATAAGATAAGAAGTCCAAAGTTCTGGAACATATGGAAAAAATCAAGCTTTTTTCTATTGTTCTTTGTCCACAACCTCCAAAATCATTCTGGCAGCATTATAGGTAGCATTTTCAGAACCACATGAAAGAGCTTCCCGCATTTTCTGCATGTCCTGCATCACTTCTTCACGGCGAATACCTCCAGGGAGAATCCGGTCCACAGCGTCTGCAAGACTTTCCGGAACGACAAACATCTGGAGATATTCCTCAAATACATTCTTGTCCAGAATAATATTTACCATGGTGAAAAAACCGCGGAACAGTTTGCCAATGATAATGCGCGCCTACAAAAATGTAACCGGATTCAGTTTGTATGCCACCACCAGTGGCAGATCAGCAATTGCCGCTTCCACAGTTACAGTTCCGGATGCAGCAAGACCCGCAGAAGCCTCCTGCATCCAGCGGGCAGTAGAACCTACAGAAATATCAAATTCCGGACACTCGATATCCGGATGCTGCTTCTTAAATTTTTCAATCCGCATGAGAATATCTTCATAGGTTCTCTTTCTCGGGGCCGCAATCGCAAATTTCAGCTGCGGATGTCTTTTCTTTAAAATTGCAGCCGTTTCAATGAATG
>CASERY010000159.1 GCA_949290385.1 uncultured bacterium | reverse complement strand
TTTGATGCCGTTTTTATCTATGAGTTCACACGGGAGAAAAATCAGTCCCTTCTGTCCAGCCTTGAAGCGTTCCAGCAGGAGAGCAGCCGCCTTCGCCGGAAAAGTCTGCTGAACCGAGCCCGGTGTAAAGGGTTCAGGTTTGTATTCAATGCCGGCCTCGGTGGTGTTGGAGAAGACAAATCGCAGATCCGGAGACCGGAAAAGCTCCAGCACTTTATCCCATTCCTGGTAGGCATTGTAACAGCCACGTACAGATTCAATGATTTCCGTCTGTTCCACAACTTGGCCGTTTTCCATTCCACGGAGGATCAGTGTATAGATTCCGCCCTGACGGTTGATGACGTCACCCATTCCTTTTTCAAGCGGCTGGATGATTTGGACCGATCCATTGAAGTTTGTTTTCTGATTGAGTTTCTGGATCATCCAGTCAATGAATGCCCTCAGAAAATTTCCTTCTCCAAACTGGGCAATTCGGACAGGGGCAGTACAGACATTTTTTCTTTTCAGTGATTCCATGAAAAAATTCCTTTAAATCATACAATAAAATCCGCATGAATTTCGTTGTTGCTTTATTGCAGACCGTGCGGGATGCCGGCCTGCAACTAATCTCAAAAAGAAAAGGTTTATGAGTCAAATATATTAGAGATTTGGCCGATTGCAACCAGGGGGGATTCCTTTCTTCGAAAAAACAACAGAAGTTTCATGCGGCGTTTTCTGCAAAAGAGAAAACGGCAGGATATTTCCTTGTTTGAAAAATAATAGAAAAATTTTGAAATTCATTTGCTTTCAGATGAGTTCAGATTTTTTGAATATTTTTCAGAAAGATATCTTGCATTTAATGGAAAGCGGGTATATTTAAACCCGTAAGGTCGTTCATTTTTTTATGAATTTTTATTCTAAGTTTCACATCTGAAAAAGATTGTAAAAAAAAGCATCCAAATTGCCAGGAGATTGGATCCCGATGAAATTAATGCCGTTAAGCCTGTTCCTGAGTTGTGCCCTGTTTGCAGTGAATGCACTTGGCGAAGACGAGACAGTACCTGTATCCCCCGTGAGAGATGCTTCCGACGGAGCCATTGTCATTCCCACAGACGGAGGCGCTGCCATTACGGGAATTCCTTCCGTGAGCAAACGGATTGCAGCGCTCTTTGAAGAAAGCGACCCGCCGGTACAGCTGACACAGAATGCCTTTAAGGAAATGTCTCCTGATTTTGTGATTATTCCGGGATCCGATGAAAAATCCACATTGATTTACCGTTTCCGCTACATTAATCCGGAATCGGTAGTGGATGCGCTGGAATCGGTCATATCCGATGCTGGAACTGTGGAAGTCCTGAAAGAGCAGGGCAATTCCACCATAGAGATCAATAAAATAGTAATCAACGACCTGTCCAGCAAAATGACGGAACTGAAGAATGTTCTGATTGCACTGGATTAGATGCAGCCCCAGGTACTCGTGGAAACTCAGGTGATTGAAGTTTATATTGAAGAGGGTTCCGAACGGGATGTGGAGCTCGGTTATGAGTATTATGATGCCAAATACGGAACCACCAACAACTTCGGATTCAATATGGAGTCCCCGTCCCAGAACCGGGATTCCTCCCAGGGCTTGAATCTGGGATTTGTGCCGTATGCCTTCAATGCTTCGGATGGATCCACCGGACGCCTGACTGCGGCGCTCCGCTGGCTGAACACGAGCAGCAATGCCAGAATTCTGTCTGCGCCGAACATTATAGCGGATCAGGGCACCACTGCGAGTATCATTACCGGTGAGGACCTGCCGATCCCGGAAACGACTGCACTGACTTCATCCACGAGTGTGGGCTATAACTACAAGCGTATTGGTGTAACGCTGAATATCACACCCACTGTCATTAACGGCAATACCGTGCAGCTGGAGGTGAATCCGGAAGTGAAGGCAGCCATCCGGTATGAATCCTTTGTTACGGAAAATTCTTCCAGTTCGATTCCTGTGATTTCCGTGCGAAGTGTGGATACCCGCCTTACAGTTTGCGATGGAGACATTATTGCGCTGGGGGGCCTGTATTCCAGCGAAACCACAGAACAGCTCCGGAAAGTGCCGTTTATCGGAGACATTCCGCTTCTGGGCGACATTTTCAACGGCAGAGGTACCAGCACGCTGGATAAACAGCTGATATTCCTGATGAAAATCCACATTCTTCAGCCGCCCAGAATGAAAATGATGGATATGGACGCCACGGCAAAACAGTCTCACAATATTGCAGATATTCTGGAATCCTCGGATACCATCTTCACCAATAAGCCGCCTGCAGAATTCTTTGATGTGGAGAAAACCCTGAACAGCAATATCAAGGAATCCCAGAAAAAGCAGGAAATAGAAAATTACTACAGAAACGCGGAATAGCAGTCCCGTGAGACCAATGCTGCGGATTCCGGGATTCCGCAGAGTGATTCATCCGCTGCTTCTGATGTCCAGGCTCAGTAAGGAAAAGGAGCTTTTCAGATGAAAGTCAGAAAAATCATAACCTGGGCGGTCATTGTGCTGCTGGCTGGAGGCGCAGGGACGTATGCCTGGATGCGTTATCAGCGCAAAAAGGCCGAAGCGATGGCAGTGAATGCAAAAAGTCCGGATAAACTTTATACCGTAAAGCGGGGAGACCTGATTATTGGTGTGCTTCTCAGCGGCAATATCAATACCCAGGTTAAGCATAAGCTTTCCCTGGAGGTTCCGCTGCCTGTATCAACCCAGCTGGTATCCATTGTGGACGAAAACTCCACCGTTTCTGCAGGAGATATTATTGGACGCTTTGAAACCGAGGAACTTCAAACAAAAATTGATGACTTGAAGGAAAGCATTATCAAGGCGGAACAGGATCTGTAGATTGTCTACGAGGAGCGTTCCATTCTGGAAAGTTCCAACGCTGCCAGCATCCGGAGCGCTCAGGATGCCGTGACCGATGCGGAAAATGCTTATAACAAATTCCGCAAGCTGGAGGGTCCTCAGAGCAAGGAAACTCAGGAGCAGGCAGTGGTCGATGCCTATAATTCTCTGGAAGAAGCACAGCTGGCTTACGATGAGGCTTATGACAACCTGTATAAGCCGGATGACGTTGCCAAGGATGAGAACGAGGAAAATACCCGCCAGACGGAATTCGATTCTGCGGAAAAGAAACTTCGTTCCGCTATCACATCGTACAGGAAGGCTGTTCAGGATCAGAAGATCTTCAAACGCTATACATATCCCAGCAATCTGAAAAGTGTCAAGGACAAGCTGGAACAGTCCCGACTGGATCTGCGCAAGGTTATGGTCAGCACGCAGTCTTCGATGAAGCAGAAGAATAACTCCATCTATTCCTAGGAGATGTCCATCCGGCGTCAGGAGCAGCAGCTGGAGCAGTATCTGTGGTATATGACCAAAATGCAGATGGTCGCACCGGCAGACGGAATCGTGACATACGGCGATCCGGACCGGCGCTGGGGCAATACAGAAGTGAAAGTGGGCATGGATGTGAATTTCCGCAATGTGCTGGTGACAATTCCGGATATGAGCCAAATGGTGGTGGAAGCCAATATCCCGGAACTGTACCGGTCCAAGATCAATGTAGGGGATTCTGTAGTGATTACGCCGGATTCGATTCCCAATTTGAAGGTGGATGGCCGTGTGGCTTCGATTGCATCCCTTCCGGTAAACATGATTCCATGGGACAGCGGAAGTCCGAAAGTGTTTCCCTCCACCATCAGTTTTAATGTGAAGGAGGATCCCCGTATTGTCTCAGGCATGAGTGTGCAGGTGGATGTGGTTTCCCAGGTGCTGAAGGATGTGATTTCGGTTCCGATTGAAGCGGTTCAGGAACAGGAAGGGAAATTTTTTGTGTATGTGAGCAGCGGATCCGTGCCGGAACAGGTGGATGTGTCGTTGGGGCTTTCCAACGACAGTTTTGTAGAGATTACATCCGGCCTTGAAGAAGGAGACGAAGTCTATCTGTATCGTCCGTTCCAGCAGGATAAGACGGAATAAAAGAGGTTTTATTTCTTTTCATGAAAGCGGAACTGTCTAAAAAAGACCGGAGAGAATTTGCCCTTTCCCTGGAAGGCATCCGGAAGACCTATTATACCGGTTCTCTGAGTGTGCCGGTGTTGAAAGGTGTGAATTTGCAGGTATCCCGGGGAGAATTTGTAGGGATTATGGGGTCATCTGGTTCCGGAAAGTCCACATTTCTGAATATTCTGGGCCTGTTGGACAAACTTACCGGCGGAAGTTACTATCTGGATGGTGTGCAGGTGGAATCCATGACAGATACAGAACTGACAGAGTTGAGAAATTCAAAAATAGGTTTTGTGTTTCAGTCCTTCAATCTTTTTCCCCATCTGACGGTGGAGCAGAATATTGAAGTGCCTATGATTTACGCGGAAGTGCCTAAGAAAAAACGCCGGGAAATTGCATTGCATGTGGCTGAACGTGTGGGACTTG
>CASERY010000158.1 GCA_949290385.1 uncultured bacterium | reverse complement strand
CTGTTTCATGAACGTCTGTTACAACGGGGATTCCGAAGCGTTCCTTGACTGTTTCCAAAATCTTGAGTCCGTCTGCAATGCCGGGGCCCCTGAAGGAGGTGCCGGAAGAACGGTTGGCTTTGTCGAAAGAGGCTTTGAAGACATAATTTACATGCAGTTTGTCACAGATTCTGATCATCTGTTCAGCGGTTTGCAGACAGAGATCAAGACTTTCGGCCACGCAGGGGCCGGCCAGAACCGTCAGACAGCCGTCTCCAATATGAAAATCTCCGACAGAAACCGTTTTCAGCATGATTTCCGGTCCTTTCCTTCTGCAGATATGCCATGAGTCCGAATAAATTCCTCTGCCTGTACCAGGTCTTCCGGCGTATTGATGTCGATGCTGTCAAAATGCGTTTTAATTACCTTGATTTTCATACCGTTTTCAAGGGCACGGAGCTGTTCGAGTTTTTCGCATTTTTCCAGATTTCCTTCCGGAAGCGACACAAAGCGTTTCAAAGCTTCTCTGCGGTAGGCATAGATTCCCCAATGACGGTAGATTTCCGGCATTTCAGTGCCTCCTTCCCGAAGGAACGGAATCATGGCTCTGCTGAAATAAAGAGCATTTCCGTCTGCGGAAAGCACGACTTTTGGAAGATTCGGATTGCAGGCAACATCTTCCCGGGCACATGGAACAGCAACTGTGCCCATATCCGGCTTGTCCGGACCTTCCATCGCATCAATCAAGTCATTGATAATTTCCGGAGGCATGAGCGGTTCGTCGCCCTGCACATTGATAATAAGTTCCGCATCAAGACCCTGGACCGCCTCCCAGATCCTGTCCGATCCGGACGGATGATTGGCAGATGTCATGACCGCTTTCCCGCCGAAAGCTGTAACAGCCTGAGCAATGCGTTCGTCGTCTGTGGCCACAAGCACGGTTTCAACCTTCGACTGCACCGTTCGTTCCCAGACCCACTGAACAATGGGTTTTCCGCCCAGAAGCTGAAGAGCTTTTCCCGGGAAACGGGTGCTCCCGTAACGGGAAGGTATAACTGCGACTGTTTTCATGATTCAATCTCTCTTTCTCTGTCTTTCTGTTAAGCGGAAGCTTTTTGCTGACGGGGCCATCCGGCCGGCCATGATTTGGCTGCCGGAATGCTGGATGACTTCCCGGATGATTCTTCCGGACAAGGGCTTCCACCTTCCGAAAGAAAACGGTTTTGTCTCTGTTTCTGGAACTTAGAAATTATGACATACAAGGCCGTCTCGGAGTTTGGGTTCAAACCACGTGGACTTTGGTGGCATAATTTCCCCTGCATCGGCAATATCCATGAGCTGCTGGAGCGTTGTCGGATACATGGAGAAGCAGACAGCGGCCTTGCGCATGGCCTGGAGCCTTTCAAGTTCTCCCGTACCGCGAATGCCTCCAATAAAATCAATGCGCTGGCTTGTTCTGGGATCATCAATGCCGAGGATCGGGCCCAGAATATTGTCCTGAAGCACTGTCACGTCCAGACGGCTGATGACATCGAGTTTTTTCAGATCAAATTTGGGTGTCAGCAGGTACCATTTCCCGTTCAGAAGCATACAGAAACTGCCGCAGACGGGCGGTTCAGGACTGTTGGTTGCATTGACAATGAATTTTTCCTGAATGCGTGCAATAAGCTCATCCGGATTCAGCCCGTTGAGATCATGTACAGCTCTGTTATAGGGAAGAATTTTCAATTCTGAAGCAGGAAAAGCCACTGCCAGAAAGTAATTGTATTCCTCATCGCCTGTATGGTGGGGATTCTCCTACCTGCAGCGTGCTGCCGCATGAGAGGCTGACGCCGCGCGATGATGACCGTCTGCAATATAAAAGCAGGGAACATCCGCGGCAAAGCACCGACTGAGTTCTTCGCTGCGGCTGCCTGCTTTCCAGAGTTTATGTTCCACTCCGTCTCTGGCGGTGAAGGAGAAATATGGTTCAGAGCGGATAATTTCCTGAACAACGGCATTGATCCTGGCTGAATCACGGTAGGTTAGAAAAACGGGCCCGGTCTGGGAACGGAGCTCCATGACATGTCTTGCCCGGTCGGCTTCCTTGTCCTACCTGGTTTTCTCGTGTTTCTTGATGATATTGGAGTCATATTCTGCGGCAGAGGCTGTGCCGGCAATTCCGATTTGTGTGCGGTCTCCCATTTTCAGAGAATAGACGTACAGATTTGCTTCCGGATCCAGGGAAAGAGGTGCAGTCCTGCAGAGACGTTCAAAATTGGCTTTTGCTTTTGCATAAACTGCGTCAGAATGCAGATCGGTTCCGGGGGGCATTTCAATTTCCGGACGGGATACACGAAGAAAGCTTAAAGGGTTGCCTTCTGCCAGAGCGGCAGCTTCTTCTGTGTTGACAACGTCGTATGGTACAGCGGCTACTTTTGCCACCTGTGCTGCCTGAGGCATTAATGCATGAAAAGGCCTGAAAACTGCCATGAAAATCAACTCCTGAAAAACAATTGATAGATAATCGCCTAACATACAGCGCAAGGGGTGTTTTTTCAACTGTTTCCGTGAGAAAAGATTTCATTTTTCACGGACAGGAATTTCCTGCCTGGAGATGGCTTGCTGAAAAGGAACCCTTCCGAATTTCTGTCCCGGAGAAATGATGGAAAAGCATCAAGAAAGTCCCTTGGATTTTCCGGAGCCGGCAGTACAAAAAAATTTCAGGCTAATTTGGAAAGGTAACTATCCTTGCCGGGAATAGACTGCATAGCCTATACTTCCATTTTCTTATTCTTAAATTCCTGAATTCTTGCAGAGGATGTCTCCATTCAAAATGCGGCATCCTGTGAGGCATGCGGTATGGAGAAGAAAAGGAAAGAAAGCACAAAAGCTCTTCCGGAACGCCTGAGAAAGTGTGGCGCCGGATTTGCAGGCTGTATGCCGGGACCTTTCCTGGACGGAAAATCAGGAAGGCTGCTGCCCATGGTCTGCAAGATATTTTGTTTTGCAGGCCTCAAGAATCAGACCTACCTGGTCGTCACAGATGGGAGTGTATCCTTTTGCATGAATGTAGTTCAGAAAATCCAGCCAGTCCTGATGGTTCCAGTGTCCGTCATGTTTTTTGACGAAGGTTGCCGGGATGGTGGATTTTGCCAGTTTTTTGATATTCTGTTCTGCGGTGAGGGGCGGAGACTGCTTGACTGGTTTCAGGGTTCTGCGACGTTTCTTCGCGCGGGCAGCAGGAACAGTGGAAGATTTTTTTACTGACATGAAGCACCTCAATTTGTTTCTTATCGCTTGAAAAAGTATAGAAGCCAACGAGTTCGATTCTGTCTCCTCTCAACGAGTTAATATACTGCGTTGATTCTTGAAAACAAGAAAATTCAAGTTTTTTTTCCGGAAAAAAATAAAATTCCGGCAAGTCTTTCGAAGATGACCCGGTCTTGCTTTTCGTGGGTTCCCGTGGTATTTTTTCAGGCAAATGAGTTTCTTTGGAGTGTGAAAATGACAGATTCAAAACAATTATTCGCGGTTATCGGAGATCCGATTGGCCATTCTCTTTCCCCTGTGATGCATAATGCAGCTTTCCGGAAACTGGGGATCAACGCAGAATACATCGCTGTACGGGTGGATCCCAGGGATCTGGAGGCTTTTACGAAAAAAGCAAGAAAAGAGCTGAGAGGATTCAATATTACAGTTCCGCATAAACATGCGGTAATTCCTTTCCTGGATGAGATTTCTGAAACGGCCCGTCTTGCAGGAAGCGTGAATACGGTAAGTGTGACAGAAGAAGGGAAGCTTTCCGGGGATACTACAGATGGCATTGGCTTGGAGCTTTCTCTCAGAGAAGAATTGCAATTTGAGCCTGCAGGAAAAAGAATCTGTTTTATCGGATGCGGCGGGGTTGTGCCTGCATTGGCTTTTCATCTGGCTTTCCGGGGGGCTGCGTGCATACGGATTCTGAACAGAACGCTTTGCAAGGCGGAAAGTCTGTGCAAAAGTCTTCAGGATCGTTTTCCGACTCTTGTGTGTGAGGCGGCTCCTCTTGAGAATGCTGCGCGTGTAAAGGATTTTTTCAAGGAAAGCGATCTTGCTGTTCAGTGTACAAGTGTAGGCCTGAAAGATGGAGATCCGTCACCTGTGGATCCGGACTGTCTGCCGCAGGAAGGACTTTTGCTGTATGACACAATCTACAAGCCGACGGCCTTCCAGCGCGCAGGCCGTGAAAAAGGTCTGCCGGTGGCAAACGGCCTGACAATGCTTCTGTATCAGGGGGCATCGTCTTTCCGCATCTGGACAGGCATCGAGGCTCCGCTGGAAGAAATGCGCAGAGCTCTGATTTCTGCCATTGACAGCAGGAAAAAGGCTTGATATTTTTTTAAAGTCTGCTTATTTTAGGAGTGCAGACAATGTTTTAACCGGGAGACTCGTCATGAAACTGACTGATGAAATTGTAAAAGCACTGCATGTATGTATTGAGGACGGCTATGAATCCGTTTCTGATTTTGCACGAAATGCCAATGTCAGTGCCAACACAATTTCCAAGTATATGCGGAAAGAATCTTCAACGATTCAGAAAGATACGTGGAACAAAATTTATCCTCTGATCAAGGGACACCTTCATACCGGCAAAGGATCCGGCGGCGCAAAACACGGTCTGGAATTGAATGCGGATCAGAAAATTCTGCTGGATGCCTTTAACGAGTTGCCTCCGGATGTCCAGAATCAGAAACTCCTGGAAATTGTGGAACTTGCGAAAAAGCATCTGCGCCAGAAAAATCCGATGGAGTAACAGAAAGATTCCAGTTGTATAGGAATCTTGCATAAAAACAGAAGCGGGATTGGAAGTTCTCTGAATTTGTCCGATCAAAGAATACGGGAGGACCTTTTGATGGATGAGAATGAAAATGAAAATGAAAAAGAATGTCTTGATAAGATAAAACAGGATTTTTTACGAATGACTTCTCCCTTCGATTTCGGAAGTGGAGAAAATCGCTGCAATTCCATTCTGTGCCAGAATATTCCTCCGATGCTGGCCAGGTCTGCAGCCGCCTATGCCAAGGCGGCAGAATTCCTGGAAGAAGATATTTTGAATAAGGATCTTCCGGAAAGATTGAATCAGTACAAGACAATTCAGGCCCTGTTTCAGGAAGCCGGGAAAAATCTGACAGCTGTGCTGCTGAATCTGGAAGAGGATGACATAACACGGGAACTCCAGGCAATTGATCATTATCTCATGCATCTGAATCAGATGTTCACACTGCTTGTGAATGCCGTTCTTACAGAATCGTGTATAGCAGGCTGGAATGAACAGTTCGGTAAAATTTTCCCCGGCAAGCATGACGACTATTTCCAACAGACGGAGATCCTGGCTTCGACCCTGGAAAAAAAACTTTTCCAGCTGTTGAAGAAGTTTGTGGAAGACAATCACTCCTTTATCGCCGGAGAACGTGACAGACAGCGCTTTGAATTGAATAAAAACGATCTTGAGAGATATCAGAAATCATTGAAAGCCTTTTCAGATTTTTTCTCGTGCCGGGATCATATCCTTCGGGACCAGTAAACAACTTTTGTCCGGCCGACGGATATCGGATGGAGAAGGGATTGGGAGACTTGTCTCCTGGAGTGTTTAAGTTTTTTTATAGAGGTTATAGAGAAATGAATGAAAGGATGTTTTCAATATGATTTCCATTGCTGAAGCGGGAACGGCAGTTGCTGAAAGGCTTGCCGGAGTCAGAATTGTACCGGTGTTGGTGCTTTCTTCGGTAGAGGAGGGCCTGAAAATGTGTTCTATCCTGTCAGAAGAAGGGCTGCCTGCGGCGGAGATTACTTTTCGCACAGAAGCTGCGGAAGATATTCTTAAAGAAGTGTCCAGAACGTTTCCTGATTTATATCTGGGTGCCGGGACAATCCTGAACAAAAGAGATCTTTTCAGGGCTTTTGAGGCAGGCGCACAATTCGCTGTGTCTCCGGGATTTAATCCTTCTGTTGTAAAGGAGGCCGCGGCAAATGGACTGGCGTTTGCTCCGGGGGTATGCACCCCTGGTGAAATTGAGCAGGCATATGAGCTGGGATGTCGTTTCCTGAAGTTTTTCCCGGCGGAAGCAGCCGGCGGAAAGGCTATGCTTCAGGCCATGTCTGCACCTTACAAGCATCTGGGAATCCGTTATATGCCTACAGGCGGCATTCATAAAGGCAATGCAATGGAGTATCTGTCGATTCCACAGGTCGCGGCAGTGGGAGGAACGTGGCTTGGAAAGGCATCCGATCTTGCAGCGGGAAACTGGGATATTGTGAGAAAGACTGTGGCGGATGCTGTAAAAATGCTCCGTGGCAGTTGATACATTCAGAGAAAGGGTAATCTTAATCTCTGAGCTTAAAAGCCTGCGGTGAAAAAAGGTGGTTCGAATGAGATAGCTCCTGCTTTTCTTGCAAGGGGAAAAAATTCCCTTTTCCACGTTCATTCGGGGGAGGGTGGGGAAGCTAAGTTGAGTGTGAATTTTCATCCGGGCAGAGTCTGAAAGCTGGCAAGGAAAAGGGGATGGGGAAGCAAAGTTGAATATGAATGCACCTGTCCCCGAAGAACTTTTGCCCCCACATCCATTCAAGGGGGAAGCAAAGCCTAAGATGAAAGAGAGGGTTTCTTTTCTGCAGAGCAGGTGCATCTGTGTGTGAGATATTTCATTTTCTCTTTTTTCCTTTATCTGGAACGTCAGAAAAGAGAATCTGAAAAATTCTGAAGTTGACCCGATGCAACGAATGAAGCCTGTGGAGGATTCGAGAGATTTGAAAAAGCTGTTTCTAAAAAAGGGAAAATCTGCTGGTATGACAGAAGAGGGAGCCTGTGGAATTGTAAGTGAAGAGAAAAAGCTGCCGGAGGCGGGAGGGTCAGAGAAGCGTGTGCCGAAAGGACCTGAAACGGGAAAACACTCTTGGCGGTTGTGTGAAAGCAGTCACGCTTTATCTGAGAGAAAGAGAAGACGAAGAAACAGCGATTTCTTATGGTTCCTGCTGGTGTTTGCAGTATTATTCTGTTCGTTCTACCATAAGACACTGGCTTCCGGATTTGACCTGCTTCCCGGAGATGTGGGTGATGCCCGCTTCAATATTCTGATCGCAGAACACTGGATCCAGTTTTTCAAAGGGGAGCTGAATTTCAGAGAGGTTCGGATGTTTTATCCATTGGATTTTACTCTGGGGTTTTCGGATCTTTCTCTGCTGTATGCTGTTATGGAACTTCCGTTCAGAGGGGTCGGACTGGATGCGATGAGGTCTGTTCAGATCAGTTTTTATCTGCTCCACTTTCTGGGGGCTTTAAGCTGTTTCTATCTGTTCCGGAAACTTTTGCATTTTCATCTCCTGCCGTCCCTGACAGGAATGATGGTGATTTGCTTTGGAAATGCTTTAGCTCAGAAACTGGGGCATACTCAGTTTTACACATACTTCCTGCTTCCGCCCATGTTGTACTGCCTGATCTGTTACTGCAGATGTTCAGAAAATGTTTCGTGGATGAGGCGTATGGGCTGGCTGACAGCGGCGGAACTTCTGGGGCTTTTGATCCTTTATACAGGATATTATACGGCATTTTTTGCTGCTTTTTATGTCTCTTTGTTTTTTTCGGGACTTTTGCTGGTGTTTCTTTTTCGTGAGAATGCGCAGGACTTTTTTCTGTTTCTTCGATGGGTCCGGATAAGGGTTGTGGATTTTTGCATTGCAGGTCTGATCGGTATGGTTGGACTTATTCCTTTCTGGATGATTTATGCTCCTGTGCTGGAAAAGGGATTTAAGAGAACGTGGAAAGACATTTCTCCATTTCTCCTGAACTGGTATGATCTGTTCAACCCGGGAAACGGCAATTTTCTGTGGGGAAGGCGATTTCTTGAAAACTTTCCCGAAGCGGGGGAGCGTGTTTACTATCATGAATTCTGGAGCGGATTTCCATGGATAACGCTGTTTCTTTTGGGAATGAGCTGTGTGTGGGGAATGTGTCGTTTGAAAAAAAATATGCCACAAAGGAATGTGTACCTTGCAGCCATGATCTTTGGATTTGTGTCATGTGTGATTCTTGCTCTCCGTGGGGAAGGGATCATGGCCGCATGGGATACGGTGCGAAGAATTTTTCCAGGGGCGTCAGGGATAAGAGTTGTTTCCAGAATACTGTTGATTCTGCTGTTTCCTGCAGGGATTATTCTAACGTTTTTTCTAAACGGAGTGGCTGAAAAGCTTTCCGGCTGGAAGTTTGGTGGAATTGTCCTTGCCGGAATCGGGATGTTGTTATTCCTGGACCATTTGAATGTGAATGGAAATGAACATTTCAGCATTGCCGAACGCCGGACTTTTCGTGAATCCATCGTGCCGCCGCCTGAAGAATGCAGGATCTTTTTTGTGACGAAAAAGGGGGAGATACCAGGGGAAGGGATAGAGCTGGAACAGTCTTTTGCCCAGCTGGATGCAATGGAAATAGCTCTGTACTGCAAGCTTAAAACCGTTTGCGGATACAGTGGAAATGCTCCGCAGAACTGGAGTTTGAATTTGATTTTCAAAGAATCTTATCCGCAGCTTCTTCAAGCATGGGTTGAACGGCATTCTATAAAGGAGCCTCTTTACTGTTATGATTTAAATGATAAGAAATGGTCCGGTCCGGTGGATTTGCATGTTTCCCAGAGGAAAGACTGTCATTTGCAGGCAAAGTAGAATTTGTCTCTTGTGTCCGCGGAGAAATAATAAAGGGGTGGGAGAAGGAAGAAGATACATAAAAGATTTTTTGAAAGAAAAGATGTTTCCCGGCAAGGTTATATTGTTTGATTGATTTTATTTGACTTGATATCGCTTTTGGTGTAAAGTTGCCGTTGTTTCTGTTTCAAAGAAAATACCTGTTGGAGACAGAGGCATGAGCAGCAGTATCGGGAAAGAAAAGAAAAAGTGATTTTATTTCATTCTGAAAATACAGATTTATCCGGAATGGAGCCTGAAAAAAAGCAGAGGAACCATGATTTTTTATGGTTTCTGCTGGTGTTTACGGCATTATTCTGCTCATTTTATCATAAGACGCTGGTGTCCGGATTTGATCTGCTTCCGGGGGATGCCGGAGATGCCCGGTTCAATATTCTCATCGCAGAACATTGGATTGAATACTGGAAGGGGGAACTGGGATTTGGCGAAACACGCTTTTTTTATCCCTTTGAGAATGCCATGGGATTTTCAGATCTTTCCATTCTGTTTGCCTGGATGGAAATTCCGTTCAGATGGATGGGACTGGATGCTTTAAGAGCAACGCAGATTGTTTTTTCCCTGATTCATTTTATTGGAGCGGGCAGTTGTTTCTATCTGTTACGGAAGCTGTTGAAACTTCGTTTCATGCCGTCGGTCATCGGGATGATGGTTATTTGTTTTGGAAATCCGGTTCTTCAAAAAATTTATCACACACAATTTTATACTTATTTTCTTTTGCCGCTGCTGTGCTGTCTGTTGATTTGTTACTGTCGCTGCACAGAGAAATGTCCGCGATGGAAGAGAATGGCTTTTCTTTCAGGAGCGTTTTTTATTTTTCTTCTGATCCTTTATACTGCTTACTATACAGCATTTTTTACCGCATTCTTTTCGGTGGCGTTTGCTTTCGGACTTGCCGTGGCATTCATTGCCAGACAGAACTGGAAGGATCTGAAGGCGCTGAGAAACTGGTTCCGGATCAGAATGGTGGACTTTGGAATTCTGTAGATCCTTGGACTTGTGTAGCTCTGGCCGTTTTTCCGTATTTACTATCCAGTTGTAAGCGGGGGATATGAGAGGTCCTGGCAGGAAGTTGTGCTGACGCTTTCAGACTGGTATGATTATTTTAACCCGGGCCCTGGAAATTTTCTGTGGAGCGACTGTTTTTCCAAATGGTTTCCGGAAGCTTAGATGCGGCCTATATGCCATGAAATGTATTATGGATTTCCATGGATTACAGGAATTCTTCTGCTGGGGGCTTCGCTGGATGTCATCCGGAGAATGTTCGGCAAGAAGATCCTTTGGGAAAATGCGTGGCTGTTCGGACTGTGGGGTGGCTGTGTTTTGTGCATGGTCCTGATTGCCAAGGGAAATGGAGGGTTTGCAACCAAGTATTCAATGATGATTTGTCTGCTTGCAGGATGCATCTATACGGCTTTGGGGGCAGCCCTTTTTGGATGGCTTTGGAAATGCGGAAAAATGAACCGGCAAAGAAGAGGACTTTTTATCTTATTGTTTTCATGTGGCTTGTGTGCGACATTGCTAACTGTAGGGGGACTCATGTATTCCAACTGGTGTGCAGTCTGGAGATTGTTTCCGGGTGCATCGGCTATTCGTTCTGAGACGCGTCTGATGGTGATTCTGATGTTTCCAGCCGGGATTCTGCTGGCTGTGTTCTTGAACCGAATCCAGGAAAAACTTCATGGCCGGAAACTGGGTGCGGTATTTATGACGGTTGTTGCTCTTCTGCTGTATCTGGATCACTTGAATATTGGGGGCATGGAGCACTTCAGTATTTCAGAAAACAGGGCTTTCCTGGAATCGGTTTCGGAACCTCCGCCGGATTGCAGGGTCTTTTTTGTTATTGGAGAGGAAGAGCAGACGATTCTGTCCAGAGTTTAGAAGGAACATCCTGTGGATATGCAGGAACAGGTCTATGCCCAGATTGATGCCATGCAGATAGCCTTGCATTACAATCTGAAAACGGTCAACGGGTACAGTGGAAATTCTCCGAAAAGATGGGCTCTTCTGGAGGTTTCCGGGGAGCGTTATTTGCAGAATCTCCGGGAATGGGCTCGTCTGCATCCGGAAATAACGTCCTTGTACGGATACGATTTAATACGGAATCAATGGTTCGGGCCGGTGGATCTTGGTGCCGGACAGTTATTGCAGTTTTCGGGAGAGCAGGCTATTGCAAAAGAAAGATCCGTAGTGAAAAGTGTTTCCTCCCCTTAGAATGAACAGAAGTGAAGGGAAATGGTTTAGTGATGGGAAAAGAACGGAAAGATTCTTTGAAAAAATACGCCTGTATGGAAAAATGTTCCGGCAGTCAGGAGATCTTGCATCCTGCAGAGGAAAGGCGACTCTTTCATAGAAAAAGTCTGCGGGAATGGCTTCTTTTTTCATTCGTTTTCATAATTCTCTTCTGCATTTTTTATCATAAGACCCTATTATCAGGGTTTGATCTGATTGCCGGAGACGATGGAGATGCCCGGTTCAATATTCTCATCGCAGAACACTGGATCCAGTTTTTCAAAGGGGAGCTGCATTTCGGGGAAACGCGTTTCTTTTATCCTTTTCGGAATGCCATGGGATTTTCAGACTTGTCTCTTCCTCTGGCTGTAATGGAAATTCCGTTCCGGATGCTGGGGATGGATATGTTCCGTGCCTAGCAGATCAGTTTTTTTCTGCTGCATGGAGTGGGTGGAGTGTGTTGTTTTTACTTCCTGAGAAAACAGCTGGGATTTCATCTGATTGCGTCTCTGGCAGGAATGATGGTGATTTGCTTTGGAAATTCTGTGCTTCACAAGTTATTTCACACACAGTTTTACGCTTATTTCCTGATAGTTCCTTTATGCTGCACGGCAATCGCTTACTGCAGGTGCGGCATGGAGACTTCTGCCTGGAAGCGGATGGCTTTTCTTTCCGGGACAATTCTAATCTTTTTCTGGATTCTTTATACATCTTTTTATACGGCGTTTTTTCTTGTTTTCCTGGCGGTTCCCTTTTTCGCGGGAGCACTGCTTGCCTTCCTTTACAGACAGGAAAAAGATGATTTCCGGAAGTTCGTGAACTGGATCAAAATTCGTAAATTTGACCCGATTGTGGCATTCCCTCTGACTGCGGCAGGTTCTGTGCCTCTTCTGATGATTTACGTTCCGGTCGTGGAACAGGGGTACAAAAGAGTCTGGCGGGATCTGGCAGACACTCTTCTGAAATGGTTTGATTACTTCAACGTGGGTCCTGGGAATGTTCTTTGGAGCAGCTGGATGCGTAAGACTTTCCCGGATTCATGGGATCGGCCTCTCAATTATGAAATGTATCTGGGATTCCCTCTGATTACATGGGCAATGCTTTTGGCGGCAGGCCTTTTTGTGCTGTTTCATATGAAAAAATCAATGACTCGTGAGAATGCCTGGCTTTTTGCTCTGCTGTTCGGTATGGCATTGTGTATGATTGCGATTAAAAGAGGCAACGGCATTCAATGCACCTGGTATCCCCTCTGGAAATACTTTCCCGGAGTCTCTGCAATACGGACTGTATCCAGAATGATGCTGATTTTGTTGTTTCCTGCTGGAATTTTACTGGCGTTTCTTCTGGATCTCCTTCAAAGAAAACTGCATTCTTGGAAAGCCGGCTGGCTTGTGGCTTTGTTCCTGGCGCTGCTGCTGTTTGTTGATCATTTAAATCTGGGGGGCGTGGAAGAGATCAGCATTTCGCGGAACAGGGCATTCCTGGAAAGCATTGCAGCTCCTCCGGAGGACTGTCGTGTTTTTTTTGTTACTCAAAAAATGCCGGAGAAGCCTCCCGAGGATGCGGACAAGGAGAGTCCTCAGTGGCATGATTATGCAATGGCGCCGGCTTTTGCCCAGATGGCCGCCATGGAGATTTCCCTGAAATACAAGATCAAGACGTTTCATGGTTATACCGGAGCCTATCCGAAAAACTGGCATCTGATGCAGATTTTTGAAGATTTGTATCCGGATCATTTAAGACTGTGGTGTAAAGAGAACGCCATCCATGAACCGGTCTACCGATATGACCTGACTCTGAACCGATGGTTTGGGCCTGTGGATATTTCTTCCTTTTCCCAGGTCCTTTATGATGAGGCGCAGGGTAACGGGAGCGCTGAACCTTAATCCAGCCGTTTCACCCCGGGACCGTTCAGGATGCTTCGTCCTTTTGCACAAGGCATGACTTCAATTCTGCATGGAATTTGATCACTGACGGCCTGAACATGGGAAATAATTCCGATAAGTTTTCCATCCTGATGCAGGGATGCGATGGCTTGCAGGACCATTTGAAGAGTATCCGGATCAAGCGTTCCGAAACCTTCATCAAGGAAGAGCGAATCAATTCGATTCTTTTTGCGGGTCATGTGCGAGAGTCCCAGTGCAAGAGCAAGACTTACCAGGAATTTTTCTCCGCCGGAGAGATTTTCTCCAGACCGGACTGCATCAAACTGATAAGAATCCTGAACCTGGATCTCAAGTGTTTTCCGGGGATTCTGCACAAGCGTATAACGGTCACTGAGTCGTTTCAGCTCCTGGTTCGCCAGCTCCAGAAGATAGTCAAACATGACGCTTTCTGCAAATCTGGCAAAGGAATCTCCGGATGCAGATCCAATCAGTTCATTCAGACGGGACCATTTTCGGGCTGTTGCACTCTGTTTTTCCAGTTCAGCCTGGAGACTGGCTATCTGTCTGGTTTTTTCTTCACAATCTGCCAGTTTTTGCCGGACAGCTCCCAGCTGAGAGGTCTTCTCCAGCAGTTCTTTTTGCACTTTGCTGAGATGCTCTTGACATTCCATACAGTCTTTCCCGGACAGAACCTGTTCCAGATCCTGCCGATGCCGGGATAAAGTTTGAAGTCGTTCTGTGAGTGTAATACGTTTTTTCTGCAAAGATTCAGCTTTCTCCCGGAGCTTTCTTCGTTCAGCGGCATCCATGCGGGCAGCCAGAAAGTCTTCATCCGAAATAAAACCATTCTGACGCCTTTGTTCGGACCAGAGCTTTTGAGCTTGTTCCAGAGATGGATTCAGCGAGGTGAGAGCGTGCTGAAGCTGAGAAATTTTTTCAAGAATACTGGAATATTTCTGCTGAACAATGTCTCGTGTCTGAAGGGCTTTCTATTCCAGAAGCTGTGCCTGACGGAATTTTTCTTTGAACGCTTTTTCTTCCAGATCTGGATCTTTATTTTCAAAAAGATGACAAAGATCACGGTGAAGGCTGTCCAGATCCTGCAGAACATCCTGTCGATTTTCCTGCAGCTGATGGAGGCGAACTAGCAAAGACTGTACTCGGGATTTTGCGGCAGATTCCTTGAGCATGCGGGTCTGGGCACGTTCTTGTGCCTGATCCCGGAGTGTGCAGGCATTATGATAGCATTTTTGCCGCTGTTCAAGATTTTTGAAGATGGTTTGCATGACAGCGGAATCAGGAAAGAAGGATGGTGTTTTTTCTTCTTTGGAACCGGGGCGGTCGGATTTGAAAATATCCTCAGACAGACTTTCGTTTAATGCAGGACCGAGATTGTGAAGAGAGACCAGATCATTGAATGTCTTGATCTTCTAAAGAATTTGCTTTTCAATGGATTGCTGTTCCGTTTGATTCTGGAGGTACTGGCTCTGAAGTGCAGCAAGCTGCTGCTGAAAATTTTGAAGAGCGTTTTCCTGACGGATTTTTTCGGTTTCGGCTTGCTGAGAGAGACTGTCAAGCTCTTTTCTGCGTTTTTCAAGAGATTGATAGTCTTCCAGACGTTTTTGGAGGCCGGAGATTTTCTGGGCCAGAACAGACTGTTCATCAGAGGGATGTTTTTCTGCATAGGGATGTTCCAGCGATCCGCAGAGAGGACATGGGATCCCTTTTTTCAAAAGTCTTCGTTCTTCTTCGTAGCCTGCAATTCGCGCGAGAAGGGCTTGTTCCCGGAGGGCGGACTGGAGACGTTCCTGATGGAATTGGAGAGTCTGTCCTTGAAGCAGCGTCTGGATTTGTGTTTGCAACTGCTTCTGCGCAGCTTCAGTTTCAGCAGATTGGGCATGCCGGGACTGAAGATCCTGCTGGATTTCAGAAATCTTCTGCCGGAGCTGCGTCATGTGAGAGGTGGTTTCATTTTGACGTCTATAGAGTGTCAGGCCATTTCGGAAAGTATAGACGAGCATATCGCGGCAGGAGGTCAGATGCGCTTGAACGGATTCAATTTGTGCGTCTTTTGCATGCTGCTCAAGATAAAGAAGAGTATCCTGCAGTTCGGCAGCATCCTGGCGTGCCTGTTTGTTCAGCTTTTCCAGAAGATTCTGTTGCGCAAGACATTCCTGCTTGGAAAGGGACAGATCGGTTTCGTTTTTCCTGAGAAGAACTTTTTTTTCTTCTTCCCGTGTTTTCAGCGTCCGGACCTGTTGCAGGAGAGGCATCAGTTTTTTTTCCTATTCCTGAAAGAGGGCAAATTGCTCTGAGGCATGCAGAAGGTGTTTTTCTGTTTCAGCCGTCTGGTCTTTGAGTTGCTGCGCCTGGTCTTCGGCCTGCTGAAGGTTTTTCTGGTGACTGGCCTGTGTCCGGATGAGTTCTTCCCGGGAAAGATAGGCGGATTCACATTCAAGGGCATTTTCTGCCAGTTTCAGACGAAGGGCGTCCTTTTGAAAGGATTGTTCTTCCAGGAAAAGTTCTTTTTCATGGAGTTGCTGCTGGTGTAAAGCTTCTGTATTCTTTGTATACTGATCAAAGAGTGCACAGAGATCCGCGTATTCCTGACGTTCCTGTTGAAGAAGGAGCAATGTTTTTTCCAGATCTGCGCTCTGCTGTAAGAGCTGTTCGCGAGAGTCTGGAGTTATTTGCTGGATGTTGTTCAGCCGGTCCAGAATATGCCGGCGTACTTCTTCCTCATTTTTGGCCCGGAGGAAAACCTCTTTGGATATATCCCGGTAGATGCCGGTGCCTGTAATGTTTTCCAGAAGCATGGCTCTGTCATTTTCCCCGGACTCCAGAAAGGCTGTGAATCTGCCCTGAGCGAGCATAACGGTCCGGAGAAACTGTTCCAGATCCATTCCCAGAAGCTGTTCAGCGGCTTTGGCAGAGGCGCTGTTTCCCTCCGCGTAGACGTTCTCTCCCTGATAGATGATTCTCCTGCAGGACTGAAGGTTGCCCAGAGAGTTTTTCCGTTTAGAACGTGTCTGCTCAAAACGGAATCGGAAACGGCCTGCATCCAGCAGAATGACGGCTTCTGCAAGAAATTCATGTTTCCCCAGGGAAAAGGCATCGTTTTCCTTGCCTTTGACAGAGATTCTGGCCGTGGCTCCGAAAAGGGCAAGACAGAGAACATCAAAAATAGAACTTTTCCCGGAACCGGTTGGGCCGGTAATGACAAAAAGTCCGTTCTGAGTGTATTCTGGCTGGGTAAAGTCTATTTCCCATTCACCATACAAGGAGTTAATATTTTTGAAATGCAGCTTTTCTATTTTCATGACAATTACCTTTCCGGTACATTTTGGAGAACAGATGGAGCTGAAACAGCATCTGCCGTTACGGGATTGGAAGGCCATGGCGTTGTTTGTTCTGCATCCGGACTTGTCTGAAAGGTTTTTTGCTCGGAGGTCTGTACGGGGCCTTTTGCATTGTTATTTTTTCTGTCCTCTGGGGCGGCAGGGTGGGAGATTTCTGTGCCGACTGTTCCAGCGTCGGATGGGGTTTGAACCAAATTCAGAATTTCCTGGAATGCGTTGGAAAGTTCCGGTCTCTGCTCTGCGGGAACTTCCGCAGTTTCCAGTTTCAGACAAAAAACTTTTTCTGGCGTCATATCCTCCGGACGGATATTCTGATTTCTGCCGGGGCCTTTCAGATCATCCATTGCGTGCATATTCCTGCATTGAAGAATTTCTGCCGGGGTCCCACGGACAAGCTCCCGGGTCAATTCCGGCAAATCCGGCATAACTGCATAGCCCGTATATTCCACTGAAATCCATATAGATTCCTGAAGCTGGATTAGTTTGTGTAGCTGATCCTGAATATGTTCCCAGTCTCCGGAAACCGTTGCCATTTTCTGAAAAACAGGTACTTCAATGGGAAATGGATGCAAGTCCTGTTGTTCCGTATCCAGAAGAATGACGTGTTTATGATGGTTGGCTTCCGCAAAAGTTTTCGGAATCGGTGAACCAGAATAGCGGATAAAAGGTGCTCCTTTAATGGCATAGCTCTGATGAATATGACCCAGTGCAAGATAATCAAACGGCGGAATCATTCCGGCCGGTATGGCGGAAAGAGTCCCAAGAATGGGTTCGGCGGCAGGGTCCTGCGGTATGTCCAATTCATCTCCGGGAACAACGAACAGATGTGCCATGCCGAGAATGGGAACTGTGCGAAATTCCTCGGGAAAGGAATTTCTCCGCTGAACAGCCCCCTGGTAAATCGAGTGGATCGTTTGATGAAGTGCCCGTCTGACACGCTGTACATGATCTGCAATGCTTTCAGATCCGGTGAAATGCAGAGAATCCTCGCTGAAGCGTTGTTCCGGGTTCCCGGATGGATTCCATGATTCCCGGTAGACAGAACTCAAATCTCTTTCTCTCAGATAAGGAATGGCACAGACAACAGCGCATGGCTTTCCGGATGGATCGGTGAGCGTGAAAAGAGCGTCTTCCATTGTCTCCGGTAGAGAACCGACAGTATGGATGGAAAAACGCTGCAGAAGTCCGGCAGGCGCATTCAGAAAGGCGGGAGAATCGTGGTTGCCTCCAATAAGAATACAGGTTCTGCATCCGGCATCCCCGGCATCTGCCAGAAAACGGTAATACAGCTCCTGGGCATGAATGGAAGGTGTGCTGTTGTCAAAAATGTCTCCGGAGACCAGAAGACATTCTATGTGCTGTTCCCGGATAAGCTGGACAAGCCAGTTTAAAAACTGACGGAATTCCGCATATCTGCGATTGTCTGCCAGAGTCGCACCTAAATGCCAGTCAGCTGTATGGAGGATTTTCATAAGACTGAAAAACTTTCTTCCTGTTTACATGCATCCGAAAACTCAATGGATGTTCCTCGAAAAGGCCCGGTCTGTTTTCCTGAATGACTGCAAATTTCTGAAAAGTGAATTCACTCGGAATTTAAAAGAGCGTTTCTTCCTGATCCAACCAAACTGTGTCCCGGGGAAAGATGCCTATATTTAGTTCGTTCAGGCTTTTCAGAGAATGCAGTACCATACAATTTCGGGGATGAAATGCAAGCAGATTTTTTCTTTTGTTTTTTTATCCCCCCTTTGAAACAGCCCTATGGATTGGAAAGCAGATCTGGCCATGTTCGGGCGGGTCTTTTCTTCTGTCATTGGAAACAGAGAAATGAATGGCGTAGCTGTGTGTATTCAGAATATCAGGATAAAAAGTTATAAAAGAGTTGAGAGATGGATGATTCGAAACTCTGGAACAGAAAACAAAGGCATTCGGGGAAGAAGTGTAGAAAAGGGATTCAGGGATTCTTTTTAGCAACCAGCAGGACCTTGATTTTTGCAGAAGGCATATATGGCTGTAGCACCGGTAAAAAGAACCGGGGACAGAAAAACAATTTTCTGCCCCCGGTGTTGAAAGGAGTGGAGTTCATAAAAAAACGCAGAGTTTGTATTCAATGAATTTTTTGCATTTGGCGCATACGCCCTCTTTCCAATTTGTTTATTTTCCGGGCAGGCTTAGACTGAATGAACAGTCGGAAATCTGCATGAGTCCGGAAAATGCGATTCATTTCCCCGTTTCCCCGGTGGGAAGGTATGAATTTTGCATGGCAAACAGCAAATCCTTTTTGAAAATGAAGCTCTGCATTCAATTGCGTTTTTTTGACGGAATATTTTGATGGAATCCTTTCCCCAGGTGGGTGATGTATTGAAAAAGATTTCAATTTTATGCTTTATGCGAAAAGTGGCCTTGGAATCAGATAAATCGCTGAAGTCCGATGACTACACCTTTGACATGGAAATCCGCTTTTTTAGCAGTCATGGCTTTAGAGGCAATGTTTCCAGCTCTGAGTTCGTAACTGTCCTGACCAACCGGATAGCAGGTGCGCAGTACATTTTCTCCATTGACTTCAGTCAGAACAATATCTCCGCTGGCAATATAGGCAGGATGGCTTTTTAAAATCACAATATCTCCATCCAGAATGCCGGCGGACACCATGTCTGCACCTTTTGCATGAATGGCAAAGATATTTTTTCGTTCGCTTTCGGCGGCGGCTTTCTACAGGAGCTTTGTATCGCAGAAGACTTCTTTGCTGGAACTGTCATCCAGAACAGGAACTGCCTGAAGACCTGCTGGAATACGGTTTTCCCTGCGGGGTTTTGTCAGACTGATGCTTCTGGCTTTGGAACTTCTGGATAGATAATTCTTTTTCTGCAAAGCTCGAATATGGGCAAAAACTGTAGATGTTTTAATATTGAAATGTTCTGCTATTTCATAAATAGTGGGGGCCATTTTTGCGGAATTTGTAAAATCTTCAATAAAATCCACAATATTTTTCTGTTTGTCTGTAAGACCTTTCATTGATATACCTCCATAGCGGCTTGCAAATTTAAAATCATTTTATTTTTTTACGAAAGCCTTGTTATTTTCCCTTTCCAGTTTGTATCTCTCTCTGCAATTAATTATACAAAAAAGATGACGACAGATGGATTAATAGATTGATAAAATAAATAAAAATTTTGATTTTTTTATTAAGATGACTATTGAACATGTATAACTTAAGAGATAATTTATAGGAAAATGAATGTAAAAGTTTGAAGAATGACTATGAAGAAGAATGGCTTGTCAAAATCAGAAAACATTCTGCGCGAGCTTTTGTTTGAACTGGATACCCAGCAGGGGAATTTCCCTGAGGGATTATTTTACAGCAGAAAGGAATTGTCGGAACGCTTTCTGGTGGCTCCTTTGACTTCTCAGAGAATTTTGCAGAAACTGCAGGAAATGGGATATATTCAATGCACCCGAGGGAAAAGGGCCAAAATCCTGAGATTTTTCGGATCTCCGGGAAACAAGTCTGCGACTTCCCGATTGCATTGTCCCAGGAACATCCTGACGCTTCTGCCGACTCCGGGATGCGGTAAAGAACATTCTGTCCTAACAGATGCGGTTGTATTGCGTTTAAGATGTACATTTGAAAATTTGGGATTTCACTTTTTTGTCAGAACGTGCGATGATTTCGAAATCGCAGATCTGAAGTCTTATGATGGAACGGTTCTTCTTCAACCTCTGGAAAGTTGTCCGGGATTGTACAGAAGCCTTTTGAATTCTGGAAAGCCTCTGGCTGCATGGTCGTGGAACGGCCTTGCACTACCATGTGTGGTTCCAGTCTGCACAGGGTTGTGTATTCAGGAGATGATCCGGGTGATGCGAAACAGCAGTCTGAAAAGAATCTGTGCTTCCTGCAGCCAGAATGTGCCGGAAAACAGGCGTCTTCTTGCTGCATTTGTCAAGCAGATGCGTGCCCAGCAGCAAAAGTGTACGGATCCACGGCTTCGTCTCTGTTGCGCAGAATGGGAACAGCGGCAGCCTGCAGATTTTTGCAGACAATCCCGGGAAAACACCCGGGTTGCAGGCGAGGAGAATGATCCTCCTTGCAGTTCCTTGAATCTGGTATTGATTCCACCGGAAATGCCTGTCGGAAGGGGAACAGAACGGATTCGGAACGGAGACCCTGAAAGAATCGGCCCGGGACTGCATTCTGAGGAAGAACCCCCCATTCTGGATAATTCATGGAGACAGAGCAGCAGAACATTTTTGATTTTCCCGGATCGCAAAATAAAAAATCAGCAGAATCCTGGCATTGATCTGAACCTTTCGGACTTCTGCAGAAATCTGGTGTTGCTTCTTTACAGTCAATTGGAAAGGAACTCATCCGGAGTGTATGGAAAGATTCATATCCTGACCTGCAACGGACACGGTTTGAAAACCGGCGGATTTTAAAAAGCCTGTTGAAAAATCACTGAAAAAACTTGAACCGTGCACTTTGCAGTGTATATTGACATCATGTTTATTTTTTCTTTAAAATGAAGAGAGATTCTGTTATGACAGCAAATGAATTAAGAAGAAAATTCATCGACTTTTTCAAATCCAAAGGTCATGCCGAAATCAAGAGCGCGTCTCTGATTCCGGATAACGATCCCACCGTACTTTTTACCACTGCTGGAATGCATCCACTGGTCCCGTACCTGCTGGGTGAAAAACATCCCCAGGGAAGACGTCTCACGGATTATCAGAAGTGTATCCGTACCGGCGATATCGATGAAGTGGGAGATCCTGTGCATCTGACTTTCTTTGAAATGCTTGGGAACTGGTCTCTCGGTGATTACTTTAAAAAGGAATCCATCGGGTTCAGCTTTGAATTCCTGACTTCTCCGGAATGGTTGAATATTCCTGTGAACCGGCTGGCTGTTACAGTTTTTGCAGGGGATGCGGATGCTCCCTTTGATGAAGAGGCTTTTGAGGAATGGAGAAAACACGGTATTCCTGAAAATCATATTGCCAAACTGCCAAAGAAAGACAACTGGTGGGGGCCTGCCGGAGAAACGGGTCCCTGCGGACCGGATACAGAAATTTTCTATTGGACAGGTCCGGATCCCGTGCCTGAAGTATTTGATCCGTCAAATAAACTCTGGGTTGAAATCTGGAACAATGTTTTCATGCAGTATTTTAAGAATGCTGACGGGAAATTTGAACAGCTCAAGCAGAAAAATGTGGATACCGGCATGGGAGTTGAACGGGTTACCGCGATCCTTCAGGGCAAGTCCAGCTGCTATGATACTGAGATATTCAAGCCGCTTTTTGATGAACTGGATAAAATCCGCGGTCTTGCGGAAGCTCCAGCGGAGAGAACACGTTCTGAACGGATTATTGTAGAGCATATGCGTGCTGCCACTTTCATTATGGCAGACGGGATTACTCCAGGAAAAGTGGATCAGGCCTATGTGTTGCGCCGCTTGATCCGCCGAGCCATCCGTGAGGCTAAGAAACTTGGAATAGAAGCTGAATTTACGGCAAAAATGGCTCAAGTTGTCATCGATTCCTATAAGGCAGTCTATCCGGAACTTGAAGCCAATGAGAAAATGATCCTGGAGGAATTTGACCGCGAGGAAAAATAGTTCGCCGCTGCTCTTGAAAGAGGAACCAAGGAATTTGAAAAATTTATTTCCCGTGTTCCTGAACATATTCAGAATAAGGTCATCAGCGGGAAGAATGCCTTCTATTTGTATGAGACATACGGTTTTCCCATTGAACTCACGGTTGAAATGGCAAAGGAATGCAACTTTTCCGTAGACATGAAAGGTTATGAGGAAGCCTTTGCAAAACATCAGGAGCTTTCCCGGCACGGCGCTGAGCAGAAGTTTAAAGGAGGACTGGCGGATCATTCAGAAGCTTCTGCCAGACTTCATACGGCCACTCATCTGCTGCATCAGGCGTTGC
Organism: uncultured bacterium; assembly: GCA_949290385.1. GTDB lineage: Bacteria > Verrucomicrobiota > Lentisphaeria > Victivallales > UBA1829 > CASERY01. The sequence continues at coordinate 29,983 of CASERY010000158.1, read as the reverse complement.
GCATGGTCCTGGGAGATCATGTGGAGCAGAAAGGGTCCAACATTACGGCGGAACGTCTCCGTTTTGACTTCAGCCATCCGGATAAAGTAACTCCGGAACAGTTGAAACAGGTGGAGGATATTGTCAATAAAGTCATTCAGGAAGATGTGCCTGTCGTTTGCGAGGAGATGTCTCTGGAGGATGCCAGAAAATCCGGAGCAATCGGACTGTTTGGCAATAAATATGGAGAACGCGTGAAGGTTTACAGCATTGGAAACTTTTCCAAGGAAATTTGTGGCGGACCTCATGCTCAGCATACAGGCGAGCTGGGCGCTTTCAAAATCCTTAAGGAAGAGAGTTCGAGCCGCGGTGTCCGCAGAATCAAAGCGGTGATCCAGCCTAAGGATGCTTGATGTTTTCATTGAATTCTAACGTTGTTGAGAGGAAGGAAAGGATTGGACTATGGCAAATACAGGAGATTTGCTGATTACCAATAAGGGGGGATCTTACCGGATTCAGGTTTCCGGTCGTGCTACGTTTGAATGTGCGCCTTCTCTGCGGAATCTTGCCAAGAAACTGGAAACGGAATCTTTTAAGGAGATCCGGATTGATTTGACAAAATGTTCCTGGATGGACAGCACATTCATGGGGATCCTGGCCATGTTGGCCCTGCGTGCACGGAAATTAAATGCTCCGATATATGTATGCAATGCGTCGGAACAGAATGCGGGGCTTCTCTGCGGTCTTGGGCTGAAAAAATTCTTCCAGTTTATTACGGACGATGCGGCTGAGTCGGAGAATGGCGAGGGTGCCTGGAATGATGATGCCCCCGGTGCTCCGGACAGAAGTGCACGGACTGTTCTGGAAGCCCACCAGACATTGATGAATGTGGATGAACAGAATATCAAGAAGTTTGAGAAAGTGGTCGGCATGGTCCAGAAAGATATCGACCGGATGAACGAAAATAAAAATAATTGAGACAGAATTAGAATGAACTCATGGACTTCACGGATGATGCTCAGCAGCTGTGAAGTCCTTTTTTTTGACAGGGCAGCATAAGGTGACAGAAATGGACAATACAGAACAGTGGCGGACAGAAAATGACAGCATGGGACCCATTGATGTCCCTGCAGATAAATACTGGGGCGCTCAAACACAGCGTTCTATGATTCATTTTAATATTGGCATTGACATCATGCCTGTTGAGGTTATTCATGCTTTTGCCATTCTGAAAAAAGCGGCGGCTTTGACCAACTGCAAGCTGGGGAAACTTTCGAAAGAGTTCTGTGATGCGATCTGCCAGGCATGTGACGAAATTCAGGAAGGGCGCTGGGACGATCAGTTTCCCCTGCATGTGTGGATGACCGGAAGCGGGACTCAATCCAATATGAATGTGAATGAAGTTATTGCAAACCGTGCAAGTGAAATTCTCGGGGGAACTGTCGGTTCTAAAAAGCCGATCCATCCGAATGATCACGTGAATATGTCGCAGTCCTCCAATGACACCTTTCCGGGAGCCATGCACATTGCAGCGGTTGAAATGATTCGCAGGAGACTTCTTCCGGCGCTGGAAATGCTTCGGAAGGAACTGGATGAAAAAGCTCGTCTTTTCAGTGATATTGTCAAAATAGGAAGGACGCACCTTCAGGATGCTGTGCCGTTGACGCTCGGGCAGGAATTTTCCGGTTATTGTGCTCAGATAGCCTATGCAGAGAAAAGGATTGAGTATTCTCTGGATGAACTCTATGAACTGGCTCTTGGCGGGACTGCTGTAGGGACAGGATTGAATGCACCGCCTTTGTTTGCACAAAAAGTTGCAGAAGAAATTGCCCAGCTCACCGGATTTCCGTTCCGCACAGCTCCCAATAAATTTGCTGTGCTTGCCGGACACGATGCAGTAGTCGCTGCTTCAGGTGCTGTGCGTACCGCCGCATGTGCCCTGATGAAGATAGCCAATGATATTCGCTGGCTTGCCAGCGGTCCTCGCTGCGGCATTGGAGAACTGATTCTGCCGGAAAATGAACCCGGTTCCTCGATTATGCCAGGCAAGGTGAATCCCACACAGTGTGAGGCAATGACTATGGTATGCGTGCAGATTATTGGGCTGGATACTGCTGTAGGCATTGCAGGGACACAAGGCAATTTTGAGCTGAATGTGTTCAAGCCTGTAATGATTTTTAATCTTTTGACGGAATGTCGCCTTATGGCCGATACGTGTGTAAATTTTACAAGGTATGCTTTAAAGGATTTAAAGGCGGACAAAGAAAAAATCAAGAGCCTGCTGGAAAAATCTCTGATGCTTGTAACCGCATTGAGTCCTGCAATCGGCTATGATAATGCGGCGAAGATTGCGAAAAGCGCCCACAAGAAAGGACAAACTCTGCGGGAGGCAGCCGTGGAAAGCGGATTGATTTCGGAGGAAGATTTTGACCGGATTGTTCGTCCGGAAAAGATGGTTTGAAATAGAAGACAGACGTTTTGCCGGCAGATTTTCCGAGGAATATAACTTGTCCGGAGCCGAATCAGAAAAACAGTCCGCAGTTTGAATTTTTTCAGACTGCGGATTTTCTTTAAAAAAAACAGAAAAAAACGACTTGTATTTTTTTTAACAATCAGTTATCTTAATTGAACCATAGGAGAAGTTCAACCGTTCAGATAATTGGGATCTGAACGGGAGAATATGTGGACTTTTTGCCTGTGTGTAAAACTTGCTGATAAACGATTTTGAAAAACTTCTGCTGTTTGATCGGGTTTCTAGAAAAGAAATGCATGGAATACCGGAAATGTATTCAAATGCGTTTTTTGTCCGGCAATATTCATGCTGTCAGTCTTCTGGATCCTTTACCAGCTTGAATCACAATTGCGGTTTTTGCCGCGGAAAGATTTTTTATGAAACTGTATGTTGGCAATCTGGCTTTCGCTACGACAGAAGAAGAACTCAAAAATGCATTTGCAAGTTTCGGCACTGTGGATTCCGCCATCGTGATTATGGATCGCGAAACCGGACGTTCCAAGGGATTCGGCTTTGTAGAAATGCATAACGATGATGAAGCTAAAGCCGCTATGGAAGGCATGAATGGTCAGCAGCTTGGCGGCCGTACATTGAAAGTAAATGAAGCTCGTCCGAAAGAAGAGCGTCCCCGTGGAGCATTCCGCCGCTGATTTTACTTTGTGAACTGGGAATTTTGAAGCGCTTGTTGAAAAAGTCTGCAGCTGTCGCCGAATATTTTGTCCGTTGCGGCTGATTCGAATGAGGGCGATTCTTGAAAGGACCCGGTGTGCGCGGTGTGCGGCTGGAAGGTTCCAGATTTTTTGTGGAGGCTTCAGCGTATTTTGAAATAAAAGATCCATGCCTGATGATTTTTATTAAAGGGCATGGTTCTTTTTTTATTTTCAGAAAAGGAAATAAAAAAACGGGAAAACATCCAACTGATGTATTTCCCGTTTGAATATGTACAGTTTGAATTTCTGCAGTTTATGATGTGGCACCCGAATTTCATCCGGAAAGGAATCTATTCTTTTTCATAAATATCCGGTTTTGAAAAGAACCTGTGCCGAACCTTGTTCTGCGTCTCCGGGAAGGCATTCTGTGCCGATGAGAATGGCTTTCCGGGATTCTTTTCTGTTAATCTTCATATTTTTTGAAAAGTAAAGCGGCATTATGCCCGCCAAAGCCCAGATTGTTATTCATGGCAATCCGGATATCGCGCTTCCGCGGGTGGTTTGGCGTAATGTCAAGATCGCAGTCCGGATCCGGCGTTTCATAATTGATTGTGGGGGGGACAATGCCATACTCAATAGCTTTCAGACAGATAATGGATTCCAGTCCACCGGCTGCACCCAGAGCGTGTCCGGTACTCCCTTTGGTGCTGCTGATGGAGACTTTATGGGCAGCTTCTTCTCCGAGAGCGGTTTTTATGGCCATGGTTTCGTATTTGTCATTGAGCGGAGTGGAGGTCCCGTGAGCATTGATATAGTCGATTTCTTCCGGACGTATGCCGGCATGACGGATTGCTTCCTGAATAGCTTTTGCATCACCGCTGCCGTTGGGGGCAGGACAGGTGATGTGGTAAGCATCTCCGGTTGCACCATAGCCGATGATTTCTCCATAGATCCGTGCACCGCGTCTGATGGCATGTTCCAGTTCTTCGAGCACCAGAATTCCGGCGCCTTCGGAGGCAACAAAGCCATCCCGGTTCAGGTCGAAGGGGCGGCTGGCATGTTTTGGATCATCATTGCGTGTGCTTAAAGCCTTCATGGAAGCAAATCCGGCAAGGCTGATTTGCGTAACGCTTTCTTCTGTGGCGCCGGCCAGCATGATGTCCGCATCGTCCCGAATAATCATCCAGGCGGCTTCTCCAATGGAATGACAGGCAGTGGCACAAGCAGAAACAACTCCGAAATTCGGACCTTTTGCGCCATAGCGAATGGATAGAATACCAGCGGCACTGTCTCCAATCATAGTGGGAATTGCAAAGGGGGAAATTCGGGATGGGCCTTTTTCCCGCAGGGTATCCTGGGCTTCCGAGATAATATCGAGACCGCCGATTCCTGTGGAGACAAGGACTCCGAAACGGGTCCGGTCGATGGAGTCATCTTCCGGATTCACAGAGATGCCGGACTGCTTCATAGCTTCATCCGCCGCCGCAATGGCATACTGGGTGAAACGGTCGAACCTTTTGGCTTCCTTAGGGTTCATATAGGGGCTCATGTCCAGATTGCGGACTTCTCCGGCGATGCGGCATTTGTAGTCGGAAGGATCAAAACGAGAGATGAAGTCCAAGCCGCATTTCCCTTCCAGAACGCCGTTCCAAAGAGCATCGGCGCTGTGTCCAAGACAGGAAATGGCTCCATAACCAGTTACAACAACTCTGCGTGTGTTCTTATTAAAATTCATAAATGCTACCTGTTTTATTTTCCTTGTTTCCGAATTTTCGAGGCAGAAAATTCAAGCGTTACCAGCGGATCAGCTCAGCTGCCCAGGTAAGACCGCCGCCAAAAGCTGTCATCAGGATCAGATCCCCCCTCTGCAGTTGTCCGCTGTGGTGGAGCTCATCCAGACAGAGTCCGATAGAAGCAGAAGAAGTATTGCCGTAACGAGCCACATTGCAATAAACACTGTCGCTGAGATTGAGGCGTTCTGCAACAGCAGAAATAATTCTTTGATTTGCCTGATGCGGAATGACCCAGCGGATTTGATCGGGAGAAACCCCTGTTTTTTCAAGCACTTTTCGACAGGCTCTGGTCATGGAAGTGACTGCCTGCTGGAAGGTTTTGGGACCGTCCATGTGAATGAAATGCAGATGGCGGTCTACAGAGTCATGACTTGCAGGAATGGCACTTCCTCCGGCAGGAACTTGCAGAATATCGCCATAATTGCCGTCTGCTCCGATTTCTCCGCCCAGATAGAAATCGCCTTCAATGGAATCATCGGCTTCCAGAATCAGGGCACTGGCTCCGTCTCCGAAAAGCACACAGGTGGAGCGGTCCGTGTAGTCCGTAATGCTGGAGAGCTTTTCGGCTCCGATGACAAGAACTTTCCGGTGTTTTCCGCTGAAGATCATACTGTGTGCAATATCCAGTCCGTAAAGAAGTCCGGAACAGGCCGCCTCAATATCAAAACTCATGCATTTCGGTGCGCCGATTTTCTGCTGGATCAGAGCCGCTGTACTCGGAAACGTATGATCCGGGGTGACTGTGGCAACTAGAATCATATCAAGTTCAGAGGCATCCATGGCGGCATCAGCCAGAGCGGCTTTCGCTGCATTGGCTGCCAGGTCAGATGTAGCGGTGGAAGATTCGGCAATATGACGCTGGTGAATGCCTGTACGGGTTCTGATCCATTCATCATTGGTCTCGACCATTTTTTCAAGATCGGCATTGGTCATAATCCGTTCCGGCACATATTTGCCGATGCCTTTTATTCTGATTCCCATGTCATACGTCTCCTTTTGGGACAGATCCGTAGAGGAATCCGTCCATTGTTAAATGCTTTTACCAGAGCCTGTGTATCTCTGCCGGAGGCTTTTCCGGGCATTCCGCCGTTTCGGATGCCCGGGGCATCTGCCCCTCGGAACAGGTTCTGGAAAAGAATGTCTTTTCCTTTTGATTTCAAGTTATTTCAAGATCCCGGAACAGGGATCGGTTTTTTCATACTGCTGTTTGAGTTTTTCCAGTCCGCCCAGTGCAAACTGCTGTACATGACGGATTCGCTGTGAAAGATCAAAATCGGGACTTTCCGACTTCCTGTGGTCCATGGAGCGGATTTTCCGGATGGGAATCAGCAGCATGGATAAAATAGAATATACCGACAGATCTTTTTCAATGGCGGGGACACGATTTCCCAGAATTTCATCGACAATGCTGCGAAGAAGTCTTTGCATGTCAAAAAAGGTTCTGGCATACAGATCGGTAAGGATTCCGGTCATGGCTGAAATTTCATGATGAATCATTCCGTTGACTACGCTGTCACTGGTGGCATTGCGGCAGAGGCTTGTTTCGATGACTGTCAACAGTTTTTCCTCCGGCGAATGACATTTCTGAAGTTTTTCCCGGAGGGGAAATTCTCTGACGGCTTCACTGTAAGCATATTCCCATGCCTGCTGATACAAAGTTGCCTTATCGCTGAAATAGTAATTGATCAGAGCCGCATTGATGCCGCCGCATTGGTTGACAATATCTGCATTGGTTGTATTTTTGAATCCATTCCTTGCAAACATGACAGCTGCAGCCTTCAGAATTTTATTTCTGGTTTCTTCTCCATCTTTTCTTCTGGGCATTGTCAAAGCTTTCTATGTTTTTAACTGAGCAATTAAAATATAGCTTTAAACTTGATTTTTTCAATGGAAGTTGCAGAAGAAGCCTGACTTTTTTATGCTTTTGTCTTAAAACAGAAAACGTCTGCAAGTGATCGACTGCAGACGTCTTCTATTTTTTTCTGAAGGACAAGGACTGTTCTGCCAGTCCGTGCTTAAAGATCAGAATTCAAATTTTGCGCCGGAAAGGCGGCGTGCAAATTCTGCCAGGACGCGTTCTTCATCTTCTTTGCCTCCGCGTGCTACAAACGTTGCACTGAACCGGACATAAGGTCCTGCATCATCCCAGGGGACGGAGCTGATGAGTTTTTCCTTGATGAGCCACTGGCTGAAATCCTCGCCGGATTCAAACCGGGTGCCGTCTGAAGCTGCTTTGGGGGCTTTCACATAAAGATAGAATGAACCAGCCGGAACTTTGGCATTGAAGCCAAGTTTTTTCAGGGTCTGGACCATGCTGGTGAGACGGCGTTCATATTTTGCACTGATCATAGGAGTGATGGAAGCCTGATCGTCCAGCGCTGCAATGGCGGCCTTCTGAATGGCAAGGAACTGTCCGCTGTCTGCATTATCCTTGACGGTTGCGAATGCCTTGACTGCCAGAGGATTTCCGCAGACCCAGCTCAGACGCCAGCCTGTCATATTGAATCCTTTGGACATGCTGTGCAGTTCCACGGCACAGTCCATCGCTCCCGGAATGGAAAGAATGCTGAGAGGTTTTCCCTGGAAGTTCAGCGGCGCATATGCGGCATCACTTACAATGAGAATTTCGTGCTTTTTGGCAAAATCCACCACACGGGTGAAAAATTCCACGGTGGCAGAAGCTCCTGTGGGGTTGTTGGGATAGTTCAGATACAGAAGTTTTGCGCGTTTGCACTGATCTTCCGTGAGGGTTTCCAGCTGCGGGAGAAAGGCATTTTCCTCAAGAAGAGGAAGATTGACAACTTCTCCGCCCAGGTACTGAGTCCAGGTCCCCATCACAGGATATCCGGGAACGGTCATGATGCAGATGTCCCTCGGATTGATAAAGCATGCGGGCAACAGAGAGAGTGCGGATTTGCTTCCGATTGCATGGACAATTTCCGTATCCGGATTCAATTCAACCCCGTAAAGAGCTTTCATATAGCGAGCCGCAGCGGCCTTGAATTCTGCACAGCCGTTGTCTGCGTAAGTGCGGTTTTCCCATACGGCGGCCTCTTTTTGAAGCGCACTGATAACGGAGGGAAATGCCATGTCATCGGGTTCGCCTACTCCCATATCAATGAGTTCGACTCCGGGGTTTTTAGCCATAGCTTCGCGTTTGGCGCGTTTAATTTTTTCAAATTTATAAATTTTAGTATCTTTGCCGAACTTGTTACCGCCGATTCGCTGGGCAAAGTTTGTCTGCAGAAAACTTTCAGCCATTTTTTCTTCTCCTGGAATTCATTGGATTTTATGCAAATTACAGATAAATAAAATAACCTGTCAACTGGAATTTTTCAAGATTCTTTTTCCTGAATCAAAAACATTTCCACGGGAAAGAACAAGTGGTTTTTTATGATTGATTCGGATAAAAATGCCAGACTGTCCGAACACAGGTGAATAGGGGCTGAATAATGGGTGAAAGAAGCCGAAGCACAGGAAAAAAAGTGTATTCTCTGAATGTGTTTTCTGATCATCCGGTTGAAAGATTTTCTGACTGAATATATACTATTATTTAATCGATTATCTGGTCGATAAATCAGACAGTGGAAGGAAGATTTCATGCTTCTTCTGAAAATGCGGTCTGGGAAAAGTCTGTACGAATAAATGTCCTGCCGAACGATGCGAATTGGATGCGGATTTCTCTCAAAACAGCCGAATGGATGAGATCAGGAACAGAACACGGCCGACAAGAACCGAAAAGAGAAGAAATGATTCTAAAACAGGACTGGGGATTTTTCAAGTCTGAAACAAATTCCATCGACCCAGCGGAGGCCGGAGACGACAGGAAAATGAATATTCAGCGTTCAGTCAGAGACTTTTTATGGAATGTTCTGCGCACCTATATTCCCATGAACTGTCCGGTTTGCGGCGGAGTCCCTGCAGATGGAAGACCTAATATGTTTTGTGCCGACTGTCTGAGCAAGATGCCTTTTATCCGGAAACCATCATGCCGTATGTGCGGGGGAGAGCTGGATGGATTCCTGGATATTTGTTCTGAGTGTTGCAGGAAAAGCAGTTTGCGTCCATGGACAGAAGCTCGTGCTGTGTTCCGAATGGAAGGAGAACTTCAGGAAATGATTCATGCTTTTAAGTATCAGAATCACCCTGAGCTGGCCAGGACGTTTGGGTATTTTGCCTGCGATGCGGTTTCCGGTATTCTGAACAGTGTAGATGTGATTGTGCCGATTCCGCTGCATTGGACAAGACAGTGGAAAAGAGGCTATAATCAGTAGGCCCTTATCGCGGAGCAGATTGCGAACGCAAGCGGTGTTCCCTGTGAAAATCTTCTGAAGCGCGTGAGGATGACCGGTCAGCAGGTTCAGCGCGGTCAGATCGAAAGAATCAAGAACTTAAATCATGCTTTTTTTCTAAAAAATTCGACGAACATTGAAAACCGTGCTATATTACTGGTGGACGACGTTATGACTACCGGTGCCACGCTGGCTTCCGCCTCAAAGATTTTACTGGATGCCGGTGCCGGAAAAGTTTTCGTATTGGTGATCGCACGAAGACAAAGGAATTAAAGCATGGCCGCATTTTTTAGAAAATCAAAATATTCCACGATCAGTTCCCAGTCTGCCGGCATTCCCGGCACTGCACCCTTTCAGGGTGGAGCGCTGCCCCACAACGGCATGTCTCAGGAGATTCCGAAGCGCAGAGATATTCCGGAAGGACTCTGGGAAAAATGCAAGAAATGTGATGAAATCATTTTTACCCAGGAAAAAGAGTCCAATCTGAATATCTGCCCGAAATGCGGATACCATTATCCCATGACAGCCTGGAAAAGAATTGAACTGCTTACTGACAGCGGAACATTCAAGGAATTGTTCAGCGACATTGTTTCCGTGGATACCCTGAAGTTTAAAGGCATTGCATCTTATACAGATAAACTGGCGGCCAATCAGAAAAAAACAGGACTCAAAGATGCTGTTGTCTGCGGTGAAGCTGCTCTGAATGGAATTCCTTTCGCTCTGGCGGTTATGGATTTTCGTTTCCTTGGGGCAAGTATGGGGGCGGTTGTGGGTGAAAAAATTACCCGTATTATAGAGTATGGTACAGCACACCGTCTTCCGGTTGTGATTGTGACTGCCTCCGGTGGTGCAAGAATGTATGAGGGCATGATCAGTCTTATGCAGATGGCCAAGACCAGCGGAGCTGTGGAGCGTCATGCAGAGGCAAAACTGCCGTATATTGTCATTATGACACATCCTACTACAGCAGGCGTTACAGCAAGTTTTGCTTCTCTGGGCGACCTGATCCTGGCTGAACCGGAGGCTTTGATCGGCTTTGCAGGTCCCCGGGTGATCAAGGAAACCACTCAGGCACAGCTCCCGGAAGGATTCCAGACGGCAGAATTCCTTTTGAAAAAAGGCTTAATAGACCGGATTGTCAACCGTAAAAATTTACGGGAAGAGCTGGCACGGGATCTTGACTTTTTCAAACAGTCGTGTATAGTAAAAAAGTAAGTCGCAAATCGACGCGGCTGGAGATATTTTGATTGAAATGATCATTCTCCGCCGCCGGTGCCGGACCCTGTGTGCTGGAATCGCGTGAACCGAGTCAGGTTGGGAACAAAGCAGCTCTAAGCGTTGAAACCAGGTGCGTGGGTGTTCTGTCGCCGGCGGCGGTTTTTTATTTTGCCGGATGCCGGCATGGCCTGAAGTCGTGCTGAAACAGAGAAGATTTTCTGGTTTGAGATTTGGAATGATCCCGCAGACTTACGGACGGCAGATTTTGAATTTGAAAAAAGATGCTGAAGTGTAGAAGATCATTTTTTAGGGGGACAGTATCCCGCAGAATAAAGAGTGAAATTTTTCATTTCAGTTGAGCGAATGACTGGAAAGGCGGAATGCTATGGCAAATCCAAACCGTATTGACAACCGGAACTGGAATCAGACACGAAAGATTAAAATAACACCGGATTATTTAAAGCATCCGGTTTCATCTGTGCTCATGGAAATGGGGAACACAAAAGTCTTGTGTTCTGTGACCTTTGAATCCGGTGTCCCAGGATGGATGCGGGCACAGGGCGTATCCGGTGGATGGGTTACCAGCGAATACGGGATGCTTCCTGGCGCTGGGAACGACCGGGTTCAACGGGAGGCTGTAAAAGGAAAACAGTCTGGAAGAACCATGGAAATCCAACGGCTGATCGGACGCAGTTTCCGTTCTGTAATTGACCTTGAGGCATTGGGGCCGAATACGATTTATATTGACTGTGACGTTATTGATGCGGACGGAGGAACCCGGTGTGCTTCAATTGCAGGTGCTTCTGTGGCGCTTCAGATTGCGTTCCGGCGTTTACTGGGGAAAAAGCTTCTGGCAAAATTTCCCATGCGTGAAAATGTGTCCGCGATAAGTGTTGGAATGAAGCAGGGGCATTATCTCTTGGATCTCTGTTACGAGGAAGATTCTTCTGCAGATGTGGATATGAATGTGATTATGACGGAGTCAGGCAAGTTCGTGGAGATTCAGGGAACTGCGGAGGAACAGCCGTTTTCAAGAGATGATTTGAATCATTTGCTGGATTTGGCGAAAGCAGGCAATGACCGGTTGTTTGAAGCTCAGAGAAAAGTTCTGGAGGCTTATCCTATGCCTGCGCCGGACCGAAATTCTTTTGGATCTTTAAGCGATATTTTTTCGGGGGTGAAACTGTAAGTGGAGAATTGATTTTTTGAGGAGCCGGATTGTATCCGGAATGAAGAGAACAATGATTTGAAAAAATCATTGTTTTATTTTTTGAGATGTTTTTTTGTATATATTTGAGCTGTTTCGGAAGAACTTTTTCCGAATTCTTTGAATTGAGGTTGTTGAATGATTGTTTTTGATATGAAACGGAGGTCTGTGGTTTTTGCCGCAGGGATTGTTTTCAGTGGACTGGGTGTAGCGATGGCAACGGCATCAAGTTTGGGAACGACTCCGATTTCAAGTATTCCTTATGTAATTACTTTTATTTGTCCTGTGACTCTGGGAATATAGACTTTTCTTCTGAATGCTTTTTTTCTAGCTGTTCAATAGGCTCTTCTGGGGAAGGATTTCCCAAAATATCAGATATTGCAATTGCCGGCGACTTTTCTTTTCGGAGTTTTTATTGATCTGGGTATGTGGCTGATGTCGTTTGTCAGAACTGATTTTTATCTGATCCAGACATTCTATCTTTTTGGAGGGTGTGCCCTTCTGGCTTTTGGAATTACGCTCCAGGTGCTGGCTCAGGTTTTGTATCTGCCGGGAGACGGAATTGTAAAAGCGCTGGCGCTGAAATACCGCTTTCATTTTTCCAGAACGAAAATTGCTTTTGATTGTACACTTGTTGTATGTGCGGCACTGCTGGGAATTGCAGCAATGCATCATGTGGAAGGCATTCGGGAAGGAACTATATTTTCTGCGTGTATTGTGGGGGGTATCATTTCGTTTTTGCTGAAAAGAATGCGTTTAATCCGGAAATGGTGCTACGTCAGGCGTTCTGTTGCTGCATGAGAGCAGGGGCCAAATTTTCAGACGAGGAAGCGTGCTGTTTTGTATGAATGGATGCCTGAATCTGTAAATGTTTCCTGAATGGCAGAGTTTGTTCTTTGAGAATGCACCTTAGACGGAGAAATGAAAAATTCGGGGGGAGTTTTTCCAAAAAGTTTTCAGCATGGAAAAGGCTCTGAAAACGGATCTGTTTTTGGGGAAACAGAAGAATAAAATGCAACGGTGTATTTGTCCATCTATGAAATTCTTTTTCCCGGAAAAACAAAAAGTCCTGTTTATTCGGGAAAACCTCAATAGGCGGGGGAAGTACAAAAACTGCAACAGGAAAAGAATTTACCGGAAGCCCTCGTCTGGAATTCGAAAAAATTATAAGTCTTTCAGATTTTGAACTTGACAGTGGATCTTTATACTGTATAATAAAGACATATTGAATGAAACGTTGTTTGTACGCAGACAATGCGGGTATAGTTCAACGGTAGAACATCAGCCTTCCAAGCTGATTGTGAGGGTTCGATTCCCTCTACCCGCTCCAGTTTATTCAATCAAACCCTTTGGTGGGGTTGCAGAGCGGTCAAATGCAGTAGACTGTAAATCTACCGGTTGTACCTTCGATGGTCCGAATCCATCCCCCACCACCATTCCTTTCATTTTCTCTAGATTGTGTTTTAAAACAGAGATGCTTTCTTTCCCTTGATTTTAGTATATTTATCTTTTCATTCGTGTCATATAATTGTATAAACTCAAACCAGCTATTTGTAAAAATGGAAAATCTGCCCTCAGGAATGGCTGTACAGCCGTCTCATAAAGTAAATATTTACAGAAACTCCCAGTATAAAGATTGACAATATTATAAAATACTTATATATTACGCCCCAGTTTGAAATTTTAACCAAAGCAGGAAGTTATTCATCAGAAGAAAGTTTTGTTACAGATTTAATTGACAGATTTACGTAAGCTTTAAGCAGACTTCACCTCAGGAAACGCCAAACCCATGTGAACAAGTCAAGCTTTAGAGTTTGCGCCCAGGCTTGGGCGCTCTCTGTTTGTATAGACTTGTTCAGGTATTGGCGTACCTCTGAGGTGGATGCAACAGAGGGCGTCTTTTTTTTGTCTGATTTTTCTAATCATAAATCCAGACTGCATCAGGCATTCTCTTTTCTGCTGGCTGAACATAAAACCAAAAGTTGATAAACCAACACGAACAAGGAGAAAAAAATGTCAGAAGAAAAGAGAAAATGTCCTGTGTGTGCAGAGGAGATTCCTGTAGATGCCACGGTCTGTAAATTTTGCGGGGAAAAACTGTCTGCCTCTTCCAAATCTCAAGTTGGGGGTTCGGTAAAAATACTTGAACTGTATAATCCCGAAACTGCAGCGCTCTGGTCATTGCTGTTTACTCCGGTTTTTGGAGCTTTTGTCACGAAGAGCAACTGGAAAAACCTAGGGCAGGAACAGCTGGAGAAACGTTCTAAAACCTGGCTGATCGCACTGACTGCTATTTATATTATTTCTATACTTTTTCTGAATGAAGGCATCTGCAGCAGCCTGTATTTACTTACTTTAGTAGCTTGGTACTTTATAGAGTGCAGACCACAAATCCAATATTTGACAGAAAACAAGATCGATTATCAGAAGAAAAACTGGAAATCTCTTGCGCCTAAAGCTGCCGGTATTCTGATTGGGGCTTGGATTTTATTTATGATCTTGTTTGTTGTTATAGGAAACTTGTTTGGAGGTCCGACTTTGGATTATTCTTCTTCCGAGACTTATAGAAAATCATGTGAGGAAATCATGGTTTATCTGGCAGAAGAAATTGGAGGCAAGGAATTCGGGAAAAAACTTCAAAATAATGATTTGACTGAAGAAGAAGAGAAAATTCTTGCTCAAGTAATAGTCTTGGGGGTGTTCTTAGATAGTGAACATGACGAAAATCTTAAGGAGGCAATTGACGGTATGTCTGCGTATGAATTACTGGATTTTGTTAATGAGAATTACTACATGGATGTATTCGGAGAGTTGCATCAGAAAGAGTAATCATGAAATCCTGTATTTATTGCAATAAAGGAATTTTGGACGAGGCTCGAAAATGCCGTTATTGTGGAAAATGGCAGACGCAGGAAGATGTGACAGCCATTTTTAATCGCATCCGTTCATCCTCTCAGATTCGACTGGGGGGAGGTTTCGGGAAATCTATGGGGATTTTCATGGCGGCCAATGTCGGAGTAATGATTATACTCATGATCATTGTCCGGATTTTTGATCCTCATGCCGGGATTGGAACTGCGATTTTTCTGCTGCTGATCGGGAGTGTGGTTCCATTTGTGATGCTGTTTTTTTCTAAATCTTTATTGAAATAGCAGTACAAGATCAGGATTATTACAGCCGAACAAGTAGAAAATGATCAGGAGAAATATCTGCTGGAACTGGTTCAATCGCTGGCCAATCGAGCCAATCTGCCCGCAGTGCCGGAAGTTGGAATTTATGAAAGCGAAGAGATGAACGCTTTTGCAACCGGGGCTTCTAAAAATGACTCCATGATTGCTTTCAGTTCCGGCTTGCTCAGACAGATGGATTCAGACAGTATCGCCGGGGTTGCGGCTCATGAAACTGCTCATATTGCCAATGGGGATATGTTGACAATGACTTTGCTGCAGAGTTTGATTAATATTACGGTCATTGTCGTTGATTTCGTCATACGGCAGACGGACTGGTATGAAGATTATTGTAAAAAGTCAAAACTGTTATCCTGGCTGATTCACTTTGTCATTGTTAATATCCTGTTTCTGCTGGGGGATTTGGTTTTACTGTGGTTTTCACGCCACCGGGAGTTCGAAGCGGATGCTACGGCTGCATCGCTGGTCGGAATGGATGCCATGTCTGGTGCACTGCGCAGACTCATGGATGATTCTCATGCTGGAGAAACCGTAACAGCAGATGATCCGGCTGCCGCCATGATGATTGCTGCACCGCCTGCATGGACCGATCTTTTTTCGACGCATCCGTCTCTGGAAAGACGAATTGAGATGCTGGAGAAAAAAAGTTGACATGAATGAATCATCAACTGCACTTGTTTGGTGGTAAGACAAGTGCGGTTGATGAATTTTTTCACATTCTGAGTCGTATGAACTGTTGATTGAAAATAAAAATGAATGACGGTTTCGTCTGCCTGTCAGTTTGTCCATTTGTTCATTTAAACAGTGGCCCGTTTTCCAAAGATTGTATTCCGGGAAAAGACAATGCCTCCCATTTACGACAAGACAATGCGGATCTTTTTCAGATCATTTGAAGCGTATTACTGTAGTCTGTGCGTCCAATGTTGCAATTTCTGCTGAATGAAAAAAGCGCGTCGAATTTTTGACCTTTTATGTTTTTTACACAGCTGAAGTCTTTTTTATTCCTGAATGACGGATGAGTCGGGATACGCCAAATTTTGAAAGAAGATCCCAGTTTTCAAATAGAAAGAAATCCTTTTTATAAAGACATCTTTCCGTAAAAAGACGGATCGCAGAGAAAATGTTTTTCCAGCAGCTACTTGTATTTCAATGCAGATGCCTGTGGTGGATGTCAGGATTGTGCGGGTGAGTGTGAACACAGGCCTCATGGACGTGTTCATGAGTGTGCCAGCCTTTGACCGGCGGATTGTGAATATGTTGATGATGCAGATCATCATGCAGGTGTGCATGATTGTGTGTCAGAATTTCATGCTGGTGTCGGTGACAGTGTTTTTCCCGGACAGCAAGCCAGACCCCCCATCCCATAAGAACTAAGGCCAGAATAAAAGCCGGTGATGGGAACTCATGCAGAATTATCAGGGACAACAGCACCCCGATGAAAGGCGCGGCTGCATAGTATGCACTTGTTCGTGAGGCTCCAAGATACCGTTGAGCTTTTACGTAACAGAAGATACTTAAGCCGTAAGCCACAAATCCAAGCAGAACGGTTAAGATCATTGAAGACGGCATATGAGGGAAAGGTTCTCCAAGCAGCATCGCAAGCAGAAAAGCTGTTCCTCCTGAGCCGAACCCTTTGACAATGACAATTTGAGCAGGAGATTTTTCCGACAGATTCCGTGTACAGTTGTTTTCCATTCCCCAGCAGATGCAGGCTGCAAGAATCAACAGAGACCCTTTGGAAAAATCCCATGTCCCCGCTATATTGGAGAAATCAAGAGACAGAATCATACTTGCCGCCGTTATGATTCCTATGGAGCACCACATGCGGGTACCGACTGCTTCATGGAAAAAGAAAAAAGCAATGATCGAAGTTGCCGCCATTTCAAAATTAAGCAGCAGGGACGCATTGGCTGCCGTCGTGAGTTTCAGCCCCCACATCAGCAGGAAAGGCGCAAGAACATCCAGAAAAATCATGGAAAGAATCCATGGCAGTTCTTCTGATGACAGCGGTGCTTCTGTTTTCCCTTCTGCGGTAAACCGGTGAAGCACAAGCATGCCCGTTCCAGCCCCGAGATAAAGAAAGGCCGCCATGAACATGGGGGAAATATGGGACAAAAGCAATTTTGAAAACGGAGCATTGAGCCCGAATAAAAATGCGGCAAGCAGCGCAAGAAAAACAGGCATATACTTGCCAGTCTGGACAGATGTCTGCGGGATAAATGACATATCAGATTTAATCCTGTTGCATTTTTTTCTTTTCAATATATCCATATTTTGAAAAAAGACAACTGTTCAACAAGATATGGCAGCTGAAGCCATAAAAAAACAGATCCGGCAGAGAGAAATGCCTTTTTCTGCCAGATCTGTATTTCCTGAAACGGAAGTATCCTTAAAAGACAGGATGAGGATGATGTCCCGGATCCATCTGATACTGATTCCACCCGGTTTTTTCATAGTCTACAATATCCATATCCCATTCGATTTGACGGGTGTGCATAGTAGCTGCAAGACGGGAGGCTGTATTTGAGCCGGATGCCTTGGACGGATTCCATCCAGCATTGGCTGCTATATTAAAGATGGTCTGGAAATTGGAACAATGAGAAATATGCCACGTTGTTTCCAGAATACCAGTTAGTTTTTCTTTTTCTGCCATTCTGCCGAGGCTGATAATTCCGTTTTCATTCAGCCAGGGACAGACAAGAACATCAAACTTTTCCTTGTTAAAAAATTTGGAAGTCGGCCATTCCGGTTCAGGGTCTTCCGGTGCAGCTTTATTATAGCCGTACTGCCAGTCTGCAATGACAATATCCCGTGGAAGTTCCTTGTAGAGCATACTGAGCTTGTGTTCAGGAAGACCACATGCGGTATAGCCGCTCCAGCGTTTATCTCCGGATTCCAGGAGCATGTCATGCCACATAATTAGACGAGCTCCATGTTCCTACAGCAGATCGTGAAAGTACAGGATCAAATCTCGTACAAGATCTTTGAGGGAACTTCTGCGACAGTCACGGCAGGTGCCGATATTATCTGCTTCATCACACCCGATATGGAAGAAGGGAGGACGGTCATAAAGATCGTACATTTCCATGACCAGGTCAGTCTGAATTCTGCGGACTTCAGGATTGCTGAGACACCAGGACCAACCGTCCGGTTCAAAGAGCGGCTGATAGGCCGGATAGTAATCCAGCACTACGTGTTTTGCCGTGGTGGCACGGGCTCCTGTAGCATGTCCGAGGAGATTGAACTGAGGAATCAGTGTGATGCCAAGCTCTTTTCCTAGCCGGACAAGCCGTTTAAACTCATCCTTGCTGATTTTCTTATCTGCCCAGCAGAATTCCGGATGGGAATCGAAGGGGAACACTCCCCAGGTTTCTATCACAGCATAATTGAATTTGTGATAGGCTGCCAGACGGATTTGCTTTTCGATATCCCAGATCGGCGTTTCAGGAAAGATGCACAAGTGGATTCCCCGGAACGCCAATGCAGGCTCATCCTTGATTTCAGATTGAACCAGAAAATAGCCCGTTACTTTTTCTGTGCCGCGCTGAACTTCTGCCAGCTGGCGAAGGGTTTTAAAGGCATTCATTACACCTGTAAGAGCTTCAGCGGTAACAGTGAGCTGTTTTTCCGTGATTTTTATCTGGTAGGCATCCGGTTTGAATTTCGCCGCCGAAGCATTTTTCTTCAGCGTGAGTGCCGGCTGAATATTCCAGTATTGTTTGCACAAGGCATAAACTTTTTCTTCAATATCTGTGAGATCTGCGACATTGACAGCGATTTTGCATTGATTTTGCAGGAGATATTCCGGACCATCCTTGAAGGTACATTCTCTGGGGGCCGGAACGAGTCTGCTGCTGAGAATTTTAATCTCTCTGGAATCCATGAGTTATTCCTTTCTTTCTTGGTTAGAAAGCGCGTATCGTAGGCTGAGAGTTTATTGCACCCGTGCAGGCATTCCGGAGGCAATGCTGCTGTAGCAGGCATTCATGCAATCGATTGTCTGACGGTGCCAGCGGAGATTGATTTTCGGCTGTTTGTGATTGCGGATGCAGTCTACAAATTCATCAATGAGTCCAATCCACTCGTCGAAGTAGGTGTACTGCACCGTGTAACGGTCATTCGGTGCGCCGTTGTGATAGACATTCGGTCCGAAGCAGTCGCAGACAATGGTGCCTTTTTCGCCTGTGACTGTAATATTGACTTCCATGCGTTTCGGAAAGACTTCCCAGCCGGGACCGGGGACTTTGAGGCGTTCCTCCATGCGCGACCAGGAAGGATCAAACAGGAAGGAGGTTCCGTCTTTCATTTTCCCATTGACAAGAAGCATGTCTTCAACGGGAATATCCGGACGCAGATTCGGTGCCACCGTGGAATATACAAAATCGAAATCAGAATTCGTAAGCCAGCGAATCAGGTCGAAAATATGAGGATGGTCACAGAGAGCGCCTCCGCGGAAACGCGGATCTGCATTCTTCAGGGGTACACGCTTGCCGTAACTGGCTTCCGGGACACCCTGCCATGGGAAAGCCCATACTGGCGAAAGAGTGATATTGGTTGCCTGAATCGAAAGAATTTTTCCGATTTTGCCTTCTGCAAGAAGTTTCTGGAGGCGTTTTACAACAGGATTGTAGTGCATTTCCAGTTCCACCTGGCAGACGATACCGGCTTTTTCAACGGCTTCGATCATTTCATCATATTCTTTGGGATCAAAAGTAGGAATCTTCATAGAAAGAATATGAACCCCTCGGCGGGCGCATTCCTTGACCTGTTCCAGATGGCGGCTGTTTGCAGATGCAAGGACAACAGCTTCAATATCCGGATGTTTTTCGAACATTTCTTCCACGCTTAGATAGCAGGGAACACCGTTGTTGTAAAGGTCATAGACATCTTTTGCAGTCTGATCTTCAGCGCAGGATGCAACCCAGTCTAGCTTGGGATTTTCCCGCAGAGTCTGATAATATTTGCGGGTATGACCGTGGGTAAGGGACATCATTGCAATTTTTACTGGTTTCATGATTATTTCTCCTCCGCAAAGACTGCAGGTTTTCCATTTTTCTCACTTTCGAGGACGGCTTTTGTCATTTTGACAAGCCGTGCATCCGTCTGATTCCAGAGTGCCGCGAGTTCCGGATGCTGAAGAACTTCAAATGCAGCACGGATCAGAAGAACTTCTTCGTTTTCGAAACCAAAGAGTTCTGTATCGGTATCTGTATAGCGCTTTTCCTCGTTTTCGGTAAACTGATAGATGGAGGACTGGGGCACTTGAGTATCGACGGTCCGGTCACAGGCAATACCGCGCCGGGCAATGATTTCATGGCGGTCCATTTCCATGGTGCCTGCGGGGAGGGCGGCGGAGCATTCAATGCTGCAGCTTTTATCATCTTTAAGTTTTGCAAGGACGTTGGCTGTACTGCCATTTGAGACGGCAAAGGCGGAAACAATCGGAGATTCTCCGAGGAATTCGCAGAGATCAAGTTCCCGATAGAGCAGTTTTTCCAGGGGTTTGTCATGGCTCATTGCTGCGAAACGGAGGGTGGATACGTTTTCAAGGGTTTTGCTGTCAACGAGTTTTTTGAGTTCAACAAAGCGTCGTTCAGGTCTCCAGGGGAGAAGTTTTACGCCAGTACCGTTTTCAAGTTTGAGTTCTGCATCTGCACCGAAACTGCCGTCTGCGGCAGCTTCAAGTGTGCCATCTGCTTTGACTGCATACTTGCTGCGAAGCCATTGCAGGGCTTCGTTCATTTCCTTGATTTTCATTTGTTATCCTTTTGATTTAGTCTTTTAAAAAGTATCTGCAATGGGGAAAAACAGCGCTTTGCGCTCTATCGTTTCCTCAAGCTGGTCCATGCGGTCCTCGGCGGACCTCTGAAGATTGAGCATGATTTTATTGGAACCATATCCTCCCTGAGCCGGGATAAACCTGCCAGACGGATGGTCGGGTATGGTTGAATATGCCTCCAGAAGGCGGGGACCCCGGTACAGAAAATAGGTCTGGTTTTCCAGAACCCATTCATGTTCTGGGTTGGAAAACAGTTCCCGCCAGGTCTCGGCGGAACGCAGACATTTGCCGTTGAAGAGAATTCCCTGTGCATAAATACATTGAATGGCGTGCATGATTTCCTCATCCCGGGACTGGGGCCTGCGCTTCATCCGGAGACAGTCCATAGACTCTTCCGGAACATTCAGACAGAATGCCCGGGATTTCGGAAAATCCTCTGCCCGTATTTCCAGAAGCCGATCCGGCTCATAGAGCTGCCAGCCGTGTGATTTATAAACGGCTGGCTTGTCCGTATAAAGCGGAACCAGAGGATAATGCGGATAATGGTTTCTACAGTATGCCAGGGCAAATTCCTGCAGGAATCCCGCATACCCATGTCCTCGGAAATCCGGATCTATTCCAACGTCACAAAGTCCGCCGCAGGAAACCGCCGCTCCATGGAACAGAAACGGATATTCATGGATACCTGCAGTTCCCATACGCTGTCCATCCAGTTCCATGCAGAAGAGCTTGAGATCGTAGGGAAACGAATGAACTCCCCGTGCGAGCCGCGGGCCCCAGAATGCTGGAAAACAGCGCATGAGCAGTGGAATCAGTTCCTCAAAGTGAGCGAGAGGAAATTCTGCAACGGATTTTTTCATAAAGTTACAGATTCTTGACCAGAGGTTTGTATTTTTTCAGGAAGGCGGCATTTTTCTCGTCTCCTCCCGGTGTGTTGGCGCTGTTCCAGACGGGCGGAACAACTCCGCGTTCAATACAGATCCGGACTGTTTCAATTTCCAGCAGGTGTGCGATCGTGAAATCCACAACGTTGGAAACTGGACCGATGGGTGTATCCAGTCCGGGCACGTTCACAATGGCGTCGCCGACCGGATTGTAGTCGTCAATGCAGACATCCGCAAAGTCAAAAAGGTTTTTTCCGGACGGATGACGGATAAAATGGTCTGCCGGCATTTCCTTCTGCCAGTATGAACTTGCCACGGCAATAATTTTTACTCCGCGCTTTTTGGCTTCCATGGCTGCATCGATTGTGGCAGGATTAATGCCGATATTGTGGAAGATAATAAGAAGATCGTCCTTCTGCAGGTCATAGTATTTTACAATGGATGCGCCAAAATTGACGGTGCGTTCAAGCTCAAGATATTTCAGTGCCTGGTTGAATACGGAAAGCGCCGTTTCCATAATCGGGTTGATATTGGCAAGTCCGCCGGCGCGGAAGAACATTTCTCCCATGGCCAGTGTGGTATGTCCGCCGCCTGCATAGACATTGATGAGCTTGTCATTGCAGATAGCGTCCGCCATCATGGATGCGGCCTTATGGATGTTTCCGCCCTGTTTTTCGACGACCTCGCGGATGTTGGCAAATGCTTTTTCGACATAACCGAAATCATTGAGTTCAGACATCTTGGAAATCCTTTCCTTTTCATGAATTTATTCCGTTGCTGCGGAACATTTTGTCAGCATTCCCAGAATTCCTTTTACAAAGGGAAGGGATTCTGGAATACCTGTAAAATATTTTCTCTGTATTTTTTCCCTGTTATTCTGCCATGTTCTCTTGTTTTCCGGATGGTGAAGTTCCACGGTGAACTCGGGAGGGGGGCGCTTCCTGAGTTGCTCAGCCAGTCTGTTTGCTGCTGAACTAAAGATGTTTTTCTGTTTTCATCCTTTTGTGCGTGGTTTCATTCCTTTTACAGCGAGAAAGAGAGACAGTGCATGCTGGAAAATTTTTACTTTTTAAGAATACGTTTATAGTTTTCTCCAATCCGATCCCAGAGTTTAAGCGCATCCGGAGCAGCAAGGACTGTTCCATAGCCTCCGCGGTAGGTCCATGCGGCGATCCGGTCTACCCCCAGAGAATCGTAGAGATCAACAATTTCGTCAATCTGTTTAAAGTCTGCGGGCTGTTTGTAGTAGCCCATGAGCCAGCGCTCGGATTTTTTCCCGTATTTCTTTGCCATTTCAACCGTGCGTTTTGTAATGCTTTCAAAGAAGGGGCGGGGGAGATCCCAGGCAATAATCGTTGTGGAAAAGACATCAAAATAGGGGGATGCCGCCACCATATCCCAGTTGTCGTATCCGCGGTATTCTGTAACGTAATAAGAGTTCAGTGTGGCGTGAACACAGCATGTGATTTCAAGTTTCGGATTGATTTCCTTGATGCAGCGGGAGGTATCCTCCAGAATAAAGAGGGCTTCGCGCCAGCGGAACTGCTTGACATCGTCATTCATGACTTTGGGCATGTCATAGCCATAGTAGTCCTTGAATTTTTTCATGCAGACAGGGCATCGGCATGTCCAGTCCTCCCCGGCGCCTCCCGTGATGGAAGCGTAGGATTTTGGAAACGCGTAATGGGGTTCATCCCAGAAGAATCCGTCGGCTCCGGCTTCCCGGGTAAGAGTCAGACAGATCCTTTTAAAATAATCCCGGAAAGACTGTGTGTTGAAACACGCATACGGAAGTTTTTCTCCTGTCAGAGCAGAGACCTGGCGGTTTTCAATATTGTTCTGAAGGAAGAGACTGGTCTGTTCTCCTCCAAAGTATTTGCCGATTCCCCAGGTATCCAGCAGGACACGGAGTCCCATTTCGTGCGCCTTCTGAGTGATTTTTACGATATTCGGACGCCAGAAGTCGAAATCAAATTCTGTGACTGCAAGAATCACGGTTGTACATCCGTGATCAAGCATTTCCTGAAAGTCGCGCTCGGCATGTTCAACATAATTGAACCCGTAGTAGCTGACTGCCGTCTGTGTAATAGCCATGTGTCTCTTGTCCTTGTTTTAGTTCTGCTGTTTAAGGAAATCCTGTTTATAAAAAATTGCTGATAACCTGGAAAATGGAGATGTCTGGAGAGTCTCGGTGTTTTATTCCATCCTTTTCTTATTTTGATCTTTTGAAAAGCGGTTTTGATTTACCGGAGACTTTCTGCTGAATTTTGAAAATGCTGAGTCTCAGATTTTCCCTCCTCCTGTATATTACATCTTGATGTCTCTATCCTGAATGACCGTGCTTTTCCGGATAACCAGTCTGGAATCCAGATAACGGCAGATTCCGGTATCGAGTGTATGGAATTTGATGCGTGTGTACAGCGTTTCAAATGCAATACGTGCAATGTCCCGTACCGGATACGATACCGTAGTCAGTGGAGGATAGATTTCTGAGGCCACCGGAAGATCATCAAATCCGGCAACAGCTACATCTTCCGGAACAGAAATGCCCAGTTCGTGGCAAAGGTTTACTGCCCGCGTGGCAAACAAATCATGGTAACAGAAAATTCCAAGTCGTCCATTGCGTTTTTTCCTGAGCAGTCCAGCAATGCCTGCCCGGCACTTTGCCGGAGAGTTGTAATCCAGCTGAATAATTCGTTCATCCGGGAGAAAAAATCCATGTTCAAGCAGGCCTGCACGAAATCCCAGCAGACGCTGGTCGTTCTGTTTGCCTGCCTGTCCGATATAGGCAAATTCACGGATTCCCTGACTCACAAGATGTTCCGCCATTTCCTGTGCAGCCTTCTGGCTGTTTACGAGGACGGTATCACATTCCAGGGTTTTGAGTCTGCGGCCGAGCATGACATAAGGCACATCAAGCGTATTGTAAAACTGTTCCTCTTCCGGTGTGGAAGCCCAGGGGCAGATCATGATTCCGGAAACCCCTTGCCGACAGAACATTTTCAGTCGTTCGCACTCCTTCTTAAAATCGTAATTGCTTGAGGCAATGATAAGACTTGCTCCGATGGAGTGTGCAAATTCTTCTGCATGACATGCCAGTTTTGCAAAATAAGGACTTTCCAGGTAGGTCGCCAGAAAACCGAGAAGCATTCTGCTGTTTTCTCTGCTCTGAGGGGGCGTGAGGCGGATGATTCTGTAATCTCTGCCTTTTTTGCGGATGACCCCGGCGTCGCGAAGTCCTTCAATAACATGAAACGCCGTTTTCAGGGAAATCGTTTTGCGGAATGCCAGATCGCGTGTTGTTATAAAGCGGTCTCCCGGAATTCCAAATTTCCCCGCAGAAAGTTCGCTGAGGACTTCCCCAAGAATTTTATCGGTTTTGGTTGCGGACATTTTTTGTTATACTTTTTGTTATATAAAAAATATCATGTTAAGTATAATTATAATCGAACGGATCCATTTGTCAAGTCTCTGAAAATAAAATCTCCATGTTCTACCATTTGAAGTGTGAACAGAAGACAATCAACCTCTCTCTGTCATTGTTTTTTCGGAAAAACTTTAGTTGCATGCCTGAGAGCCTGTTTTATGTTCGGAGAGTTTTTTTTATAAAACAAGCTGCTTGCAATGTAGTCATTACCCGTGACTCCAACAATTTTTACTCTGTAAGAGTCTTTCATAAAACAATCAACTTACAGGGGAAACTGCATCAGAATACCGTATTTCAAGGGATAGAGTTGACCGAGGAAAACAAAAAGTAGGTGAGATATTGAGAGAATTGAAGGAAAATCTGGAAAGGATCCTTGCAATGTTTCAAAAAGAGTCCTACAGGAAAGTCTTTTAAAGAAAGTTATTGAAGTCTGTAATATTTCCTGCCGGAAAAATCCGATTTTTACAGCTTCTGGATTTTCAGCATGGAATTCAGCGAAGCTGTTTGGGGAAAAAGGATACGGCACGTGCATGGGAAATCCGGATCAGCATCAATATTCCAACCCAGACCCAGATGCCGTTCTGAAAGGCCAGAAATACAGGAAAAATCAACAGAGAAACCGCGAGTCCCAGAACCGTATAACGGCCAATCAAAAAGAGATCCCTTCCAGAATGAATGGTCCTTTCAAAACAGTTTTGCATGGAGCATACGCCCAAGGCACTGAAAATTAACAGGAGAACAGGATAAACCAAGTTCAGTCCATTCCGGTAAATCAGGAAGAAGAGAACCGCAGCTATGCAGGGCGAAAGAAAACGCCGTTCAGATAGCCTGCGCATTGCAAAAAAACAGAGGGACAGGCAAAAAACAGCCGTCAGAAATTCCGGAGAACCTGTTTCCCGGGCGGAGTCATAATATCTGAGCTGTGTCAGGACAAAAAGAAGAATGCCTCCGGAGAAGAAACCGTTTTCAAAAGCCCGGAAAAGATTCTTATGAATCGCTTTTCCGGAAATAAAATAGCGCATAAGCAGATAAATAAGAAACAACAGCGTTAATCCTGCACCTGCTGCGGTGGGGATTTTGGAAAAAATACGGACAGGCCACTGTTGTTGCAGAGAGCTGTTCGATTCACGAATGGATGCAATCATATGACTTAAGGCTTGATTTTGAACGGTATTTATGGGCATTTCCTGCTGCGGAAAATCTTTGGAGAGATCATTTTTCCTGGCGGCAAAAATAGGGAGAACCGCGGAGAGAAGATTATCCGGAAGCAATGCTGTCGGATAAAGTCCGACGGACTTTGCCCGTTCATCAAGTTTTTCCGAATCTGCTGTCAAATCTGTCCTTTCCGATGCCAGAAGGATTGAATGCTTGCCCTCCAGACGCAGAACATGGGGAAAAACACTCTTCAAGGTCGATTCCAGAATGCTTTCTGCTTGAAATTGTTCTTTTAACGTGAGTCCGTTGTCCTGAGGCAGAATCAGGGCAAGAATTCCGTGATCCAGAAGCATTTCCCGGCAGCGGAGAAAATATTCCTGTGTGAAATAATAGTTCCTGGCACGGTTGTCTGGATATGGCATATCTATCAGGATCAGATCCTTCCGCTCAAACTAGCTGCGGCTGAAATACCGGGATGGCGCCATGAACGCAATGGACAGTTTTTCATTTTCGGAAGAAGCCGTTTCATAAAAATGACCATTGACTACAGGCAACATTTTTTCAGAAAAAATTGGGAACTGCAGCTGTCCCAGGTTTTTTATCATGGAAAACGGTCCAATGGCGGAAGTGTATTCCGGTGCAATTAAAAGAACTGTATTTTCTCGTTCCGGAGAAAGTTCTGCCAGAAGGGCCGCAGTTTCAGGAATCCTTTGAAAAATTTCCTGCCACGATTCAATCGTTCCCATGTAGATGCTGTCTCTGTAGACTTCCAGACGGTTGTCAGCGGTTTCATGGAATTTCAGAGTGCGTCCGTTCAGATAAATCGGGATCTCTGTAAATATGCCGTTTGCAGGCTGCGGGTAGTTGGACAGCTGGAAGAGCAAAAGAATAAAAAGACCTGCATAAAGCATGCAGACCCGTTTCCGACGGATCAGGTCATGCCGAAAGACAAAACAACCAAAAGCAAACAGGATTAAAGGAAGAATATGGATGAAACGACGACAGTATTCGGGGAACCAATAAGTTGCAAGCGCAAAGAAAGCAATTCCCAGTGCTGTGGGCGGCAGCAGTTTTGACGAAAGAAATTTCCCCGGGAATGGTTCATAAAAAGATTTGAAAAAAAATCCGGTTCCCAGACATGCGGCGCAGAAGAGGCCGAAAACGGGCCATCCATATTGAAGAGTTTGTGCATGTACAGCGGCTGAATCCGTCAGCAGAAGAAAGCCTGTAATCCATAGAAAATGTCCTTCTCTGCATGTTTTTCCCGGGACGGTTGTGAAACCGTTCTACTGTCTGTGGCATGTCCCGGATTTTTCTTCCTGCTGACCAGTCTGACCAGAAGGTAAAGCCCCTGCGGTATTGAGTCTGCCGGAAAAAAGGCCCAATGCCAAGCAAAGAAGTGGAATTCCACAGAAAAAAGCCCATGCCCCTTCATCATGAAGGAAAAAGGATGAAATGATTTCCTGAACCCGCAGGAAGAAAAGGAAAAGACTTCCGCTTAGAAGGAAAATTAAATTTTTTATGGAGAAGAAGTAGGAAGAGAATCCTGGCATAGCTTGCAGTGACTGTCCTGTTTTTACAAAAGAAAGTGAAATCTCTTACAGAAAAACTGTATTCGAAGCTGAAAATCAGACGATCTGTTTCTGAAACGGATCTATAGGATAATTTCTATCTGCTGAGCAGTATTTCCACTTGAAAAGAAAAGCGCTGTTCGTTTCTCAGAGAATTCCGAACAGCGCATTTTTTCCAAGTCAGATTGAATTCAATTCCTCCTGATCAGGAAAAACTGTCAGACAAATATTACGAAATTAGAAAAACGGGAGAATAATAGTCGTCTGACTTTTGATTTTTTCCCCAGGTTTGTACTGAGGATTCAATCTTTTGACATCGTCAAGAGAACGGCCAAATCCTTCGGCAATTTCTTCCAGCGTCATGTCACGATCAATAACAATAGGAAGTACATTGGAATCGTCATTCAGAGAAGTACTGCTGGTCGGCTGACTGGCTGAAGCATCTGGACTGCTGATTCCAGGGAGAAGTTCTTCCAAATCCTGATTTGCGGCATCTTCCGCAGACGCTGCCTTACTGCTCGTTGCAGCTGGTGCTGTTGTTGTGGTGGTGGAGGCAGCGGCGGCTGATTTTTCCTGTTTAGGCTCAGTCTTAGGCTGAGCACTGGTTTTTGAGGCAGTTGCTGACGGAGTCGCTTTATCTTGCTTCTTGGTTTTTTCCGGAAGAGAGGATGAAGAAGCAGAGGAAACTTTTTTGCCGCCTGCCGGGATGACCAGTTTCTGTCCTACATAGATGGGCTTTGCTGGATCCAGTTTATTTGCGGCCGCAAGATCTGCAGTTTTTACACCGAATTTCTGAGCGATGACGCTTAAAGAATCTCCGGCTTTCACAATATAAAGTTCACCGTTTGCAATTTTTTCTTTCTGCTGTTTCGCGTGATCTTTATTGGCATTTGCGGGGATTTTCAATACCTGGCCTGCCCGGATCTTGTTCTTGTCTGCAATTCCGTTCAACTCTGCAATTTCAGAAACTGTAATCCCATACATGGCCGCGATTCCGGAAAGGCTGTCGCCCTTCTGGACTGTATATGTCTGCAGATTCTGTGTATTATTCTGGGGATTGCTGCCGTTGGAAGAGCTGACTGTCTGAGTCTTTTTTTCTTCGGCTGAATTGGTTGATGAGGTGGTTTTGTCGGAGGCAGAATCCGTAGGTTTCAGTTCGCTGGAACTTTTTTCCTCTGACTGAGCGGTTTCTGGAACTGAAGTTTCATCTGAAGATTCTTCTTCCTCAACAATCAGAACTTCACTTTCATCCTCATTGCTGCTGGAAAGGTCAGACATATTGTCTGTGTCTGTCTCACTGCTTCCATAGTTGGGATCATAGGGATCAAACGGGTCTAAGACTGGACTGGTGAAGTCCGTTTCTGAGCCCACATCCATTGGGTTTTCTGCGTAATCTTGTGTATTCCCGGAGGCAGGAGGAATATAGGCGTCGCCGGGCATAAAGTCTGAATCGCTCATGCAGCCGCCTGCAGCAAGAAGCAGTGCAAACACAAATACCTTGGGCAGCAGTTTGCCTGACAAAGGCATCAAATTCTCATCCTTCACAATAAACCTCCATCTATTTGAAAACGTCTGTTGTTGATTTTTTCTGTCATAACTTTATGACACATTGGAGTCCCGCAGAAAAGCATCAAAATATGTTGCGGGAATCCCCGTATCTGACTATAAATTAAAACGAAATGCAAAGATTTCAATTTACTTTTGTGAAAAATCAGGAAATTTCACTTCTTTTTCAGGAGAAACAATGCAGAGTGCCCGGACGTGTGTGGAAAAGAGTCTTGCAGCCGTCCGATTGACTTGTTCAAGGGTGAGCTCACGGATGGCTTTAATTTTCCTATCCGTTTCTGAACAGCCGAGACCAAAGTATTCCGCCAAGGCGGCCTGGGCGCAGAGCAGAGATCCATCCTGTTTGGCATCTTCAAGCTGGAAAAGAATCTAAGCTTTGGCAGAATCGAATTCTTCCTGAGTCAGGCCTTCTTCCGCCATTTTTTTCCGTTCTTTTTCGATGAGTTCTGCAACCTGTTCAGCGGATTCCGCCTGGGTTCCTGCATAGAAAACCATCAGGCCGCTTCCGATCTGAGGACTGTTGAACATCCCTGCATAATAGGCGAGGCCCCTTTCTTCCCGGATAGTGCGGAAGAGACGTGACGACATGCCGGAACCCATCACTCTGGAAAGCAGGGTGAGTGCAAAGCGGTCCGGAGAATTTTCCGGAATGCCGGGAATCGCATATGCAACAACAGTTTGTTCCTTTTCAAGATGCTCTGCATGAAGGAGTGTCCGATCCCCGAAATCAAACGGTTCTGGAAATTCGGGAAGCTGATCGCT
>CASERY010000157.1 GCA_949290385.1 uncultured bacterium | reverse complement strand
TGAGTCTAATTATGATCCGGAATCATTAAGAAATTCAGGGCGTCCGATTCAGGTCAAGCGCAGAATTATGGGGCATCACGGGCATTTGAGCAATGCGGACTGCATGGCGGCGCTTGGCGAGCTTGTGCAGAAGAATACAAGGAAGGTTATTTTTGCACATTTAAGCTCTGAATGCAATCGTCCGGATCTTGTGCTGCATATGGCACGGCACTGTTTCGAAGAACTGAAGCGCGCAGATGTGGAATACTGCGTGGCGGATCAGGCAAATCCGCTGAAAACGTGCTGGATTGCCTGAGGATTTCAGCTGTTGCGGATTTTTGTCCGAGGGGGCGACGGAAAACAGAGACTGAATTCTGTATTTGCCGACAGGAATAAAACTGTTCTCTGAAGAAAAAGAAAAAAGATGAAACTTTCCTGAAAGGGAAAATACTGTTTCAATGCAGGATGCAGATGAATCAACAGGTGGAAAAATAGACCGAAAACAGGCAGTTTAAACAGCTGCCTTCTTCTGTACGGGTTTCCCGTGCAGCCTGTTGTTATTGTCATCGGGAGTTGGATGTAAGCGGGTTTGAGCCATTCGTGCGGATTCGCTGCCCCTATTGCGGCGGAGAAATGCCGGTTCCTCTATGGTTTGATCATTTCCTGCTGGAAGAGCCTTGCGGATCCGGCGGAATGGCTACTGTCTACCGGGCACTGGACCAGGAACTGGACAGGGAAGTGGCTTTGAAGATTCCAAAGCCGGAAGTGGCGGCAGATGCCCTCTGCGCAGAACGGTTCCTGCGGGAAGCCAGGACTGCGGCCACACTGAATCATCGTTCTGTAGTGCCTGTTTATTCCTGCGGTGTTTTTGAGGGACATCCTTACCTCGTGATGCAGTATATGCGCGGAGGAACACTGGAATGGAAACTTAGAACATATCACGGATATCTTCCACTGGGTTCTGTACTGCTCTGGATGCATGATGTGGCCGAGGCTTTGGAGAATGCTTTAAAGCACGGTATTGTGCATCATGATGTGAAGCCTGCCAATATGCTGCTGGATGGAGACGGACATGTAAAGATCGGCGATTTCGGTTTGGCTTGTGAACTGGGAATGCCTGTCGGGGGAGCCGTGAATCTTCCTGAAAACCGGAAATACTGGTTCAGTCCGCTTTATGCGAGTCCGGAGAAACTGAGAACCGGGCAGGAAAGTTATGCGGGAGATATTTACAGTCTTGGGGCCTCTTTTTATCACCTGCTGACAGGAACTCCCCCGTTTTATTCTCCGAATTTCTCTGAACTGATTCAGAAACACCTGCATGAGAATCCGCCTTCTCCGGAACGGCTCAGACCGGACGTGCCGAAAGAGGTCTCTTCTCTGATTTTATGGATGATGGAACGGGATCCGCTGGATCGTCCGACGTACCGGCAGGTGATTGCTGCGCTGGATGAAGTTCTGTAGAGTCCGGTTCGGAAAAAACGCAGTACTGCGGAGGAGTCTGCTGTTCCGGCATCAAGTCTGTCCCGGTCAGAAGGCCATGGAAACTCCACATTTCTGACGATTTTACTTTTGATTTTTTCTTTTCTTTGCGGTGGTTTGTCCTTCCGTTACTGGGGAAATCCGGATGCCTGGCAGAGCCTGTACAGCGTGGTTATGCCGGATTCCTTCGAAGATCCGGTCATCCCTCCGATAGACGCTGACCCTTATATTGTTCAGATGGCCTAGGCCGGATGGAATCCGGAAATTGAAAGCGCTTTCGCCCGGGGCGATTTGGAAACAGCATGGATGCTTGCCAACGATACAATGAAAAATCGGGAATACCATGACGGACGCAGAGTGGTAGCCGGCATCCAGATGGCTATATAGGATTGTCTTTCCGGGGCTTCCAGAGATCCGGAAAGAATTGCATCTATTATTCATTATATCGTGGATGATTCCAGAATCTCTCTGGAGTAGAAAACGCGTTTCGCCATGGATTTCTTCAACCATCTGACCAATCAGACAGAGGAGCTGAATCAGGGCATTCCTGTTGCACGGATGAATTCACCGGAAGAAAATGCGGCCATTGCACTGGCTGATTTTCTAAGTCAGCTTGCCGGGGATGCTTCTGTGCCTTCCCTGCAGAAAAGTTTTCAGAAAATGGAGGATAGTATGAAATTCCTTCCGGAAAACCGTAGCTGGCGGAAGGCATTTCAGCCGCGTCTTTCATTCTGGCGCCAGATTTTGTGGGATCGTACAGGAATTTCATCGGAAACAGAACCTGCTCTGAGAAAATTGATTTTAAAAGAGGCACCGTGGAAGGCCCTTGGGAATCCGCCGGGAAAAGAGTCTGCTGGAGAGACAGATAAAATGGAAACTTCATCTTCGGAATCATCTGTGGCGGCAGGCGAGGAAAAGGAAGAAAAAAATTTTGAGAAAGAGAGCGTTTCATCCGGTCAGAATCTGAAAGCTGGCGAGGAAAAGCCAACTGAAACGGATTCGGATGAGGAAAAGAATAAGGAAGAGACTCCAGTTTTTCCGAAAGTGGAAAAGACGGATAATGATCCCGGGACAGCCGGAAATGGTCTGCTTTCGGGGGCTTCTGAAGAACAAACCGAAATGCCGGAAGTAGCTGCCAGTCAGGGAAATTCGGAAATGACATCCCCGGATTCATCAGACGGAAAAGATTCTGCCGCAGTTTCTAAAGAGGCTGGAGCGTCTTTCCCGGAAGAAAATATT
The DNA here is from genome assembly GCA_949290385.1 of uncultured bacterium. Taxonomy (GTDB): domain Bacteria; phylum Verrucomicrobiota; class Lentisphaeria; order Victivallales; family UBA1829; genus CASERY01. The sequence continues at coordinate 13,005 of CASERY010000157.1, read as the reverse complement.
GTTGAGACGACGGAACAGAAAAGCAGTGAGACAGAAGAACATCATATAATACCTTCCAGCAGCAGGTCCGTCCCGGCAGACGGTATATCAGATCCTGGAGGGAATACGGATACGGCACTTCCGGTACTGCCGAAGACAAAAGAATCTGCCGAATTTTCCGCTGAACCGTCAATCCTTTCTGATAGTCTTCTTTTGCCTGTGGAAGAGAATCATTTTTCCAAGTCTGCAGAACGTACTGAATCCGTTTCATCATCTGCTTTATCAGATGGATCTGCAAATCCTCCGAAGAATCCTGAATTGAATCCATCTACTGCGCCCGTGGAACCGGTGGATCCTCCAGCAGAGACATAGAAAATGGAAAATCCGGATGACTTGAAAACCCAGATGAAGTCTGTTCCTCTGGAGGATTCTCCGGAGATTTTGCAGGAAAATGGAAGTGCTCTGTCTTCTGGATCGGCCCCTGTAGAAAACATTGGACTGGAAAAAGAGCCGATTCAGGACTCCGAGGAACTGGAGGAGCAATCTCTTCTGCAGAAAAAGGAAACAGACGAATCTGATTCTGAGAAGGATGCTCTTCGGATAGAAAACCCTCTGAAAAACGAAGTCCTGCAGAAAAATGAAAATTCAGCGGCACAGACAGCTGAAGAGAAAAATGCAGCCAGAAGTACAGATCATTCTGGTTCTCAGGCAGACCTTTCCGATGACAGGAAACTTCCTGAGGAGATTCCTTTTCCGCCTGCAGAAGAAAAAAGCCTTCTGGAAAAAGTCATATCAGATGAGATCAACAATCCATAGCCGGAGAAAAAATCTGTTCCGGCTTTTGCGGGAGACTCCCCATCCCGGACTGAAAATGCTGCCAGAACTGGTGATTCCGATCCTGTGACTGTAGTCCCTGAAGAGGGACTTGAACTTTCTGCAGGCATGTCTCCGGAAGAGAAAACGCAATCTGCAGTGGTGCCTGAAACCGTTCCTGGAGAGCGCATTTCTGAAGATCAGATGCAGACACTGTCCGATGCTTCCGGAATCGAGGGAGAGAAAAATGTGAAGCCGGAGCCGGATCTTTCAGGAATTCAGGAATATACGGAATCCATCCAGAGCGAGCTTGTATTTCCAGTGGAGCATCCGACTGAATATGCAGATTCAGTCAAGAACTTGTCATCTGAGTCCTTTGTAGAAATTCAAGAGCATGGAATGGAAGAAGGTACAGCAGAAAAAAGTCCTGTTCCGCCTGATCCGGAAAAATCTCGGGAAGTTTCTGATGATCCGGCAGATTCAATCTCTGGTCCAGTTCCTCCTGAGGTGCGATGAAATTTATCTATGAGGCTGTTCCAGCAACTGGGAACGTTTCACGTATGAGACGGTGAACGGCGATGAAAGTTCATCTATGAGGCTGTTCCAGTCTGGGATGACCTGAAAGCCTGGACATGTGATTTTACAGAGATTTCATTTTCCCCTTTAGAATCGTAAGGAAAGGGGAAAGATTTGTTCAGAAGAAGACGGAATCGGGAGATTACAGCCTGGAACGGTTTCAATGAACAGGGAAGGCAGCTGGTCGCAGAGAAAAAAAGATCAGATCCTCCAGACCAGGAATTTCATCTGCCTGAAGTGTACAAAAGAATTTTACAAAGGGATAAAAAATTTCTCCGGACTTTGTTTCCTCAGAGAAAAAACGCCTCTTTCTCTAGAAAACTGAACAGAAATGAAACAGGGTTTTTATACGGAGAAAAGGGGATTGCATTGCATTTAAGCCGGGGTGGAAGTATATTACAGAAAGAGTGTACAGTTAATGTTGAACTCATTTACGGAGACTGACTATGCGCCTCATGAAAGACATTATTCGCGAATCCTTTAAACGTCATTTGACCTGTTCTCTGGGGAAACGTCTGGAAAAAGCCAGCCGTCTGGATCAATACCAGGCTCTTGCTCTGACCATGCGCGATCTCATGATGAAAAAATGGATTGCAACCAAAGATGAATATGAAGACAAGCTTCCCCGTACGGTCCATTATATTTCATTGGAATTCCTGATCGGCAGAACCCTTGGAAATGCAATGATCAATCTCGGACTTTACAAGGAGGCCGAGGAGGCAATGGCCGAACTGGGGTGCGATCTGGATATCCTGAGAGAAGAGGAAGTGGATGCCGGACTGGGCAATGGAGGGCTGGGCCGTCTTGCTGCATGTTTCCTGGATTCCATGGCAACGCTGGAACTGCCCAGTTACGGATATGGAATCCGTTATGATTACGGCATTTTCAAACAGATCATTCAGAACGGATACCAGGTGGAGGAACCGGATAACTGGCTGAGCCGGGGTAATCCATGGGAAATCCGCCGTCCGGAACTGTAGCGGATTATTCAGTTCGGAGGAAAGGTGGAGCAGCATCCGGATGACCGGAATCCCATGCGCCGCAAATGGGTGGATACCCAGGATGTGCTGGCGATGCCGTACGATACGCCGATTCCCGGATACCAGACGAATACTGTGAATACACTGCGTCTGTGGTCTGCAGAATCCCTGTACGGTTTCAATCTGGCAAAATTCAACCAGGGGGATTATATCAGTGCAAATCTGGAATCCGCCATGGATCAGAATATAACGAGGGTGCTGTATCCGAATGATAATAACTATGAAGGTAAGGAACTGCGTCTGAAACAGCAGTATTTCCTGGTATCGGCAACTTTGCAGGATATTATCGGACGGATGAAAACCTATCATGTGGATCTGCATGACTTTGCCAGAATGAACGTGGTTCAGCTGAATGACACGCATCCGGCCCTGGCAATTCCGGAATTGATGCGTCTCCTGATCGACGGAGAGAATTTCACCTGGGATGAAGCATGGAAGATTGTTTCCAAGACCTTCAACTATACGAATCATACGCTGATGGCGGAGGCCCTGGAAAAATGGTCTGTGCGCCTGATGGAAAAACTGCTTCCGCGTCATTTGGAAATTATTTATGAAATCAATTTCCGTTTTCTGTGCCAGGTATCTGCAAAGTATATCGGGGATAATGATCGGATTGCCCGCATGTCTCTGATTCAGGAATATCCGGAAAAGATGGTCCGCATGGCTTATATGTGTGTGGCCGCCAGCGATCATGTCAATGGTGTGGCTGCGCTGCATACGGAACTGTTGAAGGAAGGGCTTTTCAAGGACTTCAATGAATTCTTCCCCGGAAAATTCGTGAATGTGACCAATGGCATTACCCCAAGACGCTGGCTTAGAAAAGCTAACCCGGAACTTTCAGATCTGATTACAGAGAAAATCGGGACGGACTGGGTTAAACATCTGAATGAGCTGGATAAACTTTCCGCATATACCGAAGATACGGAGTTCCTTCAGAAACTTGCTGCAGTGAAGCGTGAAAACAAGCAGAAACTGGCCCGCTACATTGAAGAGCATAACAACATTAAGGTGAATCTGGATTCTATTTTTGATGTACAGGTGAAACGTCTTCATGAATACAAGCGTCAGCTCCTGAATATTCTTCATGCTATTACACTGTATCTGAAGATCAAGGATAATCCAAAGGCGGATTTTGTTCCGCGCACCATTATTTTCGGGGCGAAGGCGGCTCCGGGATACTTCATGGCAAAACAGATTATCAAGCTGATTAATTCTGTGGCGGATGTTATTAATGCGGATCCGGAAATCGGCGATAAGCTCAAAGTGGTTTTCCTGGCCAATTATCGTGTGTCTCTGGCAGAGAAGATTATTCCTGCAGCGGATCTTTCGGAACAGATTTCTCTGGCAGGAACAGAAGCCTCCGGTACGAGCAATATGAAATTTGCCTTGAACGGAGCTCTGACAATCGGTACAATGGACGGAGCCAACATTGAAATCCATGACGCGGTGGGAGCTGATAATATTTTCATTTTCGGTATGACTGTGGATGAAGTGAAAAAATTGCGTGAACAGGGATACAATCCATATTCGTTCATAGAAAAACAGCCTTATCTGAAACGTGCATTGGACCTGATCCGGTCGAATTTCTTCTCCCGCGGAGAAATGGATATTTTCCGGCCGATTCTGGACAGCCTGAATTACGATACCTACATGCTGGCCGCAGATTTTGAATCCTATGCTGCAGTTCAGGAACGGGTGGCTCAACTGTATCAGAATCCGATGGAGTGGCAGAAGTGCTGTCTGAAAAACATTGCCAAAATGGGAATGTTTTCAAGCGACCGTTCTATTACAGAATATGCGGAGAAAATATGGAACTTGAAGCCGGTTCATGTGGATGTGTATGCAAAACATGGATTTGTTCTGTCTGCTCAGCAGCTTGAACCATCGAATGTATCTCAGAATGAATGAGTGATTGATTGCCTGGCAGGGGCTTGTTTGAGAGAACCTGCCAGGTCTTTTTTTTGCCTCGGTGGCAGTGTAAAGGATTGTTTGGGGGAGATGGAATTGCAGAAGGCTGGAAAAAGAAGGAGAGCCTTGGTGAAGCCTGATCCTTTTTGTTGATTGGAGTTTTGTTTAAGGAAAGGGATTTTTTGTGATGAAAGAATTTTGTATTGCTGCTTTTGGTGAGATTATGCTGCGTCTTTCTCCTCCGGGGAAGAAACGCTTTATCCAGAGTCTGCCTGGCCAGCTGGATGCCTGTTTCGGGGGTGCAGAAGCCAATGTTTGTGCATCATTGTCCATTTTAGGGGCAAAGAACCGCATGCTGTCTGTTCTGCCTAAAAATCCTGTGACAAAGCCTCTTCTGGTGCAGTTGCGCGGTCTTGGCTGCGATGTGGAGCATATGCTTCTGACAGATTCCGGGCGTTTCGGCATTTATTATGCGGAACACGGATCCATGCAGCGGGGCAGCAATGTATTTTATGACCGGGATGGATCCGCAATAGCGGAAACTCCGGCAGAAGCCTATGATTTTGATTCCATGCTTTCGGGATGTACGCATCTGCTGGTTTCCGGAATTACGCCGGGAATCAGTAGAAACGCGTTTGAGGCGGTATTGAAACTGGTCCGGACGGCGGCCGAACGGAATCTTTTCATTTACTGCGATTTAAATTTCCGGAGCAAACTCTGGAGGTGGGATCCCTCCTGTACAGTAAGGGAACTTGCGGAGAAATGCATGCGGAAAATACTGCCTCATGTGGACTGCATGATTGGAAGTGTAAGTGAAATGAAGGATATGTTTGGGTTGGTGATTCCGGATTCTATGAAGAGCGCAGACCCGCTGACCCGTTATTCATATCTGGCGGCACAACTGGGGCATCTGTTCCCGAAGACCCGTTATGTGGCAATTCCGCTCAGGGACAGCTTTTCTGCAGACCGGATTTCCTGGGGCGGCCTTCTTTATGATATGAAGGCCGGGAAGGGGTATTTGGCTCCAGTCAGCAGAGATGGCGTTTTCACGCCTTATTCCATCGATCAGATTGTGGATGTTTTTGGCGGCGGGGATGCGTTTACAGCAGGCTTGATTTATGCACTTCAGTCGGAGGATTGGAAGGAGCCGGAAAAAGCTATTGGCTTTGCGGCTGCAGCAAGCTGCCTGAAACATACGAATGCCGGGGATTTCAATTTTACAGAACTGGAGGAAGTGCTTGGACTGCTGGAAGATGGCGGCCAGGGAAATATCAAGCGCTGAAGTTGAAGTTCAGAAAAAGAAAAAATCCGGTAGTTTTCCACTTCGGCTGTTTTTTAGCGGCTTGAAACAATATAATACAGGCTGGATTTTTTCCGACTCAGGATCAGGATGTGGTTGTTTTAAAAGGAAAGCCTTTGTCAGAAAAGGAGAGTTTATTATGACGGAAGCCAAGGACGCTTCTAAAGAAAAATGCAATGGGGGAGTTCCTGAAAATACGCCGATTCCGTATCGTCAGGAAGTTTTCCGAAAACTGATTCATTTAAGTTCCTTGTGGATTCCTGCGGTGATTTACCTTTATCAGGGGCAGAAGATTCTTCTGGTGTATTTTTTCCTGACGCTTCTGATCCTGAATCTGCTCTGTGAATTTGCCTATTCCTGTCAGGTGCCGGTGATTCGCGAGGTCTATTCGTTCTTTTTCGGACGTATGCTTCGGAACAAACAGGTTAAACGGGGACAATGGGTGGTGAGTGGGGCGCCTCCTGTTTTTGCGGCGGCGGCACTGGCTTGTTTACTGTTCCGTCCGTATTTCGCGGCTATCGGGATGGTTGTGATGCTGACGGCGGATACGGCTGCCGCTTTGATTGGGCGACGTTTCGGACGCCATGCATGTGTGAATCATAAATCTGTAGAAGGTGTTGCAGCGTTTATTGTTACGGGGCTTGTTTTTTCTCTGCTGATTCTGTGGGGAAGCGGAATTTTTTCATGGAAACTTGGTTTGGGGGCTGTTCTTGGAACGGTCCTTGCTGCCGGTGCAGAACTTTTTGAAAAACAGCTGCATGTGGATGACAATTTATCCATCCCTGTGATTATGGGGGCAGTGTTGACTCTTTTTTAGAGTTTCTGAAAAATTCTTTTGGAAAAGAACGTTGAAGCGGGACTGATGAAATACACATGAGTCCCGTTTTTTTATTCCGTAATTACTATATCTTATGATTTCATGAGCTGTTCATCTTCTCGTGGAGAAAACCTGAGAGCGAAAGAATAGCATTTAAGACAGGAAAACTCAAAGAAAATGAATTTATGTTCTTACATCTTTTTTTAAAGGCATTCTGCCGTGCAGTCGATAGGAACAGAAGGGGAAGAAAAAGTATTTCTGTTGCCTGAGAGCAAGGCTGAGATGAGATACGACAGGTGATGCAGGCAAGGAGGATTCGTTGAAAAAGAGAAAAATCTTTTATGGAACAAGTTCACAACAGGAGAATGCAGGTCTGGAAAAAATATTCAGGAAAAGATTTTTTTCTGAATATTCTTTTGATCAGACTTATATTTAAAGATTCTCTTTATCTTGTTTCCCTTTTTCGTTTTGCTGCCAGAAGCTCTGAAAGGAAAAGGGGATGGCGGAATTTTGAATCAGAAGTATTTATTATTTCCCCTCTGATCTATTTCTCTTCATATGAATGTGCCGCTGAGGGACATCCTCCTCCGGGTGGAAGGGAAGAAAGAAGATTTGAACCATGCAGCGTCTTACACACCTTCTGGTGTAAGAATTGATTGATTGTTCAACCATCTTAAAAAAAGAAAATGTCAATTATTTTACGGATTGCCAAATCTTACCATGTTTTATTGGCCGCATCCAGAACCATTTGTTGGAAAGGCTTGAGATAAAATTCTCCGCAATGACCGCCTACATTAAACCAAGCAATATGATCTTTCAGAGCACTGTCCAGAAACTGAATATCCTGTGCATTAATCAGGAAATCATCTATTGTATGAATGACACGGATATCAGGACTGCTCCGAAGCGTAGTTTCCAGAGAGCGCAGACTGGACAGATAAACAAGTTTTTCATAAGAGACATTTTCCCCGGGTTTTATCTGGAGCATTGCAGCGCCTTCCGGTGTCTTTGCTGCCTGCTGAAGTTCGGGCATGAGGAAGCGGTGTGCATATTCCGAAAAAGAGATTTCATCAATTTCCTTGTAGAAGTCATTCCGATTAAACCAGGAAAACGGTGCATCAATACCGGAGACAGTGCGATTTTCGTAGGCGGAAAGGAGAACCTCGCGGATTCCCAGTTTTAGATAAAGCGCCACAAGATATTCTGCCTGTCTATCATCAGAAAGGCTGGGCACGTGTCGCTGAACCAGAGGATTATTCCGGACTCCTTCAGGATCATAAGGTGGCAGAATCTAGGATTTATAAAAGACGATTTTTCCGCCTGCATCCACCAGGAGATCTCTGACTTCCTGAAAGTTCATGCCGTCTGAGCAGTTGGAGAGACTGTCTGCAGTGCGCAGTGCAAAATCCAGGTCCGCCGGAGGATTCAAAGCAATATAACGCTTGGCATTGAGAATTTTTTCTTTTTCTTCCAATGCCGCGATGTGCAGCGTATGAATTCCGCCGAAAGACCATCCGATTAGAGTAATTTCCGGATCTTCAATCATGCCGTCTTCCTTCAGGGAGAGCAGAATGGCTGCAATGTATTCGCGCATGTTGGCTGCATCCCGGGGCGCGAATCCCGGAAGACTGTTGCGTCCGGCACTTTCCATGAAACGCCAGGTGAATGCGCTGTCCACTGTAACGACACGGTATCCATTGTTATTCATAAGTTCTGCCATTGCCAATGCACTGCTGCAGTTATAGGCGGATCCAATACCCGGAAGAATGACGGCCAGTTTTTCAGGCAGTCGGTTTCCGCTTTCCTCTTCCTGGTCTTTGAGTTCTGAGGGAAGATCCCAAAAGAGATAGCGGGATTTTTCAGCATCACTGTAAATACGGATACTGCGCAGATACGCTTTTTCCGAAAAGTCTGAATTGAATGCAGAGAGAGGCAGATACCAATAATGATTGGCTTTCTGCGGCTGGAAAAGAAGAACCCGGATGGAGTCGTTATAGGTATTCTGCGGGAGATAATCCATCAGGTCCACATGGACGAAAATACCCTGCATATCTGCAGGTTTTTGAATCGATTCTCTTTTCGGTTGTTTCGGAGGAGGGGCTTCTTCCGGATGCTTTTCATAGCGACGCAGCGCATTGAGGGTTTTATAGGTCCAGAGATCCTGCTGGATTTCACGATTCAGAACCATGGCATTCCGATAGATTTTATAGCGATCACGGGATCCGGAAAGAAGCGATTCATACGAAGGATGAATCAGCAGCGTGGAATTGATAGCAGTCCATCCTGTAAAGGGGAGATAGGTTTTTATACTGAAGACAGAATCAAACAGAACTCCAACATTGTCCCGGATATTGACTGCCGGAGAAAAGGGCAGAATCAGTGTGCATCCGGGACCGATTCCCCAGCTGGCAAACATCTGGCCGAAATTAGATCCTGTTGAATAAAAGTGGAACCAATGTTTTGCAGGATCGAAAATTCCGGCAATACCAAGAGTGGTATTGATGAAAAAGCGGCAGGTCTCGTCACCGGCACCGCCCCATTCGGCGCGTCCGAGACAGGTTATCAGACGGGCAGGATAGGAGAGATTGTCACAGACATTGTCAATGCATTCCATCACCGGTTTGGGGATAAGGGTGCAGTAGGCCCAGCCAATGGGTCTTACCACATAGATCATGACGGCATCATTGAAGGAAAAAATACAGCGGTTAAACCCCTCAATTGGGTCTCTTCCTGCAAGTTTTTCTTCAATGCGGCTGAGGGTCCAAGTTTCTGTTTTCGGAGAAGATTGTTCCGGCTGCATAGAATCCGGGGATTGTCCTTGCTTTTCTTCAGGTTCTGCATAGGCAAAATGTTCTTCCCGGTTTTCTGGAGCAGGTGCCGAAGAACATGCTGAAAAGATGTACGACAGCAGGATCGCAAGACAAAGCACAATTGTACGAAATAACGGTTTGTGTTTCATGTGAATTCTCCACAATAAACTTGTGTTCATGAAAAAACAGAATTTCCCGGATAAAGCGTTAAGGCAACCTATTCTGAATTGTTTATAAAAACATTCATTTTATTATAGCTGTTATAATGTGGAAATCAATGGGAGTTGCACCGGATCACGATGAATTCCTGAAAATGACAGTCTTCTTCTTCTGTCGCAGTGAAAAAATCTTTCTTCCGGAATGTCCAGATATATTATGGTTTCTGTGAAAATTTTATACATTGGCTAGAGCCGTTTTTCAGCACACGTATAGAGCGAAAAAACTTGCAGAGGGGAGAGAACTCTTGAAAATTTCCAGAATAGATTCTAAAAACATCGCATGACTTCCCACTCTTCTGCAGGGATATCCTTGCTGGAAATTCGGAAAAGATATGCCAGATCCTTTCTAAGTCCGTTCATTCTCTGAATGAGTGTCTTTCTTTTCGTTCGGAGGCCGCATCTGTTTGGCCGGACCGCTTCACTTATCTGTATATCCTTTTGGGTATCCAGAAGAGCCTCATGACATAAATGCAACAGAAGAACAAAGAATCATAAAAACCTGTTTCGGATTGACGATGGACCTTTTGAGATTATGGAATGAAAACATTTTTACTGGCGGTATTCAAATGTTTTTCGGAATACGTTTTATTGGTTTTATGGCAGAGAGAATTTTCCCACTCAGGAAAAGCGGGATGAGGCATTCTTTCCAATAGATTTGTTTTATGGCAGAGAGGAATCCCCACACTCATGACAATCTTTCCCGGGCTGAGTTTATTTTTTTAAGCAGAATCAGGGAAAGACCAGAACGAATGTTTTAAGATTGCTTTCCAGAAAAAAAGGACAGAGTCCAGATGAAAAAAGTCCGGATCTCTGTCCCGTTTAAGAAATCTGCTTTATAAAAATTTCTTATTTGATGGACACTTCTTTGCCACCCTGTTCGGCAGAACGATAGATTCCATCGAGAATCTTCTGGACGGCGAGCCCTGCTTCACCGGGTGCTCTGAGAGGCGTTCCCTTGAGAATGCCGTCGACAAAATTCTGAAGTTTGCGGCGGAACAGGTAAGTCCAGTCGACATCCCAGTTTGGAGAGACGTAATCCGGACGAATTGTAACCATAGCGCCGTTTTTATCCGTAAAGATCTGAAGCGGATTCCAGGAACAGCCGCCTTTGGTTCCCATGGCGGTGAAACTCCAGATATCCTTTTCAATATGGGCGGCAAAGGAGGATTCAATTTCCATAATGGCACCGTTGTCAAAACGAATGTGGCCGATGGCCAGGTCTTCCACGGTGTAAGTTTTATTATCCCAGTTGGGCCACAGACACATAACATTGCAGGGCTTGTTTCCAAGATAAGTCCAGCAGTTGCCGGTGGCGGCGACAGGTTTCGGGGATCCCATGAAGTAATGAGCCATTTCCACCACATGTACACCGATGTCGATCAGGGGACCTCCGCCCTGAAGCTCCTTCTGTCCGAAAACACCCCAGTTCGGAATGCCGCGGCGGCGGAGAGCCTGGCATTTGACGTACATGAGATTGCCGAAGTCGCCATCATCCCGGGCACCGACAAGAAAATCTGTCTTGGTATTGTAACGGTGCTGGAACCCTACAGCGAGGAGTTTTCCCGCTTTCTTAGAGGCGGCGATCATTTTTTCACATTCGGCAGGATTCATAGCCATGGGTTTTTCTACTATGACATGACAGCCGTGCTGTGCAGATGCCACCGCTACAGGACAGTGCATTCCATTGGGGGTGCAGCAGTCGACAGCATCAGGTTTGATTTCATCAAACATCTGATCCCACTGATCGAGGGCAGTACCTTTTTTAGCATCAATCAAATAGTATTTGGCATTTTTGCTGTTTTCCGTGCTGCCGTAAGTGTTCTTGTAGTAATCAAGGCGCTCCTGGTTAATGTCGCAGAATGCTACAAGTTCAACTTCCGGAATCCCCTGATAGGCCTACATGTGAGTGGTACTGATTCCTCCGCAGCCGATGATGGCTACACGGAGTTTTTTAGGAGCCGCAGCTTTTTTCGTGGTTGCGGCTTTTGCTTTGGTTTTGACAGCTTTTTTTGTGGTTGCCATGCTTGTTTTTCCTTTATCTTGATTTTTCAGAAAATCAAAAATTGAAGATTTGTGTCCTGCAAATCCATTCAGAAAATAGTGTGGTTTCAGAAGCTTTTCAAAGAATGAAGAGAATACAAAATGTGATATATGAATACATTTTGTGAGGAAATGCTGGAAATCAAGGATTTTTTACAGAACGGGCATCTGATTTTCCCGGGTCGTTTTCTGTGGAGTCTTTCGGGAGAAAACGGCTTTGTTCAAGGGGATCCATGGATTCATCGAGCTTATCGGGAGAGAGACGGATTCCCAGAGCAAAGATCCTGCCGGAACTGAATGTCAGAGGAAACAGCAGTTCACGGTAGCAGTCAAAAATATAGAATTGTCTGTTGTTTACGGAAAAAAGAATGCATTCTGTTCCCGGAATGAAGCTAAAGCTGGCAGGACTCCAGCGATGAAAGAGCGTCTGTCTGTTGAGTTCAATTACGCGTTCTCCTTTCAGAATGGAGAGTCCGCCGCCGGGATTTGTCCAGACGCAGAGTTTGTCATGAAGGGCTTTGGGATGCTGGTCAAAGGGGACCAAGGTGTTTTTACGGGAAGCATCCTGAGTACCGGTGTAGAAAATGGTGATGAATCCATCTATCTCCGGATAGGCGGTTTTCGGGTTGTTCAAGAGAATGGAACGGCCGAGGGACTGGCGGCATGAAACATCATAAATACCATCCTGCTGACGAACCAGGTAATCAATTCCATGAGGGAATGCATAAGCGAGCGAATAGGTGTAGGCATATGCGCTTGTCTGTCCCAGGAGGGCACCTGTGAAGAGAATGGAAAAGTCAAAGATCAGAAAACAAAGCAGAAAGTGAATCCAACGGAAGGAGGCATGATTTTTCCTGTGAAGCACAAGCAGCACCTGGTAAAGTCCCAGTTTCAGCGCCGCTGCTGCCGCTGAGCAAAGACAGAAGTAAATCCAGTCTTCCGTCGTGTCGGATGGCAGAAAACTCCATCCTTTTTCAGAGGCGTAATCCGGAATAAATCCCAACATACAGAGCAGAAAAAGATTGCAGATCAGTGCCGCTGCAGCTGCCGGGAAAAAACGGATCTTTCCGTGATTTCTTGTGAGCCTGCAGAGCAGGAACCCTTCCAGCAGGGAGAGAGGGATTGCAAAATAGGAATAAAATTGGATGAACCGGAGTTCTTCTGGCATATTCAGAGTAATTTCCCTGTTGTTTCTGTGAGTTTTTTCCCTTGTGAGATGGAGAATGCTTTGATCGGGGAAGAAAATACTGACTGCATTGGACATTTGAATCTGTCCTGAAAAAGACCTTTCCAGGACAGATTTTCAGCTTTCCGGCAGTGCCATGCAGCATCCTTCTTGAGCAGATGCCGGATGCTGTGAGCCGGATGACTCTTACTTGGATGTACTGTGCTGTTCCAGAATTGCCTGAGCCAGATGATCAAATTCTTTTTTTACTGCAGGAGCGTCTTTGAGTCCCTGAGGAATATTTCCCCGGTCACAAGCCTGAAGAAAAACCGGGTCAAG
>CASERY010000156.1 GCA_949290385.1 uncultured bacterium | reverse complement strand
CGAATTTAGAGTCCGGTGTTCTACCAACTGAACTAAGGCCCCGGTATTTACAGAAACATTGTTTCAACGTCAGTTCCTCGAAGTATGAGGACAACATATAACTTACTATAGCATGAGAATGCTTTTTTGCAACAGAAAATTTTTGAATGATCTGTGTAAAAACAGGATTGTTTGAAAAACTTCTGCGGCAGAAAACAATGGCGCAAATTCAAGGTTTTTTCCGGGACAGACAAAGGCGGGAATTTCAGGCGTCGATAGATGTTTTTACTGTGATCTTATCATCTGCTGAGACTATACAGTACTTCAGAAAATCAGTTCCTGTGACCTTTGCGTTTGCGGCAGCCCTGCTGAGACTATACCGTGCTTCAGGAATGGCTGGATGGCGCATTTTTTCTAATAGCTGGATGCAGGAAGATAAGGTGATTTATGAGTTTGGAATATGTAAAATCTTTGGACGAAAAAATTTGTCCCATTTGCCTGAGTTGCTGGATACTTCAGCACAGATTCGGGGATTAAGAAATATATCCTATTTTTTAATCCATTTTGACCTTCCGGGGCATGAAGGTCCCTTGCAGAAAATCAATGAATGTATCCTGTTGTTAGAGAATGTATAAAGCAGAAAGCCTGGGAAAATTGTTCAGGGCGACTTGAAACTTCATTTAAAGAAGAAAAAGGTGAGGACTGTTTCTTGTTTGACATGCAGAGTTTATTACAGAAACAGGTTGATTTTTTGAATTCCCGCGTTATTTTACCTGTATTGCCCGGCTGGCGGAATGGCAGACGCATCAGACTTAAAATCTGAAACCAGAAATGGTGTGCGGGTTCGAGTCCCGCGCCGGGCACTCCTGGAACCGATGTTTCTAACAATATTTAAATATTCTGATTGATATCTTACAGCGTATAAGAGGTTATACTTGGCAGCGGAGGCGCATACTCCGATGCTTGCTTCTAGGATCCAAAAGCGTATAAGAGATTATACTTGGCAGCGGAGCCATTTGAAGTCTGAGCCTGCATGGATTAAGAATGGACTTGCAGAGAGAATGTATTGATACCCTCAAAGACTACATTTCTGGTTGTAGACGATTTATCAAAAACTGGCTTATAGGTTCACAAGATAGGTACGGTGGGGAAAAAGGAAATTCCATATGATGATTATCTGTCCCAATCCCAACTGCGGATATCGCGGAGAGGGGAAAAAAGTCGGAGGAAACAATGGCTGTCTGATTCTTATTTTATTGTGTTTTGGAATTCTTCCAGGGATTCTTTATCTGCTTTTCTGTCCTAGGAAAGGTGTGGTCTGCCCCAAATGCGGAGTTCGGATTTATTGAAGTGTGAGTTGAATTTTCCTGCAATGCGGCTTGGACTTAACTGAATTGATTCAGAATGTATTTTTTGTATATGGAAAATGCGCAGGGGAATTTGGGACTGAAACGTCTTGAAGAAGTTTTTCCTTAAAATTCAGACAAGAAGTTTTCCTTTCCGGAAACATCTGAAAAAATATCCGGAGTGTTTTTCCCCGGATGATGATCTGAAAGAATTTTTGGAAAGAGCCAAACCTATTTTATTCTGGGGTTTTATTCTACGCTTTTTTATGGAATTGGCGGCTGATTCAGAATAACTCAGGAGTATAGAACTCACCTTTTTCCTCTTCAAAGGAACTGTGTTCCTCAATCCATGCGGTAATGCACCAGGAAAGTTTTTCGATTTCGGCACGGGTCAGAGGACGTCCTTTGGGAATATGATGCCACTTTTCCAGACAGGATCTGCAGCAGATTCCACAGGCGTGCTGGGCGATGAATATGGGATAGCCACGCATAGGAGTCTGTCTGCCGTCCTTGAAGGGGAAGGCATCCGCAATTCTTTGAGTGAGAATTTGTTCCGTTTCAAGAAGAATTCTATCGTTTCCTTTTTTCGGAAGAATCCGTGCGTCTTTGCCTTTCAATCTGAATCTGGAGCGGAAGGGGGATGCTGTCAGCCGTTTCGAAAGATCCTGCCAGTATGGGGCATACAGCGGGGAAAGCTGTTGAAAAAGACGCATCCCGCAGCTGGAGGAGGAACAGGGGGAGGGGAGAGAAGTTGAACTGTTCATATACATGTTTCCTGGAGGTTCGAATCGTTCTGCTGAGAGACTGAAGCAGAAGAGGATTTCTTCTCAAATTGACGGCTTATCCTTGCCGCTTCCGCGTGGGAAATATGCTTTGACTGAAGGAGATTCATGCGGTAGTAAATGCCTTTCTGCTCCATTAATTCGTCATGGGATCCCATTTCCTGAATCCGGCCTCCTGAAAGGACAACAATGCGGTCGGCATCCCGAATTGTGGAAAGCCTGTGGGCTACGATAAATGTGGTACGTCCTTTTATCAGGCGATCAAGCGCATCCTGGATCAGGGCTTCAGATTCCACATCCAGCGCGCTGGTGGCTTCATCCAGAAGCAGAACATCCGGATTTCTGAGAAGGGCGCGTGCAATGGCCATGCGTTGTTTTTGTCCGCCGCTGAGACGGGCGCCGTTTTCCTTGCAGAGAGTATTAAGTCCTTCCGGAAGAGAGTCAACAAAGTCTTTCAGGTTTGCACATTCCACAGCCTGCTGAATTTGCTGTTCGGTAACATCTGGAGGTGCTCCGTAGGTAATATTTTCCCGGATGGTTCCGTCAAAGAGAATGGATTCCTGACTTACAACGGAGATGAAGCGTCGGTAGGAACGTAAATCCAGTTGATTCATGTCGTATCCATCCACATAGATTTTCCCCTGTGTCGGACGAATGAATCCAATCAGGAGCTGCATGACCGTAGATTTTCCGGATCCGGAGGGACCGACAAGAGCAATGGTTTCACCCGGTTTGACGCTAAGTGTGAAGTCACTGAGTGCAGGTTGCGGTTCATGGTCGTAATGGAAGAAAACATGTTGAAATTCGAAACTGCCTTTCAGGGATTTAAGCTCAGGTTTTCCTTCATTTTCTTCAATATCGGGAGACTCCAGAATTTCTGTGATCGATTTGACCGATTCAAGTCCTTTGCTGACCTGAGGAATGATCCCGGTCAGGTACATAATGCCATTTGAGATAGTGTTGAAATAGGTCGTGAGCAGAACAATATCGCCGATACCGATATGGATAATTTTCTTATAGTTCATATAGGAAGCGGCGCAGAGGGTAATTAAATTGAACATCATGAAGGTTACCCAGTTGACGGATCCAAAAATACTGTTGAGCATATCCAGACGCAGGCCGGATGTCCGCACCTGTTCCAGCTGGTGATTGACACTCAGAATTTCAGCATTTTCTACATTGTGGGCGCGGGTAACAGAAATCATGCGCAGCATTTCTATGACTTTGCCGGACATATTTTCCATGCTGACGCGAAAATCTCTGTTGTATTCGCTCATCTTTCTTTTCGCCAGTCGGAAAATAAGGACTGCAATGGGAATCATGACTAGAAAGAAAAACAAGAATTTAGGCGCCCGCATTGCCGTTACACTCAACGCAACAACCAGCGTGACCAGGGTACCTGGAATAGAATCCACCATCAAGCGTGTGAAAGATTCAACGTTCTCCACATCCCGGAGGATTTTTGTCTGGATTTTACCCATTTTGTTGTTTTTGTGGTAGGATATGGACAGGTGCTGGAGCCTGAGACACAGGGATGAACGCAGTTTCATTTCCACTGACCTGTTTGCCAGACTCAGATAGCGGAAATACAGAATATGCATGGGAATATTCTGGAGAATGAAAACGGTCCCAATGGCAGCTTGCTGCAGAATCATTTGAATGGTTCTGCCGTCTGGCTTTTCGATGGTATTGATGATGTTTGCAGTGACAATGGGAATGACCCATACAGGACTGGCTTTAATCAGAAAAAAGAGAAAAGCAATCAGAAGTTTTCCGGCATCTTCCCTGTAGAAACGCAGATAATTGTAAAGTGTTCTGTTATGATGGTAGCGCAGATGCAGGAGTTCAAGTTTATAGGTGTGCTTGTGGTTCTTCATGATGGCCTGTCAGAAATTTTGGAGGTGAAGGGGGGAGAATAATATGAAAACGCTTTGGGAATATTTTCTGCGGCTGGCAGTTTTGTGCAGAAAGCGTTTTCCTGTATCAGAATTTTCTCAAAGCGATGGATTCTTTTTTCCTTCCTGAAAAGTGTGTCTGTGAATCTTCAGCTGATGCGGCCA
>CASERY010000155.1 GCA_949290385.1 uncultured bacterium | reverse complement strand
TTTCTGAGAAATCAACGAATCCGCCCCAAGATTTTCTGGGCAAGAAACACCGCTTCTGCAGCATCTTCTGCCGTTACAAACGGCTTTCTTCCGCTGCGAATTGCATCGATGAAATCCGCAATCTGGCATGGATGTCCAATTCCATAATAAGATTTTTCACGATTGGCAACTTCAGCTTTCCCAAGAGATTCAATCTCTTTATGGACTTGCTTTTCCAGCTTCGGATCCCGACTTGTAAAAGATGCCAGAGAAGCATTCCGAAGCTCAATGGAACAATCAACTCCAAAAATTTGGATCACTCTCTCCCAGGAAAGACAGCTTGCAGAACTACTTGAAATAGAACCAAGTGCACCATTATTAAAACGAACTACAGCTGCAGCAGTATCTTCCGTTTCAATAATTCCTTGATGGTTCAGATTGTCATGCATACCGCAAACCTCAGAGACTCCGCCCAGAATCCACTGGTAAATATCCAGTGTATGGATAGCCTGATTCATTAAAAGGGATCCCCCTTCAGTTTTCCATTTTCCTCTCCATGCATCGGCTTCATAGTATTCACGGGTGCGCAGGCATTCCATTACCATAACCGCGTTCAAAACCCTGCCAAAACGACCGGACTGAATCAGCTCCCGCACATATCGGTACAAAGGATTAAATCGGTGTTGGAAAATACCGGAAAAAACCAGTTCCGGATGCTTGCGCCCCTCTTCAATCATTTTTTCCACATTCTCCCGGCATGAGGAAAGCGGTTTTTCACAGAGGACATGTTTTCCTGCCCGCAAAGCAGCAATCGCCAGTTCTGCATGAGAAAAATGATCTGTACAGATGGACACGGCATCAATCCGCGGATCTGCGAAAATCTCTTCAGCAGATGCGGACACATTCGGGACCTTATATTCCTGAGCTGCACATTGCGCCTTTTCCACAATCTTATCACATAATGCAAGGACCTGAACACCAGGAACCATGCGGTAACTTTTTATATGTTCCGGACAGATCACTCCGCATCCGATAACAGCCACATTAACCGGCCTGATTTCTGCCATAAGACACAACCTTCCTTCTGTTCTGTTTCATCTGATCTTACCTACGGGTTCGCCTTCCCGGAGCGGTATAAGCGCAGCTCCTGCAATTCACTGACTGGATTCGTCCTCCGCCCCTTCAGTCCGCAGTCAATTCTAACCGCTGATAATATGAAACATCTTTTAAAACAATCAACTCTGTCACAATGCAATTTTTGAATTTTTCAGAAACTATACTATATTAAGACTCAATTACAATATATTACTTATTGCTGAGATATTTTCTGTATCTCACTGAACCGAACATAGAGAAAGAACATGAAGAAGAACGATCTCGCCGGGAAAGCCATTGTATTCCTTGCAGACGGCATGGCTGACGAACCAATTGCAGAACTCAACGGAAAAACGCCATTGGAAGCTGCTGAAACGCCTTATATGGATTCCATTGCAAGAAATGGGGCCTGTGGAACTTTTCTGACCTTACCGGAAGGATTTCCGACCTCTTCCGATGCAGCCAATATGTCCGTATTAGGCTACAGTCTTGCACAGTTCTACCCTGGTCGCGGTCCGATTGAATGTACCAGTCAAAATATTGAACTTGCAGACAATGATGTGGCCTGGAGATGCAATCTGGTCACAGTGGATGACCAAAAGATTCTCCGGGACTACTCCGCCGGCCATATCAGCAAAGCTCATGCGGATGAACTCATGGATGCTCTTCAGAAACAATTTGGTTCTGAGCAAGTCTCTTTCCATGCCGGAGTCAGCTACCGCAACCTGCTGGTTCTTCACGGCAGTGAATTTTCTGATAAAGTGGGATATTTCAAGCCCGATTCCTCTCAGGATGAGCCGGTAGCAAATCTTCCATGGACTCCGCTTGATGATTCAAAAGAAGCCGCTTATACCGTCGAATTTCTAAATAAACTCGTAAAAGACTGTGCCGCATTTCTTGCAGAATATCCTCTGGTAAAATCGGGTAAGGCCGCAGGCAATTACATCTGGCCCTGGAGTCCCGGACGGCGTCCGGCCTTTACTGCGTTCAAAGATAAATATGCAGGCAAAAAAGGTGCTGTCATTACGGCAGTCGATGTCATTGCCGGAATTGGGAAATGTGCCGGCATGGATGTCATTCCTGTTCCAGGAGCAACCGGCTATATCGACACCAATTATGAAGGCAAAGCCCAGGCGGCCATCCGGGCAATTGAAGACCATGATTTCGTATACGTCCATCTGGAGGCTATTGACGAAACCAGCCATGAAGGCAGTCTGAAACTGAAAATGCAGGCAATTCACGATTTCGACAGCAGAGTTATCAAGCCTGTTATGGATGCTCTGGAAGGACGAGGCGTAACCTTTGCCATTCTTCCGGACCATCCCGTCCCTCTAAAACTGCGCAAACATACCCGGACTCCGGTTCCTGTGGCCATCTGCGGTCCCCATATCCAACCGGACAGCGTCCAGACTTATTCAGAAGCGACAGCCCGCAACGGATCTCTCGGATTCATGCAAGGGGAAGAACTTATGAGGACCATTCTTAATCTGAAATAACATTCTACAAGAAAAAGTCTGAGTCTTTACACCAGCCTGAAAAGTCAAAAAAAACGTTCCATGTTTTTTTCATGGAACGTTTTTCGATTTTTTGAACGTCTTTTTGTATGCTTCATTCTGCAAAGAGAACAGAATCTTTTTCAAATTCACACAAGACAAGATATACAAAATCAATTTTTCTTTACAAATGCTGTTCCCGGACGATCCACGTCGGAAGCACAACACTTCTTCCCGCTTCTACCACAGCCTTCTTCAAGCAAGCCTTTTTTTGCCAGATGATAAAAATCAATCCGAAAACGGACAGGCCCTGCAAGCTGCACATGGTGCAAACGCTCTCCGTCAATCAGCACAGGATGCTCCGGGTCAGCATGAATCACTTCTCCCGTGTCTTCCCATACAAAATCAACTGAACCACTTTCGACTTTCAAAACGGCACACATCCCCGCCGGGGCCATATGAGCTTTCAAAAGCCCTGGAAGAATTGAGCTCTCTGTCATAACCGGACTGGATGAAGCGAACTCAGCATCCTGCGGCAACCCGGAATCTTTTTTAAAAACAGAAGATACATGGTCATCATGCATAATGTCTGAACTCCTTTCTATGAAATTTTCTCTTCTCATCTTTCATATATTACTGGAGGAAAACAACACTCTCTTTCATAAATATAACAGACAACAGGAAAAATAGGGAGTTCCGGGAACTCATAAAAATGCTTCGGTCCGTTGTCTCACTTTCTGTCATTATCTTTCATCTTTTCTTTGTCATTCGGATGCACATCAAAACCCTGAACTCATGCGGGGTGGATAACCTGTTTTAATTCTAAAAAAAGGCAAAAAAATAAATCCGATTTCTCAGCGATCCGATGGCTTCACATAACAAGTCGTCAGCCAGAATATAATCCAGAACAGCATCATAACAGTACAAATAATCATCACAAACCCCAGTCCCTTCGTAAACAGGAGAGGCAAAGCCAGCGATGTCCAGACGCCACCACCCATAAAGGGTTCATGCAGCAGCTGCTTATATCCGAATGACTCCGCTGCGATTGTCTTATTTTCAGGATCCACCGTTCGAAGCAGAAGCAATCCCGTGGCAGTCACGCCGCAGGATTGCCCGAACTCGGCAATAGCCCGTTCAAACCAGGCCTCCCTGAACATTCTGGGAGCCAGCCATAAAACCGCGAAAACAGCCCATACAACTCCCACCAGACAAAGCAGAAGCAGGGGCTGCCAGTAATCCACCACCACAGAAATACGGATTGTTGCAATCGCAGACACAACCAGGAAATCCAGAGCCGTTCCGGACAAGCGCTGCATCAAACCATTGTCAATCAAATAATCTATTTTTGTCTAAGCAAAAGTTTTCTGCAAAATCAGACCGCCAATCATGCAAAGAGGGAAAAGCGGAAAACCATCCATAATTTTCAAGTTCTGAATTCCTTCCGGCATCACATCATTCAGCAGGCCCATCCCCTACTTCAGCAGATATCCAATCGTTACTGCAAGACCGACAACAGCCACATGCAATGCCAAACTGTCAATAGAATCTGCAAATACCGTCTGCCTTCCTGCTGGGGGCTGGTCCTCCGGACGAATAATACCCCGCCGCTCTTCCGGACTTTGATCCTGAAAAGATCTTATGTTGCTTACCCATTTTTTACGTACCGCCATGTTCACCAGGCACATTCCAAGAACCACACCGACAATCATGCCAATGGTTGCCACTGTAAAACCAAGCTCCCGACCGTCAGTCCAGTGGAAATCTTCAAAGGTTTGACTCAGTCCTGCTACAGTCCCATGTCCACCCTCAAAACCGATTTCGAGCAAAGCTGCGAACCCATCATTAACATGATACAGCGGCCCCAGCACCAGGAATACAAGGATACCTGCAAAAACATACTGTCCCCATGCCATGATCTGACCGAAACAGAGCTGAGGCGCAGCAATTTTCCAGATTGTCTTTAGTCCCGGTGCCGACACCCCCAGAAAAAGAGAAGCAAAAACAATATTAATCAGGAATCCCGGCAGAGCATTCCAGCTGGCATGAATTTCCGGCGGCACCTATTGTGGAAACACACTCATCACCGCAAGCCCTACAAGACCTCCGATAACCGATGATGGCAGATAAAGTTTCTGGAAGATGGCAAAACGCACACGGAGCAATTTTCCAAGAATCAGCAAAATACACAATCCGCAAAATGACAGTACCGGAGTCATCATTTTTCTTTCCTTATCTCTCTAAAACAAAAGCTCAAGATATTTCCCGCACGACATATCAGCAAACTGTTTTTCTCTTTACTGTTTTCTTCAGCCATGCGGAATCTTTTTTCAACCCATCAAAAGCAGCAGGAACAAGCAACCCAAGGCAATCTCTCTGCTCCCAGCAAAGATGAACGTTTTTACTGACGTGCAGTCTACTGTTTCCCTTTCCCTGTAAATCTTTGATTTTCTTTTTCTGATTTCAAAAAAAACTTTGAAAAAGCACCGCCATGCGGGTCCGGACAAAAATTTTCCCGACAACAAAGATTCAAAAGACTTTCGCCCATCTTTTTTATGCGTTTAAAAAAATTTCCAATATAGATAGAAATAAAACCTTTTTTCCTTTCCCGGCGAATCATGTAAAGAAATGCGAATTTTCTGAACAAAAAGCCGTCTTCCTGCTTGGAGAGTTGCTTTAAGTCGCTTTCAGTTCTATCTTATCGTTCTCAAAGTTCTTATTCAGCATTGAGCTTGGAGAGTCGCTTAAGTCGCTTCCAGTCTGACACTTTGAAAGAAAAAATAAGCCCAGACACATAAGATGCGCGTCTGGGCTTGCTCATCTTGTCGGACTCCTGCAACAGAAAAAAATTTTCCCCGACACAGGATTTCTGAAGGATCAAAGTCCCGGAATCTAGATATTGGTCCCCCAGAACAGGTTGCTCAGTTGAATCACACTCAAGGCAATTAAAAGCACAAGCACAATGAGACTTACTGTAGACAAAATAATATACATGGGCGATGATGCCACGTCATCTCCGGCCGCCTTTTTCTGCACAAACAGAGGCGGAACAGTAGAAGATTTCTCATTCTCTTTTTCTTTTGCTGCAGTCTCAGTCTTTTCAGCTGGAGCTTCTTTCTGCTTTTCCTCTTCCTTCGGCATTTCCTCTTCTTTTGGAACTTCTATTTTGGCCCCGGTTCTTTCACCAGGCCTCAAAATACCGATTTGGGATTTTTCTTTGGGAGGAGCAAATACTTTAGAAGAAGCGCCCTCATCTGCATCTGCATCTGCAGCAGCAGTCTCATTCTTTTTCTCCTCGGCAGATTCTGATACAGTCTGACTGGATGGATCCACAGGAATTTTATTTTCTGTCCGCTGTCCCGGCCGTAAAATCCCGATTCTGGATTTTGTAACCGGCGGAGGCACTATTTTTGAGGAGGAATCATCTTCCTCGGAAGCCTGTGCAGGAGGAACAGATGTACTGACAGTTGGATCCGATGCATGGGTTACTTCCACAGGCTTCGGTTCAGGAACCCCCATCGGTTTCAGTTTCAGATTCACTCTGGAGTGCGATCCTGTCGGCGAGGCATTTCCTGCAGGCGGCTCCGCCGCAGCTGTTTCACCAATAGGTTTGGCATTTAAAACAGAACCGCCATGAACCAGGGACGGAGATGCAGGTTCAGAGTCAGATATCGGCGAAGGCACAGGCTTGGGTTTCTAAACTGTCTGTGCAGCAGAAACTGCAGGTTCTTTCTGAGGCGCTTCAGAAACCGGAGCACCCATAGGTTTAATAGGTTTCAGTTTCAGAGCTTTCCGAACCGGCTTGACAGAAGCCGGGGCCGTATCGTTATTTTCCGCCATAGTAGTATCCTTCCTCTAAGCGTTTTCATAGCAAAATCATCTAAAATGCGAGAGCGGATCTGCACCGGAAAAAAGGTTCCGCAGACCCCCCTTCTGCGAATATAACACAGCTCCTAAAGAAGGCAAATAAAAAATGTGAAATTCAAAACAAAGAATCTGAAAAAAATATAAAAGAATCAGCATTCTGCTGCAAAATTCCGGAGGAAAAATACTAAAATAATCCCGGTTCCTCCTGATTGAAATTTCAAAATAATACTCTATAAAACTGAAAGGATTACCCAGAAGAAGCATAAACTTCCCGTAAAAGCTGTAAAAAACAGTCAGTCAACCGGACAGGCCTTGTAAAATCAGAGCTTTGTGATACATTGTCAGCTGTATTCTTCATTCTTGTACATGATTCCTCCTTATTCATGTTCATATTCATGAATAGGGATTCATTGAAATCTGCATTCATGAGCAGTCTCCATCCTCTGCTTTGCCTGCAGCTTTCTTTTGAACAATATCAGAGTCTTCATTTTAGGAGCCTACGTTGGAACATCCACTGACAGACAAAATCAAATCTCCTGATGATTTGAAATCCATGTCCATGGAAGAACTGACACGTCTTGCCTCTGAAATCCGTGATGAAATCATCACGACTGTCTCTCAAAATGGAGGACATCTTGCCCCCAACCTGGGTATTGTTGAACTGACGATTGCCCTTCACAGGGTCTTTCACGCACCGGAAGACAAAATTGTCTGGGATGTGGGACATCAGTCCTATCCTCATAAAATTCTTACCGGACGGGCCGATGCGTTTTCGTCTATCCGCAAATATGACGGGCTCTGCGGTTTTACAAAGCGCGGGGAATCACCGTATGACTGCTTCGGCGGAGGGCACGCAGGAGTTTCCATTTCCGCAGCCATGGGTTTTTCCGCGGCTGCGGAAATTCAGAAAAAACATGAACATGCGGTTGCTGTTCTCGGAGATGGGGCCCTTATTTGTGGAATTTCTCTGGAAGCCATGAACAACCTGCGCAGTTCCTGTGAAAATATGATTATTGTACTCAACGACAATAAAATGTCCATTGCCCGCAGCATCGGAGCCATTCCCAATTATCTGAACAGTCTGATTACCGGAAAAAATTACAACCGTTTCAAAGCCTTTGCCAAAATGATGGTCCAGAAAATTCCAGGCGGAGAAAATCTTGTAGGCAATATCCAGCAACTGGAAAGTTCTGCTAAAAGTCTCTTTGTCCCCGGAATATTCTTTGAGGAAATGGGAATTCGCTACATCGGGCCCATCAACGGGCATCAGCTTCCGGAACTCATTGAAACGCTGGAGCGCGTCAAAGAATTCCACCGCCCAGTTCTGGTCCATGTCATCACAGAAAAAGGCCATGGTTGTGAATATGCGATTCAGTCCCCCGAAGAATTTCACGGCATTGGAAGCTTCAACCCCCTGACAGGAAAAACCATTTCCAGCGGCCCGGCCAGAGAGACTTTTTCCCAGGCGTTCGGCAAAAAGCTTTTTGAAATGACGGAGAAACATCCGGATATTGTTGCAGTCACAGCAGCCATGGCTTCCGGATGCGGCATATCTCATGAATACATTCAGAAATTCCGGAACAGATTTTTTGATGTGGGAATTGCAGAAGAACACGCAGCTGTTTTTGCTTCCGGTCTTGCAGCTGGAGGCATGCGTCCAGTGGTAGCCATTTATGCGACTTTTCTGCAAAGAGCCATGGACTGTATTTTTCACGACATTTGTCTTCAAAATCTTCCAGTTATCTTCTGTGCAGACCGGGCAGGCATTGTAGAAGACGGACCGACCCATCACGGCATTTATGATGTGGCTTTCTTTCGCGCCATGCCGAATTTAATCCTTCTGGAACCCAGAAATGAACGGGAACTGGAAATGATGATGGAAGAAGCCTACCGTTTGAAATGTCCAGTTGTAATCCGCTATGCGAAAGGCAGCTCCGGCATGGATGAATCTGAAAAACCTCCGGAGCCGGTTGTCCCGGGAAAGGCGGAAATTCTCACAGAGGGATCCGACTTGATTTTCTGGGCTTGTGGCAGGGAAGTTTATCAAGCGCTTCATACAGCACATCTGCTTCAGGAGAAATGGAATATTTCGGCAGGAGTTGTCAATGCAAGGAGCCTGAAACCTTTTGACTGTCAGCTTCTTCGGGCACAGGCGGAAAAGTGTCCGATTGTCACGCTGGAAGACCATGTAAAGACAGGCGGACTTGCATCCGCCGCTGCAGAAACACTGGTTCATACTCATCACCGCGGCCTTCTCTCCTTCGGATGGGAGCCGGACCGGATTATTCCTCACGGGGCCGTCAATCTTCTGCGCCGGGATGCCGGGCTTCTGCCGGAACAGATTGCAGAATCCATTCTGCGGGAATTTTTTCCTGAACATATTTAACCCCGGCAGTTGGTGGGGTTCAATTTCATTTTCTATCACAGTACCCCCCTTTTCTGTTTTTACTGATATACCCTGAAGATAAAATCAATTCCGAAACATTGCGCTTTCGGCAAACAGCATTATTTTATTTCATTTCAGTCTATTTTACAGACAGCATAGCAAAACAGCATAATCAACGGCAGTGGAGATTCGGTTATGAATCAGGAAACAAAATACTCGAAAGACAATCCATCCGCTCCAGTGGAAGTCTGTGCCGCCGTTATACGGCAGGGATCCCGTACTCTGATCTGCGGAAGAGCCAAAACAAGTCCTCTTTACGGCTACTGGGAATTTCCCGGGGGAAAGGTTGAAAAAGGAGAAACCTTTGCACAATGCATCCAAAGAGAAATTTGGGAAGAACTGGGAATGAAGATTCTTCCACTGGACACGGTCTGGGTTCTGGAACACTGTTATCCAGACAAAAAAGTGCGGGTCCGTTTCATCCGCTGCATTCCCGCACCGGATTCGCCTCCACCTCAGGCACGAGATCAGCAGGATTTCAAATGGATCGAAAGCGGGAAGCTGAATCAGGAAAGGATGCTCCCTGCAGATACACCGTTTGCAGAGTTTCTTGTAAAATCAGAAAAATTCCGGATATCATGCAATAAATAAATATCCGGTCTCGTTAATAATACAGAAATCATTCAAATACGGGTGATAGCAATGAACGATCTTGATGATTTCACGCTGATTCAAACGTATCTTCAAGGAGATCCGGAAGCGTTCAATATCATCTATGAGCGGTATAAAAAGCCTTTATATGGATATCTGAACAATCTGTTTCAAGGCAGTAATAATTCCGCAACAGACGATATTTTCCAGCAGACGTGGCTGAAAGCCATCCAGTCCATGAACCGGTACAGGAATCAGGAAAAGTTCAGCGCCTGGCTTATGCGCATTGCTCATAATCTGACTGTGGATTATTACAGGGCAGCGTCCAGACGTGCAGAAGACATTTTAGATAATGACCGGGAAAAACAGTTGGTGTCTCCGGATTCAGCCGGACCCCGGGAAAATCTGGATCAGCTGGAACTTTCTGAAGCGCTGGATACAGCCATTCAGAAACTTTCACCGGAACTCCGGGAAGTTTTTCTGCTCAGACAGCAGGATTTTTCTTTCCGGGAAATCGCTGAAATTCAGCAATGTTCCATTAACACATGTCTGGCGAGAATGCAGTACGCCATGAAAAAATTAAGGTCCCTGCTCCAGAACTGGATGCCGGGAGCAAAAGTCAAAGGCAGGTGAAAAATGTTGAATTGCACTCAGGCTGAAAAAATGATTCTTGCCGGAGAAAAAAGTGAAGAACTTTCACTTCATCTCCAGTCATGCTCCTCCTGCGCAGCTCTTCAGCAGGATACTGCATGGATTATGGAACAGACAAATGTCCATCAGAAGGAAAAACAAAACCTGCAAATTCCGGAACAACTGGATCTTTCTATCAAAGCAGCAGCGGCTACGGCTGTCTCCCGAAGGAAACAGGCCAGAAATTCCAGCAGAAAATTTGCATTCTGGATTCTATCAGCTGCGGCTTCTTTTGCAGTCTGTCTCGGACTTTTGATTTCTTCTCAGGAACCGAGTCTTACTGTCCGGGCAAAACCATTGGCGGCAGAATCGGTTCTTAAAGAGGAAGCTCCCGTAGGGAATACAGATGCAGTTCAGTTCATTCTTGAGGAGGAGGAATTCTATGACCAGGTAACAGCCCTCTCTCTGGAACTGGAATATGCTACGTCAGGAGATGGATTAGCTTACAATGATATGATACTGAGCCAGTTAAGTTCCGACGGAACCATCTTTTTCCAATACTGACAGATTTTCTGTCCAACAACAGTAAGACAAAGGAGGTCTTATGAAGTTTTCAACCATGCTTTTATTGTCCTGCATGACCCTGTTCTCCATACAGGGCATGGCTCAGGAGCCCGAAGAAGTCATTGAGGATGTCCCAATGCCTTAGTCCGAGCAGCCGATGCCGTCTGATGACGACGGTCTTCCGCCTCCGCCGCCGAAAGAAAAAATTCATCGGGGCCATCGTCCGGCACCGGATCAAGAAGGAATGAACCGAGAAAGACAGAGAGGCAAACGACCTCACGCAGATCGTCCGGCACCTGACAAAAAACAGATGGATGGACCGCATCGCAAAGGGAGACCGGATCCCATGAAAAAAGCTGTTCCTCCGGAAGTAAGAGAAGGAAAAGATCCACGTTTTGACCGTTCTCCGGAAGAACGTGAAAGATTCCAGAAACTTCTGGATGAAAATCCCAGAAAGTTCCAGGAGGCTGTTTTTGAAGACATCCATAAACAGCGCATGAAAGATTTTGAAACCGTCAAAGCTCTAAGAAAGGCTTATCTTGATGCCCGTGGAACGGATCAGGAAGAAAGTGCTAAATCCGCTCTTCGTGAAGAAATATCCAAACAAGTCTATCGTAATCTGGAAAAAACGGAAAAACATCTCAAAGCAGGCGAAGAACGTCTTGAAGAAACCCGTAAACGGCTGGATGGATTTCGCGAAGAATATGAAAAGCGCAAAGCCGGGGCCGAAGAATCCATTGACAAATTTCTGAATAAACTGACTGATCCGGAATTCAAACTTCCAGATTTTGACAAAAAGCCTTTCCAAAAAGATAAAATGCGCAATGAAGGCCCCCGCAAATCAAAAGACTTTGTTCCCGGAGAGAAAAAAGGCCGTAAGGCTAAAAAAATTGTTCCTGCAGAAGAAGACGGCAATGTTCCGGAAGAGGATGTTCCTGTAGAAGAATAAAGTCAATTCATCTTTCCCGGGTGGTTTAAAAAAACAGCAAAACTGTGCCTGAACAAATTCAGGCACAGTTTTTTTTGCTTCTGGCCAACAAGCACTTGTGACAACGTTTTTCTTGCTATATCGACTCTTCAAAACGGATTTTCGTTACAAA
>CASERY010000154.1 GCA_949290385.1 uncultured bacterium | reverse complement strand
CAACGGAGAGACTGTGGAATATATGAATAATCAACTGCCAGAATTCTTTTGAATCTCTTTCCGGGGTTTGGCAGCTTTTGGGGCGCTGATATTTCAGAATACCAAAGGGGGAGGCGAGTCAGACGCCGTTCTCATCTTGAGCCGGATTGCTTCTGATGTCAACCAGTTTATTTTTGAATATATTGCATATAGCAAACTTCGCTCAAACAGATTGTCTTCTGTGATTTTTTCGGTCGTCATTTTGAATACATCGTCGGCAGCGGACGCACCCGTTGCAGATGAGACGGCTTCCGCAATCCCGGCAGGGGCTGTGGAACTGCGGTTGATAAAGATCTTCCGGAGGAATGGGAAAACCGAGGGTGTCTGTCAAATGAAACTGAACGGGTTTTCCGCGGAATGACATGCCGGAACGGAAGGCCATGCGGCTCTGCATTCGTTTCCCGGCAAGGGTATAGCGTTTAGATCCTTTAATGAAGACGGTGCCGGTTTCGATGAAACTGAAAGAGACATTCCATGAAGCACATTCATCATGAAGTTTCTGGATCCATTCAAAACGGCATGGCCTGCGTCCGTCGTAGTTTTCACCACCTGCAGTGACTTGTTCAATCTGGCCGGAGGACAAATACTTTCCGATGGAAATTTCTCCAAGGAGAGGCTACACCATAATGCCTTTATGACGGAACGGCAATTCCAGAAGAATGGGGATGCGTTCATCCGCCCGTTTCTGGTTTTCTGCAGTGACATTGAAAAAAATATTTTCCCAGCCGTTTCCCCAGCCTGCAGGAAGATGGGCAGCCACGCGCTGAGGACGCTTTGTCAGAAGGAAAAAGATTACATCCGGTCGCTGTTCCATAATGGACCAGGCTTCATCGCGCCACGGATCCGCTTCCTCAAGAAAAAAATCACTGGTCATGCAGACTCGGATGAATTCACCGCTTTGAATCTGATAGGTCCCATTGCGTTTTTTCTGAAGAGGATAGTTGAAATGATCCGTCCTGTAAACAAAACTGCCATCCTTGTCTCTTTTCCGGTCCAGACAGTACATGTAACAGTGTTCACATCCTTCACTGATGCGGGTACATCCGTGCCACGGGTTCCAGATATCATGCATGGTTGAATTCTCCTGTTCTTGCGCTTCCCTGATTCAGGAGAGGAGGCCTTTTGCCGCCGGTGCTCCGAATGACTCTTGGCTGGAGTTGAAGGCGGCGAGTTGAAAGAACAGGGAAAGTGAATTTCTTGCAGCGTTTTTTTGACTGTCTGCAGAGTTCCAGTTTCCCTGTTGAAAATTGTTTTCGAGTGTCTGTATTTATTCTTTCACGAGAAAAAATCCAGACACCCCCAAAAGACATCCTCCTGAAAAAACGGTTTGTTTACATGCCTCTTCTGGAACATTTCGGAACATTTGTCATTTCTGTCGGAAGGGAACTCTGCAATCAGGAATGAAGAATTTCCATGAGCCCTTGGAAGGAGGCCGCAAGGCTTTCGACATCGGTTTTCCCAGGAAGAAACCATTCCTGTTCGATCACAGCAAATTCTGTACCACCATATTGTTCTGCTGCTTTGATAATGGACTTCCAGTCCACAGAATCCTTCCCGATGATGGACTGCTTTACAGATTCTTCGGAACAGCGGACTGCCGGCTTAAAGTGAAGAATGCCCGAACGGCCCGGATATTTCCGGATGAGATCTGCCGGATCCTGACAGGCCAGAGTGCTCCACCCGCAGTCCTGTTCAAGAACCACGTCGCTGGATGTGCGGTCTGCAAAAGTTTCCCAGAAGGTTTTTCCTGTATTCGGATCAATGAGAAATTCTAGCTGATGGTTATGAAATCCGCAGTACATGCCGGCTTTTTTGAGCTCAGCAGCCGCGGCATTGCAGTCATCTGCGAATTTTGCGTTGATGTAGGGATCTGTGAAGCGTCCATCCCCCGGACAGATGATGTATTTTGTTCCAAGGACAGAATAAAAATCTATCATTCCGGCGCGCTTTTCAGGATTCAGGAAGGCGTCTGCTGACAGGTGGACACTGCATGCGGTGAGTCCGAGATCGTCCAGACATTTTTTGAGCTCACGGGGATTACCGTTGAATTCTCCGTATCCGCACCATTCTGCAGGTTCCACAGCCTGAAATCCAATTGCTGCAACGGTTTCCAGCGCATGGCGGTAACCTTTCTGTGCTGTATTACGGACAGAATACATTTGGGCTGCAATTTTCATAAGAGAAATTCCTTTTCTTATTATTTTTCTTTTTACGTTTTTCTGGAAATTTGCTGCAATTTCCGGAGGGGGTCTCCGAAAAGATATCCAGATCCCTGAAATTCATATCGTGGAAAGAGTGTTCCAGGTTTTCCTGTATCTGTTTACAATAGGTTAAACTGCCCTGTTTTTCAATAGAATGAAACGTCTCATGGGGGAAAACAGACATACTTTTAGATTTTTTTTATTTTGTCATTTGAAATCTGAGGGAATATGGAGTATTGTATACTCATATTCACGCCAGTTTAGCTCAGTGGTAGAGCAGCTGTTTTGTAAACAGCCGGTCGTTGGTTCGAATCCGACAACTGGCTCCATTTTTTTTATGCGGTATGGGCAATAAAGTCATGCTATAGAGCCTCTGGGCGGAGAAAGAAACAGATGCCGCCTTTTTCTGTTAGATTTCCTGGAAAGGGATTAGGGGATGAGACAGAAGTAAGATCTAAGATACTGGAGATTGCCAATAGCCGTTTTCTTCCTGATGGTTCATTTCGATGTACTGGAATGAGAATCCATGAAATCATATGAATTGAAAAGAGACAATGTGACTGAAAAGCGTCTTTAAAAGATTTTTTTGATTGAATGGAAGGAAAATGGTATGTCCTGGAAGATTTTTTGTCTGGCTGTTGCTGCCGGAGCGGCAGGTACGTAGATACGTTTTCTTCTCATTCGCTGGAGTTCCTCTTTTTCTCAGTCTTTCCCGTGGGGAATTTTTCTAATCAATACTGCGGGAGCATTTGCCGCAGGAGCGCTTTTTGTACTTTTTAAATCCAAATGGCCTTCATTTTCTGAATATGCGCCAGTCTTTCTCATTGGTTTTCTTGGGGCCTTCACAACCTTTTCCACGTTTGCCTTGGACTGTGCCAGACTGTTGGAAGATGGACGTATCCGGGGAGCTGTGCTGAATCTTTTCCTGCAGAACGGAGCAGGAATTGCTGCCGCCTTGTAGGGCATGGCTGTTTTTCGCAGGATTCTGGGGATGTGAACGGGAACGAAGCTTCGCTTCTGTTTTTTTAACAGGCTTTTCCGGATGTTTTTGAACGCAGAAGTGTTCTGATTTTTATTGAATTTCATCAAAAAGAGAAAGTATTTCCCGAATGAGAGAAAATGCTTTGCATGAGATTCCTTGTGCCTGGAGAAATCCGACATTCCCAATGACCTGCTGAACAAGCAGAACTTGCATGAGATTCCTTGTGTCTGTAGAAGTCCTGCGTGGGTTTGAGACCTGAAAATTCTGAGTTATGATGCTTCTAGCCTCCTCTGTCTGTAGAAGTCCTGCGTGGGTTTGAGACTCAGAAGGGAAAGCAAAAAAGCAAAGCAGTAATTGGATTTCAGGCGGAAGACAATCGTTGGGAAAACAAGGATAGAGTTCTGCCATCAGTTCTGAAAATTCTTGCAGTCGCCTTCCTTTCTTCCGGAATGCCGGAAGAAGGATGAGCGTGACTAACCCGGCCATTTTTTCTCTGTTGAGGCTTGAGGTCGGCAGATTACCTGCTTATTTTGCTTGATTTTTCTTTCGGGATGTTTTACCTGAACAGGTTTTTGATGTTCCCGAAAGATGAGAGTGATCGCTGCAGCTGCATTCGGTACTGGATTTTTTTCGCTTGGCTGTGACAGAAGATACCGGAGACAGCGAGGCGAGAGATTCCGGTTCAAAGGCGGCAAGAACAAGATTCATTTTAGCAGAGGTTTCGACAAGTTCCATGCGTGCGAGCGCCTCTTCCAGATTTTGTCCGCAGGTCCAGCAGCCGTCATTCTGCATAAGGACTGCTTGAGCATGATCTTTTGTAAAGGCTTCTGTCAGAATCCGGAGACGTCTGGGCGTTTTTTCTGCAGCATACTGGAGGATGGGAATGACATTTCCAAGCATTTCAAGAGAATCCGTCTGATAATGCGTCTGAATATCGAGTCCGGCAATGGCAAGGGATCCGGCGGACTGGGGAAATGCGTGAAGAATGGCTCCCAGTTCAGGATGCTTCTGATAGAGTGATAAATGAATGGCCAAGTCTGGCGGAAATTCTTCAGAGGAAAGATTTTGAGGCTTTTCGATTTCTGTGGCGAAATGGATGTCTGTTTCCTTTAAGCCGGGAAAAAATGCATGGGGCATGGTAAAGAAGATTTTTCCCTTGTCCCGGATAGAAATCATTCCGCTTTTTGCAGTGCACATCATTTCACGATGAAGAATTTTGGCGGTTTTCTGAATTTGCTTGATGATTTCCTTGTGTTCCATGGCGAATCCTTTGTTTTATATGAAGAAACGATCTGTCTGAATAGATGAATTTCTTCCGACATCCTTTTAGAAGAGGACGGCGGAATTACGGTTCTCCGGGGAAGCCACCGGTTTTCTAGGTTCTGTAAAAGAATCTGTAAACTGTTCTGCAGCTTGAAGGGAGAAACTGAGACTGTGGAG
Organism: uncultured bacterium; assembly: GCA_949290385.1. GTDB lineage: Bacteria > Verrucomicrobiota > Lentisphaeria > Victivallales > UBA1829 > CASERY01. The sequence continues at coordinate 5,093 of CASERY010000154.1, read as the reverse complement.
CCTTTTCTTTTTGAAAGATATTGCATTTTCTGCGGCATATCAAACGGATCCATGTTAAAAAAGAATAAATTCTCATGAAAATGCTGATAAAATATCCGATTTTTGAGTTCATTTTTTCCTATCCGAAGGGTTGCAAACGGAAGAGAAGAGTTATATCTTCATTCTCATTGAAACAGATTTCAGTGGCAAGGCAGCTTCTTTGAGCTGGGCCACAGACAGTCTGCCTAGAGAAACATTGAAACAGATTTCAGTGGCAAGGCAGTCCATGATTTGGCCTTCCTTTTTGCAACAGCAATGTCTGGCATTGGAAAAACGGGAGATAAAAGAACAATGCATTTTTTTTCTATGACCTGTAAGGTGGACTCTGTGAGAGCCTTCTATCAAATGCAGAATGAACGCGAGAATGCAGTTGATTGGTTTCGGAAGCATTCTATCCGAAAACTGTATTTGGAAAGCTATCGGCATAGAGTGCGGATTCCCAGGGAAATGCTTTTATTCCTGCGGGATTATTTTTTGTCGGAAGGCTTTGAAGTTAGTGGATGTCTTACTACAACCATGCTGAGCAGCCGGATCTCTGGTTGGGATGTAACGACATGTTTCACGGATGAACAGGCGAAGAAGTCTCTTCAGGAATTATCCGTAGACTGTGCAGCTGTCTTTGATGAAATCATTCTGGATGACTTTTTCTTTTCATGCTGTACCTGTGAGGAATGCGTTCGTCAGAAAGGCGAGATGAGCTGGGGCGACGCACGCAGCAGCCTTATGCTTTAGGTTGCCAGGGATTTTCTGGTGACTCCGGCGCGGAAGGTTAATCCCCGTGTCCGCTTTATCCTGAAGTACCCATGCTGGTACGATGAGTATTACAGCCGCGGGTACGATGTGATTCGTGAATCCGATTTTTTTGACGGTGTATGGGTGGGAACTGAGACACGTGATCCGGACTGTTCCGCAGCTGGAAGCATTCCCCAGACGCAGGCATCATTCCTGATGGGCTGGATGAACTGTATTGCTCCTGAAAAATGTGGAGGCGGATGGTATGATCCTCTTGGAACGTCTCCGGCAGTATTCGTAGAACAGGCACGCGAGACGATTCTTGGCGGTGCCCGGGAAAGTCTTCTGCATTGTTTTGACTATCTGGCATCTTCACGGAAAGGCATTGCTGTTTTTAACGGGGATACGGATGTTCGGAACGGGTTTCTGGACGCCCAAGCCTTCCTGCATGAAGTGAGCGGGCTCCAATAGTTGGCTGAAGAGTTGGAAGGATTTGTACGGTGGGGTGTCTCTGTGCCGAAATGTCCGAACAAGGATCCATCCTGCGAACAGCGTCTCTGCGGTTTCGCGGGAATGCTGGGACTGCCTGTGGTGCCGGCGGCATCCCTGGATGAATCGGCCTTGTCGCTTTTCTTGGGAGCCCAGAGTGCAGACTTCCAGAATGCGGCTGTGTGCGTCCTGGATTTTCAGCAGAAAGGCATTCCGATGCTTGCAACGGATGGCTTTCTGAATGGTTGTGGACTCAGCCGGAATCTGGAAATGCGCGGGAATGCAGAAATGTCTTTCGCTGGAACAACAGTGGAGTCCGGAAAGAGCATAGTTAAAACCTCCTGGGGACTCCTCCTGCATACACCTACTAATCTGTGGGATCTTCTGAAGATGGGAGCGGAAGAACTGGCGCTTCTGCGACATACTCTGATGGATGTTTTGGGCGTGGAGCTGGAAGCTCCTGCCGGTGTGGCACTCCACCTCTTCCGGAATGCGGATGTTTCTGAAGGCCGGGTTGTCGTGGAGAATTTTCGGAATGAACCTGTACCTGTTGTGCTTCATTTTAAAGACTGGGAAACAAGCGGTCTTCTGCTGAGTCTTCCGGAGATGGATTCCTGTATGGCTGAAATCCATTCAGGAGAAAACAGGGAAGGGAAAAAACAGAAAATTACTTTAACGCTGCAGCCACATGCACTTGGAATGATTTTACTGAAGTCGAAGTTTCAATGAAAGCCCTCTGAAATACCGGGGATTGTATGAAAAAATGATTCCTGCCGGAAAGGGGAAATATCCGGCAGGAATGGAATATACCACGCTGAATAAAAGTAGACGCAGATTCCTTAAACGGATTCTGTCCTGACATTTGCATAGGGTGCTTCTTCAAACGGCTGGAACAACGGACGGCAGGCTTGTGGATGAACGATTGAAACATTCAGAGAACCATCCGGATTGCGCGTCCATTCGCAATGAATGACTCCTCCGGGTACAGGCATGTCGCCTGAGGCGGACTGAAATGTCCCGGGGTCGATCCGGACAAAGAATTCCCGGAATCCTGGTTTTGCCGGACGGATTCCCAGTGTGACGGTCCCGTAATACCATGCGTGGATGCTGCTCCAGGCATGACAGAGACTTCCAGCTTTGGAAAAGGCTTTTTCTCCCTCTTCGACTTCCCAGAAGGTGGTAGCCCCGCAGTGGAGCATGGCGCAGAATTTGCTGTCGGCATATTCACGGACATATTTTCTTGAGGCGGGCGAAATTTCCGTCAAGGCACGCATCTGATAGAGCAGCGGACTGAAAGAGAAGGGCATGTGTCCTTGAAGAGATGCCTGAAAAACAGCCTGTTTGAGGGGGTCCGGAGTGATTTCAAGGCTCAGCATCAGATACTGTGTATGAAGATGTCTTTCCGAACATAGGGTCCTGTCCGGATTCACAAAGGAAGCATAAAGATTTTCCGCCGGAATGAAGAATGCCTGATGGACTGCTTGTTTCAAGGTGAGGATTCGTTTCCGCAGATAGGCTTCCTCCTCATCAGAATTCGTGCTGTCCATTTGGAGAAGGTCTGCACAGGATTCCAGCGCTTCTGCGGCATAGGCGTTGTAAGGAGCTGAAAATCGTTGGACATCTTTTGCAGAAGGTCTGTAAACACCTTCCAGTCCGGGGACCCATTCTGTAAAATTCCAGAGATCCTGTCCGAAGGGTTCCAGAAGGAGTCCGGTATCCGGATCTGTTTTCTGAAGAATATGATGGACCATCTTCTGAATTTGAGAGCGGTATTTTCTGAAGAGGGAGAAATCTCCGCTGTACAGCGTATATTCCCGCACGGCACTGATCCATACATGGGAGAAGAGTATGATTTTGAGTGATCCCGGTTCATTGGGGGCACACATATTCAGGAGTCCGTTATCTCCCATGCCTTTGCCCAGCAGATCCAGAGAGGCACGGGCGAAGGGGTAGTTTCCCCAGAGACAGTAACCGAAAAGCATTTGATTCCGGGAATCGTAGGCATAAAGACTTTGTTCTCGCCACGGGCAGTCCTCATAGTGATCATGCATGCACATAAGGAGTGTTCGTGCGGCTGTTTCCCGGAGATGGTCTGTCATCCCCCGGGGTACGGCGGTGAAGGATGTCAGAGGGGGGAGTGCTGTTTCAAAACGTTGAATGCCCAGATAACGGATACGTATGCGTTCCGCAGGATCCGGAGGAAAAACATGAATTTGAAGATAGCGTGCACCGATTCTCCGGAATGGAAATGCTATGGAATTCCAGCCGTCGTGACAGATGAGACGGTCTGTAAAATTCCGGCCGCCGACAAAAGCCCGGACCGTGCCGTCTGCAAGATGTTCTCCATGAGAGATATCGATAAGGGTTCCCTCCGGGGCTTTGATTTCTATTTCAATAAAGCCGGTGTTCTCTTCCAGAGTGTCGGAGATGAGCATGAAGCCGCGGAGAGTATCCGCAGCATTTCGGTTGTTTTCAGGAAAATTCGGAAGACTGCGGCTCAGAAGGTCTCCGTCGGGAAGTGTGTCAAAGACGTTTTCCAGAGATTCAAAAGCGATCCGGTCGCCCTGACTGACGGTCTGTGCATAGGATGGATACTCTTTTGTCCTGGAGATCCAGCCGGCCTTGACCGGTTTAAAGACTGTTCTGCCGCAGAGACGCGGGGGCGGAACAGGACGCTGTTCCAGATCAATTCGGCAGATTCCGTCTGATGGGATCCAGGGAACGGCATACGGCCATGAACGATCATCAAAATTTTTTGCTGTCCAGTCTTCTTCCTTCCGGGCGTCGATAGTCATAACAAAACCAAGCTGGCTCGTCCGGATCTGCTGAATGCCGGAGAGAATGGAACTGTGAAGCTTTGCCTTCCAGCTGCAGTCAGAGGAAAGAAGAACTCGTGGTCCCTGCTTCAGCGTACAGATCATGGACATGCAGCCACGGACACCGGTGGAAAAGGCTTTCCCGCATGCATAGACAAGAATGGCAAGAACATGAGTGCCCCGCTGCAGATTCAAGGGGACCGCTGTCCAGGTTTTCCGGTGCCGATAATCCGGAAACTGGCCTCTGAAAATTTCCTGTCCGTCGAGATAGATGATGAAGTCTGTATCTGCGGAAATGAAAAGTACTGCATGGATTTCGTCTGAAAAAAAGACTTTGCGGAAACATTCAAAAGAATCCGGCGACAAATCCCCGGCCGGTTGAATCCAGAATGCTCCGGAAGCAGCAAAGGGGTTTTCATTGGGGATCTTCATTGAGAAAGGGTCCTTTCAATCGGATTTGGAGGGTGGAAAATCAGGTCGGCAGAAAATTGTCTGAAATATATCGTGGCGGATTTATTTGTTCAAATCAAAAGAGGGACCCGCGTGTGGAAAACATCTTACTTTGTTCTGAATCCGAAATAGAGAAAGAGATGAAAAATTTCTAATGAAATTCGTGGTTATACGGAATCCGTTATTTCTGCTATTGTTGTTTTTCTGCAACTCCTTCTGGAAAAAGGATGCAAATGGCTGCATTTCCTGAATCTAATACAGGGGAACAGTATATTTTTCATTTTGTAGGCTTTCGGAAAAGAGACGCTTACGAGAATGAAAAGGTCCTGGAGATAAAAAATCAATCTGTTTTTTCCCTTTGGCGCAGGAGAACCCTGAATAATCTTCAAGATTGAAAAAATTGAAAAACAGGTAGAAAAAAGTCTTTAAACTGAATCTAAGCTGCGGTATGCCAGATAATCGGAACAACCACTTCCATCTGAAAAACTGTATCAGTGGCATCCCCACCGGGATTCGAACCCGGGTTACCAGGATGAAAACCTGATGTCCTAGGCCTCTAGACGATAG
>CASERY010000153.1 GCA_949290385.1 uncultured bacterium | reverse complement strand
TACTTTTTGAAAAAAATATCCTTTTTCAGAGATTCCCGCTAAAAAACTCTCCATAAAACAGCCCCTGCATCAATCTCGAAGCAGTTCTGCAGACAAAACACCAGGCTGAATACAGGAGCCGAGACGAACACGAACAAGTTTCCTGGACAAATCATTTTGTGAATAAACCCGTGCACGAACATAATTGCCGGTCCATCCCTCCCATCCGTTGTTCTCCAGGCGCTTCTCAATCAGGACCGATTCAAAACTGCCTTCGAGTGACTTCTGAAAATGCAGGGCCGACCTTTCTTTCAGCTAACTGAGATACTCTATACGTCTTTCCAGTTCCTTTCCTGTCACGCGCTCGGGCATTTCTGCCGCAGGAGTCCCTGCACGTGGAGAATACGGGAAAACATGCATATTTGCGAATGAACATTTCTCGGCAAATGCCGCTGACTCTTTAAAATATTCTTCTGTTTCCCCTGGAAAACCTGTAATTAAATCCGTCCCGATATGAATATGTTCAATAAGATCTCTTGCATTTCGGATAAACTCAAGGTATTCACCGGTCTGATACTTTCTCCCCATCCTGCGAAGTATTGCATCGGAACCACTTTGAAGCGGAAGATGCAGAAAAGAACAGACTTTTCCCCGGGATTCCTTCATACATGCAATCAGATCCGGCAGGACAGGTCCCGGTTCCGTGGAACTTAGACGGATTCTGTAATCCCCGGGAATTTCCAGCAGTTTCTCCAAGAGTCCGGTAAGATTTGTTTTTCCGCATTGATAATTGCATATGTTGACTCCTGAAAGCACTATTTCCTGAACGCCGGCATCCAGAAATCTCTTAAAGTCATCCAGCGTTTCCTGAAGATCTCTGGAGCGTTCCGGCCCCCGGGCATAAGGTACAATGCAGTAAGTGCAGAAATTTTCACAGCCTTCCTGCACTTTTAAAATTCCACGGGTGCGGAAAGGAAAGGATTCATGCGCATGTTCGAAAAAGATCCGTTCTTCCGTGCTGGAGACTCCACGACAGCTTTTCTGAAGGGGATGGTTCAAGGAGGGGATTTTCTCCCGAAGGATCTCCTCTATTCTCTTTTTTTCCTCATTGGTCAGGAGCAGATCAAAATCCGCCTTATCTGCGAAAACGGTCTTTTCCACATCTGCGGCACAGCCGGTAATGATCAGGAATGAGTCCGGATACTTTGCCCGCATATTTTTCAAAACATGTCTGGACTTCTTCGCAGCCATAGCTGTCACCGCACATGAATTCACGATGATCACATCCGGAGCCTGTTTAACAGAATCCAGTGATACTATCTAAAAACCAAGTCTGGTCAGTCGGTCGCTCAAAAGTGCGCTGTCCGCCTGATTCAGACGGCAGCCAAGGGTCAGGATAACAGCATTTTTTTCCTAGGTCATTCCGGGTTCATCTCCGTCTCAGAGCAAGGACGGCATTTCTCATTCCTGCTGTATAATAAACAGCTCTAAAGAAAGGTGCCTCTTCTCCATGCGTTATAAGATTCAGCATGACAACAGTTTTAGTCCTGTATGCATACCATTGCAGATTTCCGAATTCTAAACTCTAAAGATAGGAATTTCCCGGGACTTTCTTCCCATCCCGGGGGAAACCTCATTTTTTCGGATTTGCAGCATTCCTCAGCGGATCTGGCCATTTCCATAGATCTTATATTTGTAGCTGGTCAATTCCGGAAGCCCCATGGGGCCACGCGCATGAAGCTTATCGGTACTGATCCCGATTTCAGCTCCCATGCCGAACTCGCCGCCATCGGTAAAACGGGTTGATGCATTCACATAAACCGCCGCAGAATCTACGAGATTCAAGAAATATTCAGCAGCCTTCTCATCCTGTGTGAGAATGGAATCGCTGTGTCCGGATCCATAGTGATTAATGTGATCTACGGCCTCTTCTACACTTTCTACAACTTTTATGGAAATCTTTTTGCAGAGATATTCTGTATACCAGTCTTCCTCAACGGCTTCTCCCATTTCCGGGATGATTGCGCGGCAGGAGGCATCTCCCACCATTTCCACGTTTTTCTCCTTGAGATAAGCATAAAGCTTTGGAAGGAATTCTGCAACCACAGGTCTGTGGATCAGTAACGTTTCCACGGCATTGCAGGTGCCAGGTCTTTGACATTTTGCATTTTCAATTATTTTCAAAGACTGCTCCTGATCGCAGGTCTTCTCCACAAAAATATGGCATACGCCTTTGTAGTGTTTAATAACAGGGATTGTCGACTCATTCACAACCATTCGGATCAGTCTTTCTCCGCCTCTCGGAATAATCAGACTTAAATACTGATCCATTTTCAGAAGCACAGATACCGCAGCATGATCCGTCATAGGAATCAGCTGCACCGCGCCATGAGGCATGCCTGCGGCTTCTGCTGCAGAGGCAATACATTGAGTCAATGCCATATTAGAATGAAAGGCCTCCGATCCTCCACGCAGAATCACAGCATTCCCGGCTTTGAGACAGAGGCCGGCAGCATCCACGGTCACATTCGGTCTGGATTCATAAATAATACCGATCACTCCGATGGGTACAGAAACTTTATCGATTCTCAATCCATTCGGACGCACGGTACTGGAAAGAATTCTGTTAGCCGGATCCGGCAGTGTTACCACATGTCGGAGAGCCTGAGCAATATCCCTGACTCTGGCCGGATCAAGCATCAAGCGGTCAAGCATGGCTTCAGACAAACCGTTCTTCCGGGCTGTTTCCATATCGTTAAGGTTTGCCTTGAGAATAAGATCCGTATCGCGTTCCAGGGCATCGGCCATAGCAAGAAGCCACCGGTTTTTATCCTCGGTGGAGGCATTGGCCAGAAGATAAGAAGCTTTTTTAGCCTGTCTGCCCATCTTCAGAAGAACAGATTGAATTTCCTCCTGAGACACTCCGGAAGTGAGATGATTTTCCGTCATAATTGAATTCCTTCACTGGATCAGCAGAACCCTTGGGAACATGCTGTAGATTTGACTCGGTAATATTCAAATAACAATCAAATGGAAAGATACCATATCCAGCATATTTTTCAACTTTTCCGGGAAAGTTTTCCATAAAAAAGTATTCCTGCAAAAAATCGGATCTTCGGTTTGATTTTTTACAGAAAAACAGTATTTTACAAGGTAAGTCTGTAATGAAGTAAAATGAACACGGGTGCAGGCGGCACGGACTTCTGCTTCCGATGCCTGCCGGATATTTTCAACAGCAGAGTGAAACTATACAGTTTGGAAAGATATTATGGCAGTAAGCGTTCTTGTTGGCGTCCAGTGGGGCGATGAAGGCAAAGGTAAGATTATCGATGTTCTGACCGCAGATGCCGGTATGGTTATTCGCTTTCAGGGCGGAAACAATGCCGGACACACCGTAGAAATCGGAGATGAAAAGTTTGTGCTTCATCTGATTCCTTCCGGCATTCTCCGCAAAGATACGGATTGCGTCATAGCTAACGGCCTGGTTGTAGACCCCATAGGCCTCATGGATGAGATGAAAGCCCTGACCGGACGCGGTATCGATGTGTCAAAACTGCAGCTTTCCTGCCGTTGTCATCTGATTATGCCCTGGCACAAGCTGCTGGATGCTTACAATGAAAACAAAGCAGCCGCAGGGAAAAAAATCGGCACAACAAAACGCGGTATTGGTCCAGCTTATGCAGCCAAAGCAAACCGCACCGGCATACGAGGTCTTGAAATTCTTCACAAAGACCGTTTTGAAAAACTTTTCCGTGAAGGAGCTGAAGACTACAATCGTACTTACGGACCTCTGGGTGCCGAACCTCTGGATGCGGATAAGGCCTGGGCTGAAATGGCCATAGCCATTGACTATTTGAAACCTTATGTCAAAGATACAGTCGTCACCATTCATCAGGCTGTTAAAGAAGGGAAGCATCTCCTCCTGGAAGGTGCACAGGGCGCATTCCTGGATATAGACCATGGCACCTACCCCTTTGTCACCAGCAGCAATACCACCAGCGGAGGAGCCTGTACCGGAACCGGTCTTCCTCCGAAAGCGGTCACAGAAGTCTGGGGTGTTCTGAAAGCCTATATGACACGGGTTGGCGAAGGGCCCTTCCCCACAGAGCTTCATGACGACCTCGGGAAGTATCTTCAGGACAAGGGTGGAGAATTCGGAGCAACTACCGGTCGGCCGAGACGCTGCGGATGGCTTGACCTTGTAGCCTCTAAGTACAGCTGCATGATTAACGGAGTTGATTACCTGGCAGTGACCAAGCTTGATGTTCTGGATGACCTGGACGAAATTAAACTTTGTACGGGATACCGCATTGACGGTAAAGTCACAACAGACTTCCCCGCAGATGTTTCAGATATGGCTCGTATTGAACCTGTTTATGAAAGCATGCCGGGTTGGAAAACTTCCACTGTGGAAGCCCGTACGATGGATGATCTTCCGGAAAATGCCCGTAAATACCTGAAGCGTGTGGCAGAATTCCTCGATGCAAAAATCGGTATTATATCCGTCGGTCCCAGACGCGACCAGACATTCCGGGTATAATTTACGGGCTTTTGTACCTTTTGTATATTTTCTTCCTGCCGGAGCTTCCTGCAACAGGCCTCCGGCAGCTTTTCTAAACAAAGAGTGTTTTCCACGGTCTTTCCAGTCAAAAAGATTTGTTTTCAGAAAACGGGAGCTGTAGAATTCTTCTATTTGGAGGTTGAATCACAGTATAATAACGTCATTTCAAAGAATTGAAAAACATTCAGGAGTTTGCAGTTTTCAAGATCCTGGTGGTCGCACAAAGCGGACTAATAATTCTGGCTAACTAGGCAGTGCAGAGAGACGACTTTACAGTGCATTGCAGACAGGATAATCGGACAAAGATCATTTTCTTTTCTCTCTTCAAGACAGATTTTTAAATGTCTGCTGTTTTGAAAAGAAGAAAGAAGAAAAGTTGTTTGCAAAGTTCTGAACCGGGAAACAATCCTCCGGGAATCTGTATTTTATTATTTCCGGATACATCTGCATCCAGTTTCTTTACATTATTTGCAGGAAATCTCTTCTATGGAGATGCCGGCGGGACTTTTCAGATCCAACAGATTTTTCAAAGTTTTCTTCTTTTCGTCAATTAACAGAAAATACCATTGTTTCAGGCTTTTTATCCGCAGGATGTTATTCTGCCTCATATCGGATGGTCTGCCGAACAATGCAATCACGATACAGAGTATCCACACCATGCCCAGAACCGCAGCAAAAAGAAGAAAAATTTCGAGAACAGACGGTGTAGAAGGAAAAAACAGTGAGCAAAATGCCAATTCCTTCTTTGCCTTTCTAAAGCGTTTCTTTGGACGTTTTGATCTGTTTCAGATCGTTCCTCTACTTCTGCTTCTTTTTATCGGTTGCACATTTATCTATGGCGCAGGACAGCAGGTCGGAGGCAATTTCGCTGAAATATTCTGGAAGCGCCAGATCCTTTATGCCTGTGTAGGCCTCATGGCCTGGCTTATTCTGGTATTCATGGATTACCGATGGCTGGGACCGCTTTCCATTTTATTTTATCCACTGGCACTGGCAAGTCTTGTTTTTGTCCTGGTTCACGGAGTTACACTCTCCGGGGGTAAACAATGGATCCAAGTTGGAGGCATTACATTTCAGCCGTCTGAATTTGCCAAGTTGGCATTGATTATATCTATCTCATGGATTCTTTCCATGAGAAAAGCCAATGTAAATCATTTTCTATGGATGGCGGCGGTATTGCTTCTCTCCGTGGTACCGATTATTCTGATTCTGAAAGAACCGGACTTCGGTACATCAGCTGTACTTATTCCGGTAATCGGATCCATTGCATTTGTCTCCAATTTGAAATGGAGATACATCGTCATTGTTCTTGTAATTCTTTCAATTGCTGCGCCTTTTGCCTATTATCAGCTTAAGCCGTATCAGAGGGACAGAATTATTACTTTCCTGGATCCGGAGAAAGATCCGCTGAATCGTGGATGGAGTGCAATTCAATCTGAAATCGCTGTTGGAAGCGGCGGCTTTTCCGGAAAAGGCTATATGCAGGGAACTCATTGTTCGCTGGGATACCTGCCAAGAACTGTGGCTCATTCTGACTTTATTTTTCCTGTCATTGCGGAAGAAACCGGCTTTATTGGAAGCATTATTCTTTTAGCACTGTTTGCACTGCTCCAGTTCTCTATATTCAGAACGGCCCTCATGGCGCCGGATGCCTTCGGAAGGAATCTCTGTGTCGGTATAGGAATGCTGATTATGGTTCATGTTTTTGTAAATGTAGGAATGTGCATACGCATGGTTCCTATCACGGGTTTGCCACTGCCACTGGTAAGTTACGGGGGGACTTTTCTTATGACCATTTTAATTTGTCTTGGAATTGTTCAATCGGTATATTCGCACCGGACCAAGGAATCTTTCCTGGATGTGTAAATACAAACGGGATTGCAAGAAAAACAGATACAAAAAATCTGAAATTCTTCCTGAAAGTCAAAAACGGGGAAAAGAGCGTTTTATATATCCCGATTTTATAATTCATTTAACTAACTCATATTTAATCAAATAAAAAAGAATTTAACCGGGGTCGTTTTTTTTCAGTTGATTTTTTATGAGTCCACGGTTATTTTAATGCAGAGTCTT
>CASERY010000152.1 GCA_949290385.1 uncultured bacterium | reverse complement strand
CGATCTTGCCAAACCCATGGGAGATTTCTCCGGCGGATGGCAGATGCGTGCCTGCATGGCTCGAGTGCTTCTTGGGGAACCTGATATTCTTCTTCTGGACGAACCCTCCAACTATCTGGACATTCCCGCTGTTGAATGGTTGCAGCGCCGCCTGAAATCCTTTGAAGGAACCCTTCTGCTGATTTCACACGACCGTTTTCTGCTGAACTCTCTGACAAACATTACGATGGAAATCAACGGCGGAAAAATCACCCGCTACCCGGGTAATTACAATTTTTATGTAAAAGAGCGGGAAAACCGTTATCTTCTTGCCCGAGCAGCCTAGAAGAATACGGAACGGAAAAAACAAAAACTGGAAGACAACATCAACCGTTTCCGTGCCAAAGCAACCAAAGCCTCTCAGGTGCAGTCCTGGATCAAAATGCTTGACAAAATTCAAGACGTGGATCTTCCGGAAGAACTTCATTTTCACAGCCAGATCCGGATTCCTGAACCGCCCCACTGTGGCAATGAAGTTTTAACGCTGGAGCACGTTTCCCATTCCTACGACGGAACACACTGGGTTCTACGGGATGTCTCTCTTTCCATCATGAAAGGGGATAAACTGGGAATCGTGGGTTATAACGGCATGGGCAAAAGTACATTGTTAAAAATCATTGCCGGACGTTTGATTCCCACGGAAGGCACCCGTCGTCTTGGCCACAAGGTCATTCCTGGATATCAGGCTCAGGAGTTTGCAGAACTGCTTCCTGCGGAAGAAACCGCTTTTGATGTTGTCAAAAATGCGGCAGCCGGTTCTGAGATAACAGGGCAGAGAGTCCGTGAAATTCTTGGAGCCTTCGGTTTTTCAGGTGAGGCTGCATTAAAGCAGTGCCAGGTATTGAGCGGCGGAGAAAAAATTCGTCTATGCTTTGCCAGAATTTTTGTCAATCCACCGAATCTGCTGATTCTGGATGAACCTACAACCCACTTGGATATTGCAGCACGTGAGGCTCTTCAGGAAGCGTTGAAAAATTATCAGGGAACGGTCTGCCTTGTCAGTCATGACGTAGAATTCCTCCGGGGATCTGTCCATGAAATTTTGGAAATGCGCCCAGGATCCGTCCGAAGATTCCATGGAGGATTTGACTACTACAGGGAAAAAACGGCCGAGGAGGAAGCACTCCGGAAACAGACGGCTGAATCAGAACATCCTCTTTCTCATTCAGACTCCACCTCTGTGCAATCAAACAATGCAGGAGAACTGAATCAAAAAGAACGCCGCAAGGAAAAAGCCTAGAAACGCAGTGAAATGCTGCCGGAAAAACGCCGTCTGGAACGGGAAGTGGCTAAACTCGAAAAAGTCATAGAAAAAGGCGAAGAGGAAAAGGCTCTTCTGATTGAACAGCTTTCTTCCTCTACCGCCTCCCCTTCCGGCGGTACTGTGGATTATGCAGGAATTCAAAAGCGCTTAAAAGAGCTGGATTACGACATCTCCAAAGCAACGATTGCCTGGGAGGAAACCGCGTCTGCTTTGGAAACTTTCATGAAAGAATATGAAAAGATCTGATTCCTTCCAAAGGCGTTTGTATTTTATGCGGGATTTTTTCCACCGAAAAATGGAATTGTTCTGCAGCAGAAAAAAAGGCGGACATGTTTCTTTTAAAAAAACATTTTCATTTAGGCTATTTTTCGAAAAAATGCCCAAAATACGCCTTGAAAAGAAGGATTCCCGCCTCCATATTCTGGAAGTTTTCAAGAAATAAAAGGACATCACTGTCTATGGTTTATCCGGGAACTTGCTCTGGAGAAATAACAGGAAATTCTCCAGATCCCAAATAAGATAAAGGAAAGAAAAAATCCATGTTCCAATGGCTTCAAACAATCCTGCAGAATCTTCACAACTGGAGATTCTGTCCCTGCCTGAAAACAACCGCCCATGAATTTATTCTGATACATCGGTATGACGGTGGAAGAAAAACCATTGAAAATGCCTTTGAATGGGCTGATATTCTGAAAATTGAAGCTGAAATGCGTCCATCCTTTGCCTATCGTTCGCTTTTTCTGGACCTCACGCTCAAGTCATCCAATCCGGAAAATCCGGCACCTGTCACAATCTCGCTTCATGACGCCATGGGAGACTGGGATCTCTTTTTCGCTGAACTCATCCACCAAATTCCGGATATAGACATAATTCAGTTCCAGGAGGCAATGATCCACTTTGGCGACGGTCCCCGTCTCCTCTGGCAGGCTGGCAAGCAGCAGACTCATTCCATGGAAGAAAAGTAAATCAACTTTGATCGCATGAAATCCAGTCTTTCTGTAAAATCCGGATAATCTGCTGCAATTCCAATTATCCCGATAAGATATTTATCTATAGCTTTTTATTCAGATAAATACTATTCGGTCTGCCATTCCGTCTCTTTATAAAAAATCTTTTTTCAGGACCTTAATTCCGCTATTTTTTTCACGGCATCCTTCAAAAAATCTCGGACGGATGCTTCAAGACCTTCCCCAAATGAAGCGCTTGTAAAGGCGTCCGCCATTGCGCATGCGGTTTCTTCATTCACGATCATGGCTCCCATTGTCATGACATTGGCATCATTAATCACCCGGGCCTGGCGGGCGGTCTTGACCGACTCGCAGCATACAGCCGTAATTCCGGCAAACTGACTTGCAGCAATGCATACACCTGCACCTGTTCCACACAGAAGTATGCCAAGATCCGCATTCCCCTCCAACAAAAAATGACAGGCTTTCGCCGCAGCTTCATAAAATGGCAAATCCGTTCTTTCTCCATTGATGTCAGTGATCTCAAAACCACTTGTAATCAAATGCTTTTTTATCATATTTTTCAAGGGAACGGCACCGGGATCAGCACCAAGAACAATTCGCTTATTCTTTTTCAGAGACATTTTTGCATTCAATCCTTTTTTAAACCGTTGCAAAATACTTTTGAGTATTTGCAAAATCTGTCAATACAATAAACACCTGCCCCGCCTTCAGCTCTTTCCAGGCTCCCGTCACAGAGTGGCCTGTAATTCAATAACAATGCATTCCGGAATAATACTAATAATCATTTAATCATTCCGGCACCCTTGTCATTTCTGAACCGGCACAGAATTCAGCAGGATGGCCAGCACAGAACAACCTAAGGTCAAGTACCAGCTCAGCGTTCTTTTTTCGTGGTAAAAAATCGTGGACACCAACGTTGTCAGCAAAATCGATGTGCTGTAACTCATGGCGAAAAGAATCATGGCAGGCAACGCAATAAAATGCTTCAGGAGCGCAAACTGTACCAAGGCTCCGCCAGTCAGCAAACATCCACCAATCCACGCCTGTCTGTTCCAGCGCCAGGTTCTGGACAAGGATAAGTCCAGAGCACATGGAACCCCCATAAAAAAGTAAAGCACACTTAAGACAAGATCTCCCGACTGACTCAGCACACTCTCTTCAGATCCGTTCAAAAACCAGTTATCACAGAATTTCAGTCCCACACTGCATAAACTGATAAGACCAAGAAGCAGAACCAGCATCATCCCATAAAGCATTTTCTTCCGGATTCCATCCGCCTTCGGCCCTCCGGGGTCATTTGCACTGAAACTTGCACTCACAATTGCTCCGGCAGTGGCGAGTATGGACAGGATTTTCCACAAAGACAACGTTTCCTTCAGTGCAATGGCAGAATAAACAATCACCGGAACAAAAGCCAGTGAAACGGCACACCATACCGGCGAAAAAGGCCCCGTCTGAAGCGCCTTCCGCATAAGACGAATCCCGGCATACTGTGTGAATCCCATCACAGCCGCGACACAGAATACACTCCAAGGCATACTCTGCTGCTTCCAAAGCCCCAGAATTCCGAAAACCACGAATCCAAACAAAGACAGCATGCTTGCGGACTGAATCGGATAAACCTTTCCAACCGAACCGATTTTGTAGCCAAGCCCGCAGACGGACATCTAAATACCGATCAGAAATGCTACTGTCAAAGACGCCATAATGCTCATACAATCAAGAACAGCTCCTTCTTTTCTCTCTCTTCAAAATGTAACTGTATACTATAACGCTTGAAGGCATGTTTTTCATTCTTTCAGGACAAAAATCAAAAAAGAAAATTCTTCTCCGCAATAATCTTTTATCTCTTGAAATTACATTTCATGTAACTTGAAAAAAGACCGGATCTCTCCTATATTTCTTAAAATCTGACAATCTCACACAAGCGGCTCTCCGCTATAAAGGCGGTTCCGAAGGAAGGAAATGATGACAGGGGAAAGTGGTTTTGACAATGAATTGTATTTGAAGCTTCAGTCTAAAGAAATTCTGGAACGTGCCAGGCGCTTCAATAACAAATTGTATCTGGAATTCGGAGGAAAACTGTCTTGCGATTTTCATGCTGCCAGAATTCTGCCGGGATTTGACCCGAACGTAAAACTGCGATTGCTTTCCACCTTGAAAGATCAGATCGATGTCGTCATCTGCATCTATGCCGGCGATATCGAAAGGAAAAAAATCCGTGCGGATTTCGGAATCTCCTATGACAGTGATACACTTCGCATCATTGACAATCTCAGGGAATGGGGCATTTCCGTCAAAGCTGTTGTCGTAACCCGCTATGAGGATCATCCTGCTGTCAATAGTTTTATCAACAAACTGGAGCGCCGTTCTGTCCGCGTTTACAGACATCGTGCTATCCAGGGATATCCTGCGGATGTAGATCTTATCGTCAGCGAAAAAGGCTATGGAATCAACGAATATATCGAAAGCAGCAAACCCATTGTTGTTGTTACCGGCCCCGGTCCCAGTTCCGGACAGATGGCCACCTGCCTTTCCCAGGTCTATCATGAATATATCCGGGGTGTCTCTGCAGGTTACGCGAAATTTGAAACATTTCCAGTGTGGAACCTGCCGCTGAACCACCCGGTCAACATTGCCTATGAGGCGGCCACAGCAGATATCGGTGATGTCAATATGATTGACCCATTCCATCTGGAAGCATTCCATCAAACTGCTGTCAATTACAACCGGGATATTGCCACCTTCCCGGTTCTCCGCAGAATCTGTGAGCGCATCATGGGTAAGGATCAGGCTTACCGATCTCCTACTGATATGGGCGTCAATAAAGTGGGCTTTGCCATTACCAATGATGCTATCGTAAGGAAGGCGGCGGAGCAGGAAGTCATTCGCAGAAGTTTTCGCTATCAGTGCGAATATGCGCTGGGCGCTGCATCCGTGCAGACGCTTGACAGAATTAAAGTCCTGATGGACAATCTAAATCTCCACCAGGAAGACAGACCCGTAGTCCCCCCTGCTCGCAAAGCCGCTCACGATGCCGCTTCCACTCCCGGAAAAGGTAACGACGGATTTTTCTGCGGAGCCGCGGTTGAATTACAGGATGGAACCATTGTCACCGGTAAAAATTCTCCTCTGATGCATTCTGCCTCCAGTTGTATTCTCAATGCTGTCAAATGTCTGGCAGGCATTCCGGATTCCACACACCTGCTTGCACCGCAGATTGTGGACTCCATTGTAAACATGAAACAGAATATTCTCAACAGCCGTCATGCCGGTCTGGATCTGGATGAAACCCTTATTGCTCTGGGAGCCAGTGCAACAACCAGTCAAGATACCTAGAAGGCCCTTCGAAAACTTTCTGAACTTTCCGGTTGTGAAATGCACATTTCCCATCTGCCGCCACCGGGAGATGAGGCAGGTCTCCGGAAACTGGGAATTCATTTAACCTGTGATCCGCAGTTTGCCAGCCGGGACCTCTTTATGGAATAATATCCGTATTTTTCTGATTTAAAATGTTAACCATTTTCAAATAAAGGTAAAGGAAAAGCATTTCTGGGGCCATCCTCCTCTAGTATCTACGGTTCAGGCCATTGACAGACAGAGGGAATCCCTTCTCCTTTTCCTAAAGTAGAAAGGAATCAAAAACTCATGTTCCATTTTCCTCTAAAAGTCGATAATACGCGGACTCAATATTTTTCAGCAGATGCACAGGCGGCAGGTTCCGGATGTGGATCTGCTCCAGAGCAGCCGGCAATACCGACAGCAGTTCTGCGCTGGGAGGAATTCAGCGATCGGGCGGCATCGGAAAACATGCGGCTTCCCGATACGCCTGATGGTCTGAAAACCAGTTTCCAGGTATTTGTCATTCCGGATCTCGGCATCCAGGTACAGATCACACTTGATTATTGTACAGATTTGTCCTGCGAAAACCGCGATGACGATATTTACATCTTTTTCCAGGGCATTCCGGAACAGAACAACAATGCTTACTGCAATATTTTCGGGCATAGCTGGAATGCAAATTCATTTCATACAAACCTTTTTTATCTTTCCTCCCGCGGAAAAATCTGTTCGGAAACGCCTTTCATCGCAGTTAAACTTGAGCGCAGTGTCCCTGAAAACGGACGGCTTCAAGTTACAATTCCATGGGCTGACATTGCATCTATGATTCCCTTTGACCCGGAAAATGGGACACCTGTCTGGAAGTGGAATATTGTCCGTATCAGTGCAGGACATACGGCATCATGGCATGGAACCATGCACGTTCCCAACAGCTGGGGAAATCTTGAATTTCCGGATTTTTCTGAAGACCAGAAGAAAACCGTTCTGAAAGCTGTTCTCCGGCAGAATGCCTCCTTTATTCCGGTCTTTCAAATGGACTTCTGTTCCAAAGAATCCTTTGAACTGGTCAAAGAAAAAAGAATCCGGCAGCTGAAAGAACTTTTCGCAACAGCTGAAAAGTCATCCCTGTCCTTGGAAGAGTTGACCCGTCTTGCGGCAGAGTCCGATCTGGTGCGCAGCACAAGAAAACTGATTGCCTGCAGTGTTCCGTCTCCTCAGAAAAATCAGATAATTCAGGCAAACGGGAAAAAATGGGTATTGGCAAGATCCACTGAAATTTTGCAGGACTGTGAAGACCTTTACATGCTTCACTTTGTCCTGACGGAAAATAAGCATGCAGAATTTTTGATGACACTTCCAGATGGTTCATTCCGAGAATTTACTGCAGAAGGGCCCTATATGCCTCTTCACCAGGAAATTGGAAAATGTCCTGCCGGTTTTCTCTGGAAACTCTATACTCTCCAGACAGATATGGCTTGTGCAGGATCTGCAGAATCAGTCAAGGACATTAAAGTAAAATTCCTCCTTGTCGACATGAAGAATCATCTTCTTCCGGAAAAACCGGCTAACCTATGGAAACCTGGTGTTACAGAGCATCAGGCATCCTGTGGACCTGCAGGGATCCCGCATCCGAACATGATCAACCTGTGCAGAGCCTATTCCAGAAGATTCACAGCAGATCATGCCCGGACTATTTTTCTGGGAGACTCTATTTTCCAGTATTTTGTTTCGCCTGCCTGGGACCGTCTGAGCCTCTTTCATCCAGGGAATGCCGGAGTCGAAGGGGATACCATTCAGGGGGCTCTATGGAGGATGGACAGAACAGATCTTGAGTAGATTCAGCCTGCATGGTTTACAGTCTTAATCGGTACAAACAATGTCAGTACAAACAGTGCGGAAGAAATTGCAGACGGCATCCGTGAAGTCCTCCGGACACTCCATAAGCGCTGTCCCTCTGCCAGAATTCTTCTTCTGGGGCTGTTCCCGCGTTCCAAGGAATTCAATCCGGAATATATTACGGAAAAAGTCAATGACCTTATCCAGCATTATGAAGACGGGGAATATATTTTCTTCCACAAATTTGGATCCGTCTTTCTGGACCAGTCCGGCAAAGTGGATCTGCCGCTCATGCCGGATGCACTGCATCCGAGCCAGGCTGGCTACAATCGTTTTCTGGATCAGTTCATTCCTTATTTCAAGGAACTTCAGGCCAAGCATCCGGATCCGGAATCATAAAAAAGGAAGCCGCATCGTACAGAAATCCGGTCCGGTGGCTGCTTTCAGAAAGATGACCTGAACAGTCCGCAACTCAGCAGCATGCGAATGATGAAAGCCGTCTCTTCATTCACACCGGCTCTGAAAGGAATTTGTCTGCTGAAGATTCATGGACCCGGACGAAGAAGAAGTGCTTCTTTCTATCTTTCTTCCATTGGAACTGATACAGTTCCATGGAAGTTGAATCTATTCACAAAAATGGATCTGTTTACATGAAAGTTCATATTATTCCTGAAATTCTTTCCTTCTCTCAGATACCTGTTCTGGCTGAAAAATCCTCCAGAACGGTACTGCTTGCAAGGCATTCCATACGGGAATCCCTTGTCGGAAGAAAACCGGAGGAAAGCACGGGTCTTCGTCTGACTCCTGAGGGAGAAAAACTGGCCATGGACTGTGGACGAATACTCCACGTAATGGCGAAGGAAGCCTTTTTCATGGCGTCTCCCACAGTTCGGACCAGACAGACAGCTCAAAAAATAATTGAAGGAGGAAACTTTATACACAAGGAAGTAAAGGACTGTCAGGATATCAGTGATACAGTACTCTTTTATGATCCTGCCATTCCGTTCCGAGCTGTACAGGAAAACCGTGCACACCTTTTTTTAGACGAATATTTTCGGACAGGAAATGCTCCTGGATTTCTATCCCTGGAGTATGCGGCCCGGAAATTATTTCACTTCCTGACAGAGACAAACTTTCCATCCAGCCAGACGATTCTCATTACACACGATGTTTTAATTGTCACGCTCCTCAGTGGATTCAAGGTTTATCCATTTACACTGGAAGACTGGTGCGGTTATCTTCAGGGTGCAGTTCTTTTTAAGGACGCAGAAAACGGACAGTGGTCAATGGCCTATGCGGTGCCAGACCTCTCCAAACGCGAGAAGTTCAAGCTCTTCATCTAAATAAACCGCAATCAGAGCAGCAGAACTTGTATTTTTTCCTGTCCGCTGTATCGTATGAGGATTAAAACCATTAAGGAAAGCTACCATGAGTTCACAGAAAAAAATATCAGCCCGGGATATCAGCCGCCAGTTTGGTATTCCCGTGACGGAAAAAGACCTTCAGCCGGAAGTCAGCAAAGACAACGCCTTTGCCAGCCAGCTTGCTTCTCTGGAAGACCTGATTGAACTGGAAACCTCTCCAGCTGGAAAAAATGCTTCAGAAAAGTCTCAGCAGTCACCGACCAATGCCTGTTCCTCAGGGAAACAATCATCCAGGAATAAAGTCTTTGTAGAAGAATGTAAAGAATCTTTTGCGGATCTCTATGAAAAACATTCCCCCCGGATACCCGAATCTTCAGGCAGCAGTCAGGAAACCGCCAAGCATAAAG
>CASERY010000151.1 GCA_949290385.1 uncultured bacterium | reverse complement strand
ATTTCCTTGTCAACATCTCTGGAAGCCATTTCTGCAAAGCGTTCTTCAGACAGGAGTGTTTGAAGAAATTCAGCAAAACATTTTCGAAGACCGGGCATTCGTACAGAACGGGGCGGCATTTCAGGAGCAGCCGACTTCGGGGAGATTCCACTGGGAGACGACAACGTTGCCTGCTGGAAAGAATGGCCATCTCCGGGATGATTGCGGGAAACTTTTTCGGTTTTGGCAAGGATTTTGTGGAGATCGGCACGGAGAGCATCGGAATGAATCTGGGTCTTGGAGGACAGCCAGGAGAGATAGGCTTCCCGCATGGATTCCGAATCTACCCAGGCAATCTGAGAAAGAAGCCCCGCTGTGATTGCAGCTTTACCGGCTGGTGTAGAGGCATCATATTTGGTGCAGGCAAGGGTAAAAGAAAAGTCAAAGAAATCTGTGGAATCGTCCTCTACAGCCTTCCGGACTGCTTCGGGACCCTGGTTTTTCAGCATTTCATCGGCATCTTTTGCAGAAGTATAGACGGCTACTTTCAAGGAAAAACCCAGGGGAAGAAGAATGGCTGCATCTTTGAAGACTGCAGCACGGCCGGCTTTATCATTGTCCAGAGCCAATGTTATATTCTGGGTGTAACGTTTGAGAATCAAGGCCTGTTCCTGTCCAAATGCGGTTCCCTGGGGAGCCACTGCATTGGTGCAGCCGGCGCGATGAAGGGCAATGGTATCCAGCTGGCCTTCACAGAGAACGGCAGAATCTTTTTCTGCGATGGCACTGCGGGCCAAATGCAGCGCATAGAGCGTACGGCTTTTTTTAAAGACGGGAGACTCCGGACTGTTGACATACTTCCAGCCTTTGGGATCTGCTTCAATAGACCGGGCACTGAAAGCCACAATTCTGCCCTGTTCATTCCAGATGGGAAACATCAGGCGGTTTCTGAAACGGTCGTAAATATGGGCAGAACCAGGTTCCTTTTCTGAAACAATGCCTGAAAGACGCAGTTCTTCATCTGTAAAGTGTTCACTGTGTGCGAACCGGATTGCGGCGTCCCAGGAATCCGGTGCGCTTCCAATGTGGAAACGCATGGCAAATTCAGGTGGAATGCCTCGTGTTTTAAAATATTGAGCAACAGGGCTGTCCGGATGTTCATGCAGATTTTTTTCATAAAAGGACGCCAGTTTTTCATGAAGCTGATACAGACGCTCCCGTGTGCTGTAGCTGGATTCATGAACAGTTCGGTTTTCTTCGGCATTTTTTCCAGAATGGTAGTGAACCGGTTCCGGATCCGGAATAATAATGCCGTACTTTCGTGCGAGCAGTTCCACGGCATTTGGAAAATCCAGCTTTTCAAAGTCCATAATGAAGGAGATGGCATTGCCGCCTTTCCCGCAGCCGAAACATTTATAGGTCTGCCTCTGAGGATTGACTACAAAAGACGGCGTTTTTTCCTGATGAAACGGACAGCAGGCTTTCCAGGTAGCTCCGGCTTTTTTCAGGGTCGGGACATAGGACTGGACTACCTCCACAATATCTGCACGCATGCGGATCTGATCTATAATTTCATCGGGAATGTGTCTTGCCATAGTTTGAAAAAACGGCCAATGGCCGCCTGTGCGTAAACTGAATAATATTCAATGGAACAGAATTTTTTCTGTTCCGGTTTCTTTCTATTGTGATTTCTGCTGGAATCCGGGAAAGGCTTCCTTTCAAAAAAGAACCGGCGGATTCAAGGAATATCCCCGGACGCATTGCGCTTCTTTCTCGATTCTTTTCCGGACGAAGGATGGAATGCTGCTGCTTCACAACCGTTTTTTGATTTCGTTTTCTGATTTCCGAAGCCCGGATCTCCAGATATATTTCAACGGATTGTACTTAAGCGCTGTTCCACGGCCAGGCGTTCGCTTTCCAGTTCCGGACGTGCGGATGTCAGTTTCAGATATCGGGAATAATAATCTTTCGCTGTAGTGGGAAAATCCGGACGGCTGATCCTGGAAAGGTAACGTCTTACACTGCTTGGGTTGAAATCACAGTAAATGGCACAGTTGCGGATGATATCCGGATTATCCGGTGCAAGTTTTGCCGCCAGGAAAAAGAAGGATGCCGCTTTATCCGGATTATTTTTCAAAAGTTCAAGCACGGCCAGTTCATTGAATATGATCCCGTTATTTTTGAACTGGGGAAAATTTTTGAGCAGAAGTGCATAGTAACCGGATGCCTGACTTGTGCGCAAAGCCGCCGAAGCCTTTGCCAGCAGGACTACTGTATTGGCATCTTTCTAGTCCAGTTCCATTGCCCGAAGAAGCGGAGCAAGACTCTGGTCAAATTTTTCGGATTGAACCAGCATACGTCCGTATGTGTACTGGGCCATAAAGCTGTTCCTGTCTGACGCAGCTTTTGCTGCCTGAACAAGAGCCTGTTCCGTCCGGTCGGTATTTTCAAGAGCAAGAGCCTGAAGAATCAATGCATTTGTATTTGCGGAATCTTTGTCCAGAGCCTTCTCGGCATAGTCCAGAGCTTTACTCCAGTCCGCCTGTTCTGCTGCTGTGAAGGATTTTTGAAGAAGAGTATCCAATGACTCATTTCTGCCGCTGCATCCGGGAAGAATCCATAGTGCAGATACTGCCGCGGCAAGGAAAAGAAGCGGAAGAAAAGAGCGTCGGAATTGACGGCTGATCTTTGTTTTTATAGTCAGAAAGTTCATGAATTTTCTCCAGGAAGCCCTGTCCGGATTGAGGACGAAACAACCGTCTGCTCCTCAAAGGGAAGACATTCAGACGATCGATGAGAGTTCTGCTGTATTGATACCCTCTTTCTTTTATCTCTTAATGTAGCGTGACCCTCTTGAAATTGCAATGGAAACTGTTAAAAAAAGATCTATCTTCATCCTGGGGAAAAAGGGGGATGTCCTGCGTCCTTGGATTTCTCTGGAACTGATGCTGAAGACGTTGGCAAATCCATGGGGTGTTTTTAGGGGGAAACAGTAAAAAATATTTGTTCATGCTGTGCAGATAAAAAACAGCAGGAAACAAGAGAAAACTCAAGATAAATCTATTCAGACAGAATGCTTTTTAGGCGCTTTTTGAGTTTACAACTATGCTGGACTTGGACTATGGCCGATTCCGTCGTTATTAGAAGAAGAAAAAAAAGAAACAAGGAGGGAAAGCCTTGTTACGGTTTCCTGCTGAGGTTCTGAAAAAAACGATCCATCCAGTGATTCCTGAGGGACTGAATTGCTTCACTTCGGGCAATTTGCACTTTTATTTCGTTTAAAGAATCCATGATTTGCTTGTATTCGACGGTCCCCGCTTCCATACGTCTGTCACAAAGCTGACGGGTTTCCTGAAGAGCTCTGTCTGTCCTGTCAATTCGTTCAGACAGATCCTGCAGGGTTTTTCGCAGCAGCAGGAGTCCTATGAGCAGGGCGGCGCCTGCTCCGCCTGCACCGCTTAAAAGAGACTGAATCATTTGATAATCCATTGTCAAAGAGTCCTTTTCAGCAGAAAAGCGGTTCGTTAAAGGGTTAAGAGTAAAAGAGGCTGAAGAATTACAGAGAGAAATGGCTGGAAAGGCCGGTTTTTGAAATGGAATCTTCAACTTCAGACAATGTTATTGTGGTGATGAATTCAGGATCTGATTCACAGGTTGCAGAGACCAGCGCCTGAAATGAATCAATTTGTTCATCCTTAAAATACAGGGAAACTTTTGTGCCGAATCCGGGTGCTGAGGCAAGGTGCAGAAAATCTCCGTAAACTTGAAGTTCCGCATTTTTCCTGCAGCTGATCCGAAAAAAATGTGTCAGACCATCCAGGGTTTGAAGGGCCTGATCATACCCGCTGATTCGAAAAAGTCCGGAATGGGGAACGATCTGTTCTGCATATAGATTGCAGTCTCCGATTTGTACATGATTGAAGAGGATGTGTGAGCTCATTTTTTTTCTCCTGCTGCTGAAACAACTTGATTCTGCAGTGTGATTGTGTTCTTATGCGATTGTAATGGTGTGATAGATAATAAATGCATCCTATTATGATGTTATCCGATTCTAGGGATGTTCCTCTCTATTGTGGTGTGTGGCTATGCAAAAGACAGAAAGGGAGATACGGGCAGTCTCTGGAAAGAATCTTCCAGGAAGAGATTCCAGTTGTACTGAGAGGGAAGAAAGTCAAGATTCTTTCTGACAAGACTGCCCGTATTCTCCGTATTTTTTTACTTTTTTCTGGAAAGAACCATTGCAAAAGTCTTTTTCTACCAGTTTCTTCTGCTGTACGGAGCAGGATGAATGGTTTTATTTCTAGGAGATTCCTTTCCAGAAAAAAGTGACAATGGGAAGACCATTGCCGGAAATTTCTGCATCCAGCAATGCGTGCGTACAGAATACCGGACCGGACAGTTCCACGCTTCCTTCTCCGGCGGGGGAAATGAGATTCAGGACATCCCGACAGCTTAAATTTTCGTCCATGAATACACTGCATGAACCCGAGACAGACTGATGAGTCCGGGCGGAAGGAGAACTTCCCCCGCCAGTTTCTGACGGCTGGTCTTTCAGGGTCAGAGTTCCTGGGACAACATGAACTGTCACGGTTGTTCCGGCATTGCTTATTGTAAGATTCATTGTCAGAAAATACTCCTTATTTACGGTCATTACAGCGTAATGGCAAAAAGACAAAACGGCTCATAGATGAAGCCGGGAAACGGGATTGGAAAAATTGTCCGGCAAAATAAAGTTAACCATTTTTCGAAAATTCAGAAAATTTTTATCCGTCTTTAAGTGTGAATTCATTTTTCCTGTTTTCCTGTTTCCTGACTGGTTTTCATCCATGGCTTTTATGAATCGTTCCGCAAGAGAATAAACAGCGTCAAAGAATTTTTTTCTCCTGAAGGGTCCGCAGGAGGATCCCTGCAGATTCTTTTCAACGGGATGCATAAAATCCGATAAGGCCTTTTTCTTGCGGAAAGAGTTGGTTATTTTGCTTTTATGACTTGAAAACAAAGGAAGAGAAGCTATCTTATAAGGATAACTGAAAAGAAATATCTTTTTTACAGGAGCTTTCATAAAATGATTCAAAAAAGAAATCTGATTTTTCTCGGCCCTCCGGGTGCCGGCAAAGGAACACTGTCCGATCCGCTGATGAAGGCAGAAAAACTTGCGCATATTTCCACAGGAGATATTCTCCGCGCGGAAATTAAAAACGGCACTGAACTCGGAAAAACCGCTAAAACCTACATGGATCAGGGAAAGCTTGTTCCGGATCAGGTTGTTGCCGATATGGTGGGCAGAAGACTTGCCGATGCAGACTGCAAAGGCGGATTCATTCTAGATGGTTTCCCGCGTACCGTTGCACAGGCTGAGCTCCTGGAGAAAGTAATGGCTGAAATTAACATGAAGCTCGATGCCGTGGTGCTTTTTGATGCTCCGGAGGAACTCCTTCTTCAGCGCTTGACTTCCAGACTGACCTGCCGCTCCTGCGGAGCCAGTTTCAATAAACTTTTTGCGAAACCTGCCAAGGAAGGCATTTGTGACAACTGCGGCGGCGAACTCTACCAGAGAAGCGATGACTCCCTTGAAACTGCAAAGAACCGCTTGAAAGTCTACAACGAGCAGACCGCACCTCTGATTGAATATTATATTGGTAAAAACCTGCTTCGGAAAATTGATTCATCTCTTCCAAAAGCTGAAGGTTATGCCGCTTTACAGGCTGTGTTGAACTGATGCTTAGAAAACCTTATATCATTCACACCCCTGAGGAAATCGCACGAATCCGTGTTGCTGCTGCCGCTGCTGCCCATGCGCGCGAGCAGATTGCATCCGCAGTGGAAGCAGGCATGTCAACCAAGGAACTGGACATGATTGCCGGTGCAATTATCCGGGATTTGGGAGGTGTGCCTACTTTCCTTGGATATTGCGGATATCCCGGCAATATCTGCATTTCCGTGAACGATGAAGTCGTCCATGGAATCGGAAGACCGGACCGGATTATTCTTAAAGGTGATGTGGTCAGCGTGGATGTGGGCGTCACCCTGGGCGGCGCTGTGGGAGATACAGCTAAAACCGTTTATGTGGGAGATGATGAACCGCCTGGAGATGTTCAGCGTCTGCTGGAAGGTACCAGACTTTCTCTGGAGGCGGGCATCAAGGCCGCTAAAGCGGGAAACTGTATGCAGGATTTGTCCAGAGCGGTGGAAAAAGTGGCAGTGGCGCATGGGCTCGGAGTTGTCCGGGAATATGTAGGACATGGATGCGGAATTCATCTCCATGAACCGCCTGAAGTGCCGAATTTTGCTACACGAAGCAGAGGCGTAAAGCTTTTGCCGGGCATGGTGCTTTGCATTGAGCCCATGATGAATCTGGGAACTCACCGGATTTACGTAGAGGATGATCAGTGGACTGTTCGAACGGGGGATGGTAAAAAATCTGCGCATTTCGAACATATGGTTCTCATTACAGAAGATCAAACGGAGGTTTTAACAAAATGGTAAAAGACGTCATCAGAGTTGACGGCGTTGTCAAGGAACTTCTTCCCAACACAATGTTCCGGGTGGAACTCCAGAACAAGCACATGGTGCTCGCTCATATCAGTGGAAAGATGCGCCTGAATTTCATTCGTATTCTGCCAGGCGATACTGTAACCTTGGAACTTTCGCCTTACGATTTGACAAAGGGAAGAATTGTTTTCCGTCAGAAATGATTCTTTTTTAACGGGAAGTGTTTTTATTCCCGGAATCATTTTTTTTGAGACTTTTTTTGATTTTTTGCTTGAATTGCCAGATTCTTCTGGTATAGTAAAGCACTGTAATGAGTGATGGAGATGAGATAAGCTCTTCAGTCAATACCAGAGTGGGCCGGTAGCTCAGTCGGTAGAGCATCGCCCTTTTAAGGCGGTGGTCCAGGGTTCGAGCCCCTGCCGGCTCACCACTTTGTTTATTTTGCCGGAAGGTTTTCCTTCCGGCTTTTTTTATTGCTGTCGTGCAGGCATTGCGAAGGAGAAGACGGCATTGCAGGGGATAGGGGGGGGAATATTCCAGGTACATGGGAAAAAGATGGGAGTGGATCATGCCTGGCGATTTTTCTATGCTGAATATGATCCTGATATTTCATACGAGAACTGTTTTCCCTATAGTTTTGCTTTCTTCAGGATTCTTCTGTTAATAGATTTCTTGTTAATAGATTTCTGCAAAAATGACAGGGATTAAGTGAAAGGCTTTGTTGTCTGTCAAAGGATGATGGCTTTATTGACTTATGATTCGATTCCTGAACTGACAGGTTCCGGCAGGTGTTCCGGTTGGAATAGGGTGATAGCTATTTTTTTACTAGGGGTTCCTGTTTTGAAAAAGATTCTTTGTACGGATCTTCCCGGTGGATTCCAAGGGTTTTCCAGGCGGTTCAGGGGGTCAGGGAATGAATGGGAGGGAAATTGTCTTTCCCCAAAGATTCTTTAATAGAAAAATATGCAAATACATAAATTCTAGCGGTGAAGAAGAAAGAACAAACCTGCATTTCTTTTGTGTATTATAGAAGAGAATATAAAATCAAAGCATCATGTGTTTGGCCAATGATTATGTTCCATGCTTTTTAAGCTGACATAGCCAGCATTTGGGCTAGGTTCAACATCTTGTTTTTGAGGAAGCTGCTGTTGCAACGGTTCTGTCGCAAGGGTAACAGTCGAAGAGAATCCACTCTAAACTTTACAGCAATGGATGATGTCGTCCGGGGTGGGGATAGCGTAGTAGTGTAATATAATCGAAAGACCTCATTATCTTATAGTACATCTTCATTCAGATTCATACAAACATGCGTGAGGAGCGAGGGATTTCATTATACTTAATACTTATATTATCCCATCCCATATCACAGGCTTCGGAGTCACCAGCAGCATGGTACAACTCTGAGAGAACTTATGGAGGAAGCATCATAAGAGGGCATCCTCTGTCAGGAGGTCTTTGGGTATGACAAGCATATCGCTAGGCAGAATGAGAGCCGTTCTTTTTTTTGAAAAACTGGAAATGGATCATCTTTTATATCTTGAAAATGAATAATTTTTCAAAAGAGATATAGATTTGACCTGACCTGACCTTTTTTATGCTGAAAAAAGATAAAAAAACTGCTGTCTCTCCCAAGAGTAAGAGAAGGACAGCAGTTTTTAATTTATTATTTTCTTGAAAACCGGAATCTAAAAGCATTTCCGGCGCTTTGTTTTCCGGTTTATTTCATGAAATTGAATTTCGGAGCCTTATTTGGAGATCGTATAGACCCAGCCTTTGTCCGCATTCCAGGAACGGGAGACTTTGAAATCCAGATCCCGCTTATCTGCATTGGCCGCAAGTTTTGCCAGAATGCCATCCAGTTCATATTCCTGTTCAGTGAGGTTGAGTTTGGCAGCGAATTCAGGCACTGTGCCGGAAAAGCCGATACAGTTTGCGAGCTGCACTTCCAAATTGGAGAGCAGCTGAATGACGCCTTTGCTGGCAAGTTTATATGCCTGGACTCCAGGCTGGTGGAAAGCATTGATATGGATGAGTTCCGCGTAAGCGGCCACAGCCCGTTCATAA
This sequence comes from uncultured bacterium, assembly GCA_949290385.1. Classification (GTDB taxonomy): domain Bacteria; phylum Verrucomicrobiota; class Lentisphaeria; order Victivallales; family UBA1829; genus CASERY01. Next base: position 5,555 of record CASERY010000151.1, on the reverse strand, counting down.
AGAGCAATGAGCATACCCACATTGAATTCATTGACTGCATCAAGGCGCATTTCAATAACATTGCGTCCTTTATTGCGCAGGGCATTGGAGAGTCCGGTCATGAAGCCATGAAGGTAATCGCCCATACCGATTCCTTTGCTGATGTCAACCTTCTTGCTGTCCTGCAGAATTTCTATGAAGGTGATGAAAAAGTCGTTGCGTCCGTCATTGAGCTGCTGGATAAAGGCATGAGCATCGGTGCCGCCTTTGTTCCCGAAAACATTCAGTCCCTGATGGACCGTTTTCCCATCCAGGTCAAGCTCCTTGCCGAGACTTTCCATGACAAGCTGCTGAAGGTATCTGGACATGAGGATCAGACGGTCGGAATAGGGGACAATAACCATATTCTTATCGCCTTTTCCGTTGCCGGCAATGTACCACATGGCCGCCAGCATATAAGAGGGATTGTGGACCAGTTGCGGATTTCGTGTAAGCTTGTCCATATGACAGGCGCCCTGAAGGAAGGTCTTGAAATCAATGCCGGCCAGAGCTGCGGGAAGATGTCCTACAATGCTTGTTTCAGAGGTTCTTCCGCCGATGGAATCGGCCATTTCAAAAACCTGGAGCCAGTTGTTCTGACGTGCGAGCTTATCCAGTTCGCTGTTTTTCATTGTAATGGCGCAGGCATGTTTAGAAAAGTCAAGACCGGCTTTTTCATATTCATGCATGCAGAGGATCATGTTGTTTTTTGTTTCCTGGGTGCCGCCGGACTTGGAGATATTGACAACAAGTGTTGTTTCCAGATTGCAAACCTGAAGGGCGTCGTTGGCGCCGGCTGTATCTGTATTGTCGAGAAAGTAGATTTTGAGATAGCCGCGGCGTTTTACGTCGGAAAGTTCATTCCAGTAGGGTCCGTTGATGGCCATCTGAAGAAGCTGCGGACCAAGAGCGGATCCTCCAATGCCGTTGATCAGGGCTGCTTCAAATTTTTTCCCAGTCGAGCTTTTGAGGGTCCCGGAACGGATGGCTTCTGCAAAGGACTCCACCTGCTGGAATTCCTCACTGCCTGTATAAACGGAACGATCGGTAAAATGAGTGACTTTGCGGTTCTCATCAGGATTTTTGATTTCTCCGCGTTCGATTTTCTGCATTTCTGCATGAACGAAGGGAATGCGTTCTTCGATTTTCTAGAGATCACTTTCCTCAAAGATCATGCCTGCAAAATTGATTTGAAAACCGCTTTCTCCGTCAATAAAGGTATATTTATGGCAGCGTTCGACCCAGACTTTCGGTGTCATCATGATTGATAAAACTCCTTCTGTTTGTATCTGTTTAAAAAAAAGACGCCTCTATAATTTAGCGCGAAAAATCCATAAATCAAAAGGATTTGCGGGAAAAAGGAAATTTATCCCTGTTGAACCGGAGCTGATACTTGCGCTGTTTTATTCGTGAATGTATATTGTATTGATATATTTTTTTAGAGGACATTTCATGCAGGAATCTGGAATATCGATGTATTCCTCCGTGAAATAGCCCCGGAAAGCGTCACAGGAGAATAAAGAAGAATGATGGGTACTCATGACGAAACCATTGCCAAGGCACGGGAAGTGCTTCGGATTGAAATAGAAGGCATTGAGGCACTGATTCCTCAGATTGGAGACAGCTTTGTCCAGCTGGTGGACGCATGCGTAAAATCACTGGACCAGGGTGGAAAAATTGTGGTTACAGGGGTGGGGAAAAGCGGACATATTGGACGGAAAATTTCTGCAACGCTTGCCTCTACCGGTTCTCCGTCCGTTTTTATGCACCCTGTGGAAGCAATGCACGGAGACCTTGGAATGCTTCAGGAAGGCGACATTATGCTGGCCCTGAGCTACAGCGGAGAAACGCATGAATTAACCAATATGATTCTGCCGGCAAAACGGTTGGGTGTTCCGGTGGCATGTTTTACAGGATTTGGCAATTCTCTGCTGGCCCGGCTTTCTGATATAGCAGTGGTTGGACAGGTAGGAAGAGAAGCGTGTCCGTTTAATCTTGCACCGACAACCACCAGTACCGCTCATCTTGTGCTGGGGGATGCTCTGGCTATGGTGCTGCTCGAACGCAGAAAATTTACCAAGGAGCAGTTCGGTCTGCGACATCCCAGCGGCGCTATCGGACGGGCAATCTCGATGCGTGTATCAGATGTCATGCGAACTGGCGAACATGTGGCAATGGTCTCTCCCGAAACCACTGTGAAGGACGCTCTTCTAAGAATGACAGCATGTCGATGCGGTTCCGTTATCGTGGCAGGGCCCGACAGAACACTGCTGGGGATTTTTACAGATGGAGATTTCCGGCGCAAGGTTGATCAGGATCTTACCATTTTGACCCGTCCCGTGGAACAGGTTATGACGAAAACTCCTACTTGTATCCGTGCCGATGCACTGGCTGTGGAAGTGCTGAAAATTGTGGAAAAACGAAAAATTGACGATATTATTGTGTTGGATCAGGATGGCCGTGTGGCGGGGCTTGTGGATATTGCAGACCTCCCGGGCTTGAAGATTATGTAATAAGCAATATACAGGTAAAATTGGAGAGAGCATTTTTTCAATACTTTGTTCAGAAATGCGCATCTGGGAAAAATGGATTCCGGCAGAGAAAGAAGCCATTTATGTTTTCAGTCATGCAGTTCGTGTTTCTGAAAAGAATTCCAAGCCGGATATCCGGAAAATGTGAAACAACCAGAGAAGACAGGAATCTGAAAAATGTCGAAAGTTCAATTCGCCGACAAATCTGTATGGATTGATGGAAAAAAAGTTCAGCTGATTTCCGGGGCCATCCACTATTTCCGGGTGCCCAGGGAACTCTGGCGGGATCGTCTGGAAAAACTGGTGCAGTGCGGATTCAACTGTTTGGAAACGTACATGTGCTGGAATCTGCATGAGCCGGAAGAGGGCGTTTACGACTTTTCCGGAATACTGGACTTTGAAGCTTATATCCGTCTGGCACAGGAACTGGGTTTGTATGTGATTGTGCGTCCAGGCCCTTTTATCTGCGCCGAATGGGACAACGGCGGACTTCCTTGCTGGCTGATGACAAAGGAAGGCATTGAATTCCGCAGAATGAACAAGCCATACCTGGATGCTGTACGTCGCTATTATCATATGATTATGCCGAAACTCCGGGCATTGCAGATCGACGAAGGCGGCCCTGTGATTGCCATGCAGGTCGAGAATGAATACGGATCTTACGGCTGTGACAAGGAATATTTAAAAACGCTCCGGGCCATGAGTCTTGAGGACGGAATTACTGTGCCGCTTTTTACCGCCGACGGAGCAAGTGATCTTTGTCTCCAGGGGGGACTTCTGGAGGGATCTCCGATGTGTCTGACTTTCGGGAGCAAGGGGCTTGAGGCATTTGAAACAGGACGGAAATTCCGTCCGGATGATCCCAGCTTCTGCATGGAATTCTGGGTTGGCTGGTTTGACCATTGGAACTGTGGAAAGCATCATACGCGGTCTGCTGCTGATGCTGCCGATGAAATAGAGGATATGCTTTCAGACAACGGCAGTGTCAATGTATATATGTTCCACGGCGGGACCAATTTCGGATTTATGAACGGCGCTAACGGATATCCGGGGCAGGCATATACGCCGGATACAACCAGTTATGACTATGATGGACTGATTTCAGAAGCAGGCGATCCTACAGAAAAATATTTTCTGGTGCAGGATGTTGTCCGGAAATTCCGTCCGGATGCCCGTTTTGGAAAACCGGAAGCCTCTGAGAAAAAGGCATACGGAAAAGTGCGTTTCTCGGAGAGTGCAGAACTTTTTGACTGTTTGGAAATCATTGCTGAAAAGATTCATGCGGCAAAAACAGAACCCATGGAAAAACTGGGACAGTCCTATGGCTTTATTCATTACCGGACTCATCTGCAGGGGCCGGTTTCCACCGTTCTCGGCCTCTGGGATGTGAAAGACCGTGCTCTGGTCTATCTGGACAGACAGCTGGTCTTCACCTATTACCGGAATGACGCTTCCAACTGGACTCCGGAGCTGCATATTCCCTCTTGCGGTGCCCAGCTGGATATTCTGGTGGAAAACATGGGACATATCAATTACGGACCTTTAATCGGCCGCGATTTCAAGGGAATCTGTGACGGCGTGACACTTGGCAGCCAGTATTAGATGGACTGGGATATGTGGAATCTGCCGATGGATCAGAAACAGCTTTCAGATATTCCGTTCAAACCATTCAACGGTGTTGTTTCCGGTAGGCCGGCGTTTTACCGGGCATTTCTGAATATTGAACACAAAGCGGATACCTTTATTAAATTCCCGGGAGTCAAAGGCGCAATCTGGGTTAACGGACATAATCTGGGACGTTACTGGAATGTGGGCCCCGGCAGTACACTGTATGTGCCGGCACCCTTCCTGAAAGAAGGCCTCAATGAAATTATTGTCTTTGAAACAGAAAAACTCAGCAGGCCTTATGTGTGTTTTACAGATAAACATGATATCGGGTGATATTGGAGCTTTTCCATGAGGGAAAAGAGCAGAAGGCGGAACGCTGAATACAGACTTGTTTCCCGCTCTCTGCTCTTGTAGAGATGGATGTTGACAGACAAGCCGGCAAGACCTGTGGAAAGATGCAAAATTCCCTGGGCCTTTCTGGAATGAAAGAAATATTCTGCAATGCAGCGCGGGGGGGGATAGGAAAGTTTTCCGGAGTCTCTGGATTTTTTAATTCAAAGAAAACGGGGTGGAAAAAAGTTCTTTTATAAAAAGGCTGTTGACAGAATTTCAAAATCGTTTTATAATGTAGTTAGAATTGTATGAGGAATCAGCGCTGAATGCAAAGGGTTATTGTTTTTTTCTCCAGGTTTTTTCTGAACGGTCTGTCTGAAAAAGATGAATGGATGCCTTTGCAGGAAGAAGAGAGATTTCCTCTTCGAGAGAAAGATGAAAAGACAGGAAATTCAAGCATATCTTGAAGCGCATAAAAATGTAACAGAGCGTTATCCGTTTAAGGTTTCGGATTATTATCTGGCTCTGATAAAAGAGGAAGGAGACGGCATCTGGCTTCAATGTATGCCTTCCGACAAGGAACTGGAAAATCCGGACGGACTTCAGGATGACGGCCTCGGAGAACATGGACAGAGTCCGTGCCCGCGACTGATTCACCGGTATCCGGACCGTGTGGCGTTCTTTGCAACAAACCGTTGTTTTTCGTATTGCAGATTCTGCTTCCGAAAGCGTTTCTGGAAGTGTGGAAATACGGAATCGGCCGTTACAGATGAGCAGTTCAATGCAATTCTGGCCTATCTTGAAAAGCACCGGGAAGTGAAAGATGTCCTTCTAACTGGCGGCGATCCGCTGACAATGCCGGATGAGCGTATTGAATTTCTTCTGAAGAAACTTTTCAGTGCAGGCGGGGTGGAAACTGTGCGGCTTTGCACACGGGCGCCTGTATTTCAGCCGGATCGGATGACTGAAGCGCTGGCCGAACGTCTCAGTCAATTTACAGGGCTTTGGCTTGTAACGCATTACAATCATCCGGCAGAACTTACAGATGAGGCACTGCGTGCTTGC
>CASERY010000150.1 GCA_949290385.1 uncultured bacterium | reverse complement strand
TCCTATTGTCGCTCCTACATCAGTGAGCTTTTCAGCGGCATTTATCTGAAGGAAATGAAAGTCTATGCGGACTGGGTTTCCACAAAAATCAAGGCGGATGATCATGCTCCCTGGGAACGCCCACAGGATTTTGATGACAAGGCAAAAGCCATTCAGGATGAATTTTACAAGACCCCGCTTAAAAAGCTGGCTCCTGATCATGCCAAGGCGTTCAAGGATCTGCCTTCCACGTTGAAGAAACTTGCTGCAGAAGCGGAAAAAATTGTAGGAAAGAAGGCCTGACTGGAGGAATAAAGGATTTGATATTTTCTGTGAAATGGGCAGTGCTTCAGGATGTTCTATACATTCTCCCAGGTGAATTCGGACAACATTCATAATGTTGAAAAACAGAGAATTCCAAGTTTGTTCTTCTTTGGATTCTGCTGAGTCTTTGCAACAGCGAAAAGCAACAATTTGGAGTAAGTCTATAAATCACATAAAACAAAACGGGCTAAAGGTTATGAAGTCCTAAGCAAGATGTTTGAGGAATCATACGACTTCTCAAAAAATTCTAAAGATAGACTATCTTTCCTGCAGCCCCGCAGATCATAGTTAGTCCTTCAGCAGGACATTGACGGATTTTGTCTATCTATTTCTGTATTCTGTTATTCTTGTGGCACTCAGACACTGTTTTGCATAGATAGCGGAGTATCTGATTAGAAAGAACATTTTCAGGAAAACATCCGCTGTATCTCTGCATCAGGTTTCATTGAAAAATTTATTTTATATTGATTGGCCGGTACAGCAACGTTCCTGATAGTTTTTTTCTGTAAGAGACGTGAAACTTATCCGAACAGAACAGGGATGTTTTTCTCTATTTTAACTGACGAAGTTCTGCCGGGATGAAATGCAATATACTGTAAGTTTATGTTGGATGACTACATCCGGCATTTTCATATTTTTGCACATTATTCGATGCTTCTTAGAATCGTGAAAGACGTGACAAGAAAAACTTGTGCAAAGATTAAATTATTCAAACAGGAGTTACAATACCATGACGGATTTTCTTATGAATCCTGAAGAAATTCCATTCAGCCGTTCCGGATCCTGGATGTGCTTTTCCATTTTTTCGAAGAAGCAGTTTCCCCAGCTTGAAAAACCGCTTCTTTTTCTGCGGAATGTGCGTGTTACCTGTAATCTGATGCCTCTCTACGCGGTGGAGCTTCTGGATAAAGATGGGAATGTCCTTGAAGATGTTCAATGGCGCTTTACAGCTTCCTGCCTTACAGGCAGCACATGTCATTCTCGTTCAGTCCGTTTTATTTTTGACGGAAATGATTCTGTCCGTTTTCAATCACCTGATCTTGGAATCCGCTTTCGTCAAATTCCGGATTTGACGAAAGGACTGATTGCTCTTCAAGTCCGGCCGGACCGGGTGCGCTCTATTGCAATCCAAGGGGGAAACTATCACAATTTCTTCTATCATTTTAAACTCGAATCAGGTCGTATGCAACTCCATTCACGCTGGAATGGAACAGACTCCGGCGGATTTACCCTGGATTTTATGCCGAATAACCTGGAAATGGCTGCAGGCGTCATTCTGGAATCCCAGGAAGAATGGCCCCTGGACCGGAAATGGCGTGATTTTGACGAAATAGAAGCAGAGACCCGACAGGAATTTGAAACATTTCTTTCCGGCTTCCGCTGTCCCCCCTGTTGGCATGATGCCATGGTAAAAGCGGCTTTCATGAACTGGTCTTTTTTTGTATCTCCCTGGGGATACGTAAAGCGCAGAGCCATGCTTGTATCCAAATATTTCATGAGCGGAATCTGGGCATGGGATCACTGTTTCAATGCAATAGCGCTGGCGGAATCCCATCCGGAAATGGCCTACGATCAGTTTATGGTGATCATGGACCAGATGGACAGACAGGGATGTCTTCCAGACCTGATTTCCGGCGAAATCAAGATGCGGGTCTTCACCAAACCGCCTGTCCATGGATGGGCATATGCACAAATGTGTTACCGGAATCCGGAATTTTTCACGGCAGGAGAACGGCTGACTCCTGTCTTTCGAATCCTTGAAAAATGGACTCGCTTCTGGCTGGATGTCAGAGACCCGGATCATACGGGCTATCCCCTGTACTATCACGGCAACGACTCCGGACTGGACAACAGCAGCTGGTTTATTCAGCAGCCGCCCCTCTCCTCGCCGGAACTGCTCGGCTATCTTATTTATCAGACAGGATTTCTGGCTGATATTGCAGAAGCATCCTGTCAGCCGTCCAAAGCCCTTGAGTGGCAGATGGCCTGTGACCGTCTTGTACGTCAGTTGTCTTCAGAAATGTATAGAAAAGGAGAGTTCCTGGCGTTCAGTCCACAGTCCGGATTTATCCATCAGAAAGGCGACAGTCTTATTCCTTATTTATCTCTTGTGGCAGCAAAACGTCTTCCTGCTGCCATGCGTGCAGAAATGATCCGGACACTCAAAGATCCAAACCGCTTTCTTACAAGCCATGGTTTTGCCTCTGAATAGCCATCCAGTCCTTTCTACAAGCCGGACGGCTATTGGCGCGGTCCCGTCTGGGCTCCCCCTACCCTCCTGATCTTCAGCGGACTCCTGGACAGCGGAGAAAAGGAATTCGCCTGTGAAATTGCCCGCCGTTACTGCGATATGTGCGCACAACACGGATTCAGTGAAAACTTCAATGCATTAACCGGAGAAGGGCTGCAGGACCGTACACTATCCTGGTCAGCCAGTGTATTCCTGGTGCTTGCAGCCTTTTTAGCGGATTGTTCTGAACAATGAAATCTTTCTTTCTGTTTACTTCCTCACTTTTCCACCGAAACGGCAGCATCCGGCAGAAAGTACGGACGGACCGTAGTAACTGCAGCATTCTGTCTCACTGTTTCTGCACAGCCCTTTTTCTGATTACTTTCATGTTTTCTTTTTCTTCTTCTGCTGCTTCAGGCGCCGCCGGATCCGGAGGAGGATAGGAACTTGTCTGGGACAGGGTTCGGAAAGCGCCTGTCCGTTATGCGGGAACCCGTTCCTCCAGCCGTGTTTATATCCCCAAACAATATCTGCCGAAACGCAAGGAGGCACGGGGAATCTGGATCGCCACTATAGAGAACCTGGATTTCCCCAAAACCCGGACCTCTGCAGAATTTAAAAATCAATATTCCCGAATGATGCGTCAAATCAAAAATGCCGGGTTCAATATCGTCATTTTTCAAATTCGTCCATTAAATGACGCCTTTTATCCGTCAAAACTAAATCCATATTCCCGTTATCTCACGGGAAGAGAAGGGGTTGGTTTTTCAGATAAAAACTTTGATCCTCTAGCATTTATGATTTCTGAAACACATCGGTTCGGCATGGAGTTCCACGCATGGTTCAACCCTTACCGCATCAATAATGGGACAAAGCTGACAAAACAGCAATATCTGGCATCGCTTTCTCCGGAAAATTTTGCAGTTAAGAATCCGGAATGCGTACTGACAGTCCCACAGAAGGACGGCAAGCGTCTGCTCATGCTGGATCCCGGACACCCTAAAGTCAAGATGTTTCTTTGCGACACCATTCGGGAAGTCCTGGAGAACTATCAGATTGACGCAGTTCATCTGGATGATTACTTTTATCCCTACAGCGGCATTGGCGATGCAGACCTTGCAACCTACAGACGCTATGGCAAAAGTTTTTCCAGCATAGATGACTGGCGCAGAAACAATGTCAATTCACAGATTCAGATTATCCATTCACTTGTCCGTCTGTACAGTCAGAAAAAGAAAACACAAATTCGTTTTGGCATAAGTCCGTTCGGGATCTGGGCCAACCGTCCGCTCCCAAATTCAAAGGGGAAAAATCAGAAATCTTCTTCCACACAAGCAGTTCAGTCGCATCCGTCAGGATCCCTGACTTCCGGAATGCAGTCATATTATGCCATTTATGCCGATTCACGTAAATGGATCAAAGAGGGCTGGGTAGATTACATTGTCCCCCAGCTCTACTGGGCTTTCGGACATGAAACAGCTCCTTACGCCGCGCTTGCAGACTGGTGGGCAGATCAGGTGAAAGGAACATCTGTAGACCTTTATATCGGCCACAGCATTTATAAAGAGGGTACCGACGGACATTGGCAGAATCCCGGAGAACTAGCCAGCCAGTTGAAGTACAATATGCTGCATCCGGAAATTCGTGGCTCCTTTTTCTTTGCTGCAAGACATATTTTAAGTCCGGAAAATGCCATTCAGAAAAAAGCCGTTCAAATGGTTATTGAAAATCTCTGGAAATGCAAGGCCCCCTTTTCATCCTCCAAATAACCCCCCCAAATGAAGCGGCATCGAAGGAACTCTGCGGTCTGTATTTTCCCGATTTAATTATCAAATCAAAGATTCTATCGACCTTTTCAACTGTACGAAGTCTCATTTCAGCTCAATTCCTAAACTCAGGGAAGCTCCTTTTAAAAAGGGAATTCTTGTCAAGACGAAAACTGTTTTCAGAATCACTCTGAAAAATTTTCTTTATGCCCTTCAATAAAATTCAAAATAAAAAACCGGAATAAGGATTCTCATCAAGAAGAACTTTTATTCCGGTTTAATCCTGCAACTTAAAAAAATTCTAATCTTTTATTCTTATATTGCATTCCTTTGTAAAATAATACCAGGCTTTCCCAGATTTACGGAAGATTTTCAGTTTTCACAGGCGATTCCACCTGTTCAAGATCCGTTGTCTTTTCAGGAAGACCGGCAGGATTCTCAGGTCCTTTTTGAGATTTCAGAATTTTATCCTTCTCAATCTTTTCAAGAACATCCTTGGAAACATTTTGTCTCAAGGTATCAATTTCAGTCTGAAGTTCATCAATATAGGCCTCATGATCCCGGGCAATCCGGTCACGATCCTGCATTTCCTGATGGATTTTAGCCCTTTCTGCGTCAAAAAGATCCTTCTGCTGCTTCAGTTCAGCAGCTCGCTTCTCCTCATAGTTCTTACGGTTTTCTTCAAGGGACTTATGATAATTCTCCTCCATACGGACGATGTTTTCCTTCAGAGCATCTGTCTGGCGGTTCAGAGAATCTGCCGTATCTGACAGCTTTTGAATCGTCTGGTCTCTGGAATCCATTGCACTTTTCATTTCTGTAAGCACTTTGCCCTGCCGCACAGATTCCTCTCTTGACCGGTTCCCATGCACATAGGCATAGACACATACCGTCACCAGTGCCAGCGTCAGAACCGCACAAATCATCAGAATACATTTTGTACGCTTTGCAGTTCTTGCAGAATCCTGATCCATCCGGTCGATTTTCTCCAGCATCGCTTGAAAGCGTTCCCCTACAGCACGGGCAATTTCCTCAGAATTCTGCTTGGAAATCAAAGCATAATCCACAGATGCCACGGGCGATGACATGGAATCTGCATTGTTGTTTCTGACAGAATTTCCAGACGTTTCCACGTTCTTTTCTGCTGCCAGACCCATAGTATTATTATCTGAAGAATTTTTGCTTGAAGCGTCTTTTTCAGAATGTCCAGTTCTGCCCGGGAAAACACCTCCAGCTGTATTTCTTACAGAATTTCCTGGGTCTCCGAAATCGGCTCCTGGCAAATCCTCCTGAGTCTGAGGCTGAGGATGAACTGCAAATTCCTTAGAAAGCTCCGTTTCAATATCTGCAAGAGAAATGCCCTGATTGCGCAGTTCTGAAACTTTTTTCAGTACATTTAGAGTATTTTCTGTATAGATGCGTCTCTTGCCCTGCATCATGAATTCAATGTAGGGAGCATATTTGTTCAACCAGTCGTTGATTGTAGTTCTCGGGACGCCCACCAGTTCCGCAAGCTCTATAACAGAGTATTTCTGATCGGTTGCCATGAATATTTTCCTTATGCTTTCAGAAGTTGGGATGCCTGTTCGACATCCAGATAAATTTGTCGTTTCAACGCTTCCGGACTTTCAAACTTCCTTTCCGGACGAATCTGCTGAACAAGTTCAAGTTTCATGCTTACACCATAAAGATCCGTTCCTCCGGAAAGCAGGTGCACTTCCGTGCGCATGAGATTCGGATCCCCGTATGAATGAAACGTTGGTGCACGCCCTATGTTACAGACTGCCGGAAAAGAATGTCCGTAATAAACAGCCCTGCACGCATAAACACCACATGGAGGAAGCACACCGAAATCCATTTGAAGATTTGCTGTCGGATGATCCAGCTTTGGGCCGGCTACATGTCTTCCATGTTCAATTGTTCCGAAAAGTGCATAGGTTCGTCCAAGAAGCGCGGCTGCCCGTTGCAGATCCCCTTCCCGCACAGCTTTTCTAATGGATGTACTGCTGACGGTCTCCCCGTTTATCTTTAGTTCCGGAACTGCCTCAAAATGAAAGCCTTCTTTTTCAGCAATCTCTTTCAGTAAAACGGTATTGCCCTTCCCTCCCGCACCGAAATGCCAGTTGGAGCCGACACAGAGGCTCCGAATGCGTGGACCGGATTTATGGATGCACAGATCTGCAAATTCTTCAGGGCTCAGCTTTGCAAATTCTTTCGTAAACGGAACTGTAATAACAGCTTTTGCGCCATAGGCATGAAGAAGTCTGTTTTTTTCTGCCGGAGGCAGCAGCAGCTCCGGAGAATGCTCCGGATCCAGGACCTGCCTTGGATGCGGATAAAAAGTCATGGCCACCGGAGAAGAACCGTATTGTTCCGCCTGAGCCATCAAAGTTTTCAGAAGTTTCTGATGCCCCTTGTGAACACCGTCAAAAACACCGACAGCCAGGGAAACATCCGTTATTCCTGCAGGGATTAAATCCTGCAGGGAAGTGCAGCGCAGATTTTCTTCCAGTCCGGAAAAATCAGCTTCCTTATTTTTCATCATAAAACAACTTGCTTTCATTCCAGATCATTCACCCATATCTCCTGGGTTCCGGGATCCCTTCCCGGCAGTTGTAAGATACATCCGGGAAATGGAAAATGCAATCGTCATTTCTTCGTCATTTCAATTTTTTAAAGATAAATTCCTGATTTTTCAATTTGTTGTCTTAATCCGTCAAAAACACATATCCAAAGATAATATGAAATAACATGCTTATTTTCTTCCCGTCAAAAGTTCTTCATCCGGCACATCGTATTCATAGTTTGTGGGACAGAGAGCACGAATTTTGGCCAGATCCTCCTGGGCATCGGCAGTTTTTCCGCTTCTTCTGTAATGCAGTCTTGCACGGAAAAGATAAAATCCCGGACGCAGCTCAGCTCTGGCAATAGCCTTTTCAATACATTCTTCCGCCTGATCCAGCATTCCCACCGCTGCAAAATATCTGGCAGCTTCCGCGTACGGGAAAGGAGATTCCTATCCCGCTTCCAAAGCAAGTCTCAATAATTTTTGTATGCTTGCGGGCGATACCCCTCCAATGCCAGTTCCAGACAGGGCAGGGGAAGATAATCCGTTTGCAGCTGTTTTCCCCTGAGATGCCTGCATGAGTCCAGCATGAACGGCATTGCTCAAATCTGCCAAACGGGCTTCCCGGATCCCCATGCGCCATCCATCCCAAACTGTAAAAACCGCAACCACAGTTAAGAGAACACCCGCCATTTTTTTCAGACTGCGGCAGAAGCATTCTGAAGGCTTTCCAGAGGAATTTGACGGAAGACTTTGATTATGATCCGTCATTCTTATTTCAGACACTTCCTCTGTTTTTTGCAGCAGAATTAAAGCAAGCACATTCCATATACAGATAAAAGCCGGACATTCATAGCTGATTTCCAGAAGTGAATCCATTCCGAAAATCAGACATCCCAGCAGAATTGCCAGTATGAAAATTCCGTCATTTTCCTTCCAAATGGATTTTCCGTCATTGCGCAGTTTTATAATAAGACTCAAACCGCCGATCCATGGAATCAGCAGAGCCGCCGTTACAATCAGAAACCCTGCAATTCCTGTCTGGGCTCCGAATAAAAGAAGCATGTTGTGGGCGCTATGGGGAGCTTCACTGTTATGCAGCAGCTTCATTCCCAGATAGTCATGAAAGAAATCCCCCCACCCGGTCCCTGCAAACGGATGACGCAGCATCATCCGGAATGCCGCCCAGTAATAATCCATTCGGAACTGCATGGATGTAAAACCTCTGCCCATGGCAACAACTGCTGCAAAAAAACCAAAACCTGCCAGTCCACCTGCAATCATGCCGATCCTGCCTTTCCAGCTGGAAACCAGCATGAAACATGCTGCCAGTCCACCTGCAATCATCGCAAAAAAGGCTCCGCGGCTGCCCGTTTTAACCAGTACAAAAACACATACCATCATCACAGGAAGCGTTAAAACCCAACGGGAAACCTTCTACGGCTGGACTCGTTCTGATGCAAACCTCCAGATAACTGCAGCCAGCAAAGGCATCAGAGCCGCCAGATAACCGCCAAAGATATTGGAAATGGCAAAATTTGATGTAATGCGTTTTTCATCCAGGTTGATTTGCAGTTTCCCATTAATCTGATCAACTCCGGCCTCAGCAGCCTGTTCTTTCAAATAATTTTCCAGCTCCTGAAAACCGAAAAAATACTGATCTATACCTACAAGCACTGCAAGAACCAGCCCGGCCAGCACTGCTCCGGTAAACACTTTCACAATTCGTGGATTGCGCTTTAAGAGCATGCCTGCAGAAAGGGTGAAGGATATCACTCCAAAAGTATAGTAAATCATCTGATCCGCATATTCCCGGCATGAAGCATTAATCATTCCCAGGAAGGAAACCAAACCTGCCAGAATCCAGACACCTCCATAAAGGTTCATCCATGGGAAAAACCTTTTTCTCTCCTGCTCTGTACATAAATGATTTTGATTTCTTCTGAATATATCTTCAGTCCATCCGGCCGCCAGCGTCAGCAAAAGCAGCAGACCGCTGAGAACTGCAAAGACAGGCATAGGCCAGTTGATTAGAACAATGCTCCAGAAGTCGTATGGATAGTCCATGGGCATTTCCGGAATAGAAACCATTAGAGCCATTTTAACGGGAAGAAGAAAAATCAGCAGTGCTGCAAGAGCTTCTGCCAAACGCGTCAGCAAATTTTTTTGTATGGGGGTATTATCAGTCATAATTACTTTTTATTGAGTTTTTATTTTACAGGTTTATGTCTATAAACTAGGCGAAAAACAAAATGCTTTTCAGTATCATCCGGCAAGTCCGGTCCTCTCTTTTTCGGACACAGACTGCATGATTCATGCACAGATTTTATTTTCTTCCAAAAATTCTTCCTTTCCCTGAATTGCATTATGCTCTGGGATGAGCCTGATTGTAAATTTGTTTCATGCGCTCCGCACTGATATGTGTGTAAATCTGCGTTGTGCTCAAATTTTCATGCCCAAGCAAAGCCTGTACACTTCTCAGATCCGCTCCGGCATCCAGCAGATGAGTGGCAAATGAATGGCGCAGCTTATGCGGCGTCATATCCGGCGGAAGTCCGGCCTCCGCTAAGTACTCTTTGAAATTCCGCTGAAAAGAGCGTGCGGTCAACCTGCCCCCCGTATGATTGATAAAAACAGCTGCACATGCGGTCCCGTCCCCGGAAAAACCGGATCGGAGAGCAAGATATTTTTTCAGAGCTTTAACCGCCGGTCCCCCCAGAGCAGCCAATCGCTCTTTCTTGCCTTTACCACGAATTTTCATGACTCCCCCATTCAAATCCAAATCCTGAAAATTTAACCCGACTGCCTCGCTGATCCGCAGGCCTCCGGAATAAATCACCTCCAGAAGGGCACGGTCTCTGGCTTCAGAAAAAGCGGCTCCTTCAGGGGTTTTTGCACTGCCTTTGCGTACCATTTCCATCCAGTAGGATCCCGGAGCATCCAGTAGACGGCCGACTTCTTCCACCGTCATATATTTCGGCAGAAGTTTCTGTTTTTTAGGGGAGGTGAGGTCCTGAAAAGGATTGCTTTTCACTTTTGATTCACGTTCCAGATACCGGAAAAAACTACGCATGGCGGAAAGTTTCCGGTTCATGGAAGTTCTGGCAATTCCTTCAGACTGAAGGAAGACTACATAATCCCTGGCATCTCCCACAGTAACGGCATTCCAGTCTGCAGTACATTCATACAGATTGCGCTTGAGTATCATCGCGGCAAATCCACAGATATCCATTCTGTAGGAATCAATCGTATGCCTGGAGGCATTGCGTTCTGCATCCAGATGAAGCAGAAAATTTTTTACCTGTCCATCTTTTAAATCGTATTCTGTTTCCGCCATTGTTCTTATGCTGTTCTTTCTTCCGGCTTCCGGCAAGGTGCATATTTGTTTTTCAGTTCGCATAGCTCACGCTGTCGAAAGTCTGTCAGATTTTCCGGCAAGGTGCATATTTGTTTTTCAGTTCGCATCATTCAAGCCTGCAGAAACCATTATCTTGTCTGTATCTTTTCCTACAATACCATGCAGTCTGCGGGATTTCTTAAAAGTCATAGTCCCTGAAACTAAACTGCCGGGTTCTTTCCACCCCGGGTCTCCCTTCAAACAGCAAAAACAGCTGCTTCCCAGAAAAAAGAAACCCTGTATCCTGACAAAAAACCCCGTAACCACGCCGAAATAAAAAAACACATTCTTTCTCTCCGGATACAATAAATCCGTTTATCCAATATGCAAAATCCCGGTATGTGAAAAAGACAAATTTTCCGCTTCCAGAATAAAAAGGCTTGATATCTTTTACAAAAAGCACTATATTGTCCGTCAAGGTATTCTTAGCATGAAAAACGAACAGTTTTAGAATAAGGACCGCATACAATGATACACCCAACAGCTGTAATTTCTCCAAAAGCCGAAATCGGCAAAAATGTTGAAATTGGGCCCTATACAGTCATTGAAGATGACGTGAAAATCGGAGATGACTGTTACATCGATGCTCATGTGAAAATCTGCCAGTATACAACTGTGGGTCCCCGTTGCCGCATCTATTTCGGAGCCCTTGTAGGCGCCGAACCGCAGGACCACCGCTTTTATAAGGGAATCCGTTCTTTCTGTGAGATCGGTTCCGATACCGTCATCCGTGAATATGTTACCATTCACAGACCACCCTTTGAGTTTCTGAAAACAGTTGTGGGAAATCACGTTCTGCTTATGGCTTTTGTTCATGTGGCTCACGACGTCATTATCTCCGACCGCGTGACCGTGGCTAATCATACCGCAATCTCCGGCCATGTCCAGATCGGGGAAGGGGCTGTACTCAGCGGTTATACAAAAATCCACCAGTTCTGCAGAATCGGGGCGCTGGCTATGATCGGAGCAGGCTGTCTCATCGGCCAGGATATTCCTCCCTTCTGCATGCTGCGTGAAACCAACTACATCACCGGCCCCAATACCATTGGACTCCGCAGGGCAGGGTACAGCAATGAAACCCGTCTGGCAATCCGGAAGGCTATTAAAACCTATTTCTTTGAAGGACTGAACACTAAAAATGCCCTGGAACAGATTGAAAAATCTGACTCTGTAACACCGGAAGTGCATGTATTCATGAACTTCATCAAGGAATCCAAACGCGGAATCATGCCCGGCAATCCCAAATATACCGGACTCTCCGACGAATAGAGAGATGAGATGGAATAGAGAGCTACAGCTCAGGGTTGATTTTTGGTTCTCTTTCAAGAAGAATTTGAAACTGAAAACTCTACAAGTAGAAAATCCGGTCTTTGAATTCTGGAACAGAGTGTGTTTTTAATTTTCATGAAACTCGGAGGATTTTTTCCCGATTGACAATTTCGGTAAAAATGACTGAAATATCCATTGCAGCGCGGAACCTTGAAGCGTTTGCCTTTTTTCTGTCAATAGACAAGTGAATCTGAAGCCCGTTTGCATGGATTGGCTGAAAAGTTTTTTCTGTTCAAACGGGTTCTGCATCAGAATAAAAACAAAAGGAGTGCTTTTCATGGGCGTATATCTTTCCAAAAGACCCAGAGTCAGTTCCAGTACAACGCAAAGCCCCTGCTATAAATGCTTCCGCTGGATTCAGAATAACATGCTTGCACTGGTTTTCTCCGTAGGCGGCTGCATTGTTTTTCTTCTCCTGACTTTTATGGCTTGCTCCATCTGGGTTTTTCTGGGAATTCACTTAGCTCAGTCCTATACGGAAGGCGAGGTAAGCGCAATGGATATCTGGGTAACACCGCAGGTTGGAGCCATTAAAATTATTGGATGTATCCTGGTTGTCCTCTACGTGATTGGGAATATGCAGCAGCGTACATCCTGAGATTCTGTTCCAGACAGGTGCAGTATGCTTTTTCACCCAAAATCCAGCCGAGGAATCAACAAGATCAAGGAAGGAATTGAATGATATGTTCAACAGCAACTGTGTTCAGAAAACAAATACCGGAATAATTTCAGACGTTTTCCGGAAAAATATTTGGAAAAATGTCTTTTTAACTGCATGGATCTTCTTGCTTTCACTCTCCTGTATTTTTTCAAACGGCTGCTCCCAGTAGGAAGAACAGCAAGCGGGAATGGATTCAACACCACAAAAAAGTTTTATGAAACCCATTCAGGGAAAACTTGCACTAGAACGCCGTATTCGCAGAAGCGAATATACTGCAGGAAAACCCGGACAGATGCTTGAATTGAGATTGCGCAATGCAGATCTAAAGGATATTACAATTCCTGACTGGTTTTCCAGCGAATCCTAGAATGTATGCGTTTATTATGCACTCTGTGAGCCTGGGAAAGATGCCTCTCAGATTGAAGAAAAAGACTGGATTCAAGTTCATCCGGATAAAAATTTCAGCCGTATTGAATATCAGCGCACCATTTTAACGCTTTCTCCCGGAAACAGTGCGTTGATTGATGTGCCGCTTCATTTCCTGGAAAATTTTCAAATTCCGAAAAATCATCGCACAGTTCAAATTGCCATGAAAGCAGAACTGAATTTGAATTCCGTCTCCAGTAAAACAGAAATTTTTGAAGTGATCATTCGTCCTCAAACCCAAAGTATTTCAATTCAGTAAATTCAGCAATTCAGCTGAAGAAGCTTATCTGTCCGCTGCTATGCAACCGGAAACAGCATGGATTCACCGCTGGGATTCAGCAGTTGCATTTGTTCTGCAGAAAATCCGGACTTGAAAGCAGAACAGATTTTTGTCTCCGGGCACAGCAGATTCTTGTCATTCTTGTCACATATAAATAAACAGACCGGGAAACTCTTATGGAATCCTTTGAACACGCTTTACTGGGGGGAAAATAATGATGGAACTTACTCAATTTCCACAGCCTGGAAAGCATTTGCTGCGGTATTGCGGAGATATTTTGGAAATTCATCTGCGCAGCAGTCAGCCTGTCCAGGGGCAAGCCTTTTTAAGCACCAATATTGGAAACGCACGCCTGCGCCGTCTTGAAGTTGCAGAGTGGGTCGAACACCAGATTCCGCCGGGAGGACAAGACTGGGTCAATCTGCCTATGGAACGCGTGGACGAATACCATTTCTTCATCACACTTCCTCTGTTTGAAGAAGGACATTTTGAAGCTAAAAGCTGTATTCTGGTCAATGATGAAACAGAACCTGTATGGGTACAGGGTGAAAATCTTCATGTCAATGTGGAACCGGCAGCTTATTCCTCCTTCAATATTGTCTATTGCGCATTTGTGCGCCAGTTCGGCATGAACCGGAACTTTGAATATTCCAGACTCCCTGATGGAATTACTCAGGAAGAAATACAAACTTTTGACGCTCATTCATATGCCTTAATTCCTCCTTCAGGCACATTCCGTTCTCTGATTCCGGAGCTGGACCATATTATTCATCATCTGAAATGCCGCATTATTCATCTGCTTCCCATTAATCCGACCCCTACGGTTTATGCAAGAATGGGCCGTTACGGAAGTCCCTATGCGTCTCTTGATTTCACTGCGGTGGACCCTGCCTTGGCTGAATTTGACCGCTCTGCAACTCCGCTGGACCAGTTTCTGGAGCTTGTGGATGCTATTCACAAGGAAAATGCAAAAATTTTTATCGATATCGCCATCAATCACACAGGCTGGGCTGCAAAAATTCATGAAGAACATCCGGACTGGCTGGTCAGAAATCCCGATGGTTCCATTCATTCTCCCGGTGCATGGGGTGTTGTGTGGGGTGATCTTACAGAACTGGATCACAGCAAACTGGATCTCTGGAAATATCTGGCTGATGTTTTTCTAACCTGGTGTTCCAGGGGAGTGGACGGTTTCCGCTGTGATGCCGGCTATATGATTCCGGAACCGGCCTGGGAATATATTATTACCCGGGTACGCAAAGTTTATCCTGAAACCATATTTCTGCTGGAGGGACTCGGCGGAGATCCCAATGTTACTTCTGATCTGCTGAACCGTGCCAATATGAACTGGGCCTATTCAGAACTCTTTCAGAATTACTCAAGAGTACAGGTGGAAGGATACCTGCGCTACGCCTGGGGACAGAGTGTATCCAACGGTCTTTTGATCCATTATGCTGAAACTCACGACAACAACCGCCTGGCTGCATCTTCTGAGCGTTATGCTTCTTTAAGGACTGCTCTGGCAGCTCTGGCAAGTACAGCCGGAGCCTTCGGCTTCGTGAATGGAGTGGAATGGTTTGCAAAAGAAAAAATTGATGTTCATGAATCTTCAGCGCTGAACTGGGGCTCTGACAACAATCAGATTAGCTTGATCCGACGTTTGAATACCCTTCTGGCCATACATCCTGCTTTTGCCAATGACAGTATGAACACTATAATTGACTCAGGCAGTCCTGCAGGTGTTATCTTTTCCAGGTGCAGTATTGACAACCAGCATAATCTGCTGATTCTGCTGAACCTCGACTGTGACAAAGCTGCCACCTTAAGCTGGGATGCCTCTTATGCGCCTTTTGATGAACCCGTTCTCCATGATCTGATTTCCGGACGCAGGCTTGAAGTTTTTCCAGGAATCGGCCATAAGAAATCTCTTTCACTTTCCGGAGGAGAATATCTTTGTCTTTCCAATGAACCTGATTATCTTCAAATGCTGTGTGAGCAAGAAAAAAAGGATGAACTTTATGACCAGAATCTGAATATTCAGGAAGCCAGAGTCATGATTCTGCGTACCGTTGTTTCCCGCAACAGTTCCATTATTCTGGATAATCTGGATTTGAATTCCATGGTGCAGACTCTTCTCAAAGATCCGCTGGAATTCCTTCATCAGCTCTATTCTGATCGCGGAGAATGTCCCGTTATCGTATGGAATTGGGAGTGGGATAATCATAGAGAAGTGCTGCTTCCCGTGGGGCATTGTCTTCTGGTAACGGCCTCCTGCCGCTTCCGCTTCAAACTGGACGAAGAACTGCCCCATGGACGGAAAAATACCATTTTCCAGATTAATTCCGTCCAGAAAGCAGATGGAACATTTTTTGCACTGATTCCAACTCCCCGCCATTATATTCAGGAAACTCCATTCCGAAAAATGACTGTAAACATGCGGGTTTTTTGTAAAAACGGCCGCACACAATGTTCAGAATCCCATCTAATGTTTCTCAAGAAGGGACTCGATCATTGTAAAGTTTCCTTCAGCCGTGGGGAAATCTTTCAGCATTCCAGAACTTTTCTTCAGACAAATGGACGCGGAGCTTTGATTCATCAGCAAGTGGAAATAGGAAAGCTTCAAAGCCGTTATGATGCAGTTCTTCTGGCCAATTTAAATCCTGATTATCCGGAAGATCGCCATATCATGTTCCGTAGAATCCGTCTGGAGCTTGTCTACAATGCACGCCATCAGGAGATGAAGCATGAGCATATACGGGAATTCCATATTGGCGAAGATTCATCCGGCATCTGGGATTACCATATTCCGGTAGGAAACGGCTATTTTGTGGAACTGACGGTACAGATGAAAATTGTCCCTGGAAGAAATACCGTTCTCATCTCCATTTTCAGAAATAAAGCAAGCGGAGCCATGCACCGCTTGCCGGATACTGCCATGGTGCGGGTTATTGTATACCCGGACATTGAAGATCGGAATTTTCACTATTCTACCAAAGCAGCACAAGGACCTGAACAGTTCTGGCCTTCCAGAATCCATGAATTTGAACGCGGCTTTGAATTTATTCCAGCCCCAAACAGAATTTTAAATGTTACAGCATCTGCAGGAAAATTTAAGCGGCAGGATCAGTGGATGTACATGATTTATCAGGAAAACGAAGATTCCCGGGGTCTTGATCCTTATTCAGATCTGTACAGTCCCGGTTACTTCTCCTGCAAGATGTTCGGAGGTGAACACCTTGGACTGGCAGTCAACGTATTGACCGAGTCGAATCCAGACTTGCTTATTCCTCCTGAAACACCGGATCATTTTAAGAACAACTCCTGTTTCAGCAGTCATATTCACGCTGTGATGCTTGAATCCATCCGGAATTTTATTGTCAAACGCAATCATTTGAAAACAGTCATTGCCGGCTATCCGTGGTTCCTTGACTGGGGGAGGGATACCCTCATTGCAGTAAGAGGCATCATGCTGGCCCCTGAATTTCAGGATGATGTTCGTGATATTCTTCTCCAGTTCTTAAAATTTGAGCTTCACGGGACAATTCCCAATATGATTTCAGGTTCCAATGCTGACAATCGCGACACATCTGACGCCCCGCTATGGCTGTTTACTGCGGTTTCTGACTATTGCAGAATCACAGGAAACACTGACTTCTTAAAAACAGTTGTCCGAGATAACCAGACTGTTCTGGATATTCTGGAAAGTATGGCCCGGAGTATTCAGAAAGGAACACCCAATGGCATTTATGCAGATCCTGCCAGTGGATTGATTTTCAGTCCTGCACATTTCACATGGATGGATACAAATTATCCGGCAGGGACTCCTCGTGAGGGCTATCCCATTGAAATTCAGGCGCTCTGGTATGCAGCCCTCAAATTTCTTGCTGACTGCAGCAGAGAACTTCAACAGGATAAAGCCACTCAATGGGAAAAAGCTGCCGAAGAAGTACAGAATTCTATCCATAAATTTTTTGTTGTTCCGGGGCAGAATTTTCTTTCAGACTGTCTTCATGCATCCTCCGGTACTCCTGCCTATAAAGCTGTTCCCGACGACCATCTCAGACCCAATCAGCTTCTTGCTGTAACTCTGGGAGCCGTGGATGATAAACAAATCTGCAGAGAGATTCTCTCTTCCTGCAATGAACTTCTTGTTCCCGGAGCAATCCGAAGTTTGTCAGCACGGCCTGTAAAATACCTTCTGCCTATATATGGCAAAGGCGGACAGCTGCTCAACGATCCTGCCCATCCCTATCGCGGTCATTACGAGGGAAATGAAGATACCAGCCGCAAGGTGGCATATCACAATGGTACAGCCTGGACATGGCTCTTTCCCTCTTACTGTGAAGCTTATCTGATGTGTTACGGACAGGAAGGCCATGCTACAGCCTCTGCCTTTCTCTCCACCATGATTCCGCTTCTGGAAAATGGATGCATTATAAATCTTCCGGAAATCATTGATGGAGACTTTCCTCATAAAAGCCGCGGATGCGACGCACAGGCCTGGGGAATCTCTGAAATGTTCCGAGTATGGAATCTGCTTCATCCACAATGTTGAATCAGGAGAAAAGGTGCTTGATTCTAAAACACCTTTTCTCCTTTCAGCTTTTTGATTTCCAATTTTTTTGAAAGCCTTTAAAAAGGGTTCATGGACAAGTATTTTTGATTCTTCAAAACAGCTTTCTCTTGTTCTACAGGATTCTTTAAAATGATTCATGACAGTTATTTTCTGTCCATTCTTAAAAAATAAAGTGAACCGGCCAGTTTTTTGTTTTTTCCAGAATTTTTTGATCTCAATCCATCTCGTAATCAAGTACAAATTTCAATAAGCCGTTCCTGATGCCCCGTCAAACTCTGAAGTAAAACCTGGATTCCATTTTTTTAGATATCTTTATCCTTCATAGTTTTAAAAACGAAAAATCAGATATTCCTGAAAATTGAATTTGTCTATAGAACTCTGAATACCTCTTCACCTCCTGTATAGAAACATTTGTTTGATACTTGATTCAGTTGAATTTATGTTTATTATTCTATTTTTATTATTCCAAATAAAAAATATAACTTATTTTTTTTAAATATCCTATTGAATTCCATTTTTCATTTATTATATTGATAATGTTTATCCATTACTTTGATTTCATCCAAAATAAAAAGAGGTTTTTCATGAAATCACTCACTTCAAGGCAAAAAAACATCATTCAGGTCATCAAGGACTTCTCCAGCAAGAATTCCGTACCCCCTACCATCACAGAAATTGCAGATAAACTGGATCTTTGTCCTTCCACAGTCTTTGTCCACATTCAGGCTCTTCAGAAGAAGGGGATTTTATCAAAATCCTCCAAAGCCAGAAGCATCCGTCTTACAAACGGACCGGAATAGCATGCTTTTACAAACCCGTATGATTTTTCGGAATTTGAAGACTTTGAAAAACCTTTAAGCGGACTTCATAAATCAGCCTGCTTCTTTCAGCTTCAAAAACCCGAAAGTGCATTTGTCTGGAAACTTGATGCTACTGACGCTCAATGTGGACTGGGTTTTCAGGCAGGTGATTTAATCCGTGTTGGTACAGGATGCCCAGAATATCTGCATCCTGACCAGATTCTGGTTCTCGAAAGAAATGATTTTGTATTTCTTGCAAAATGCCACGAAGTCAACGATCATTACATTCAATTAAGAATTGGTCATTATCCATGGTCGGAAAAAGAGAAAAATCTATTGGATGAACCTTTGAAAATTATTGGAGTCCTTTTGGGATTTCAACGCTCTTTTGAATAATCAATGATCTTCGAGAAGGGTCTTTTTAATTCCAGTCCGAAAAGGATTTTCTTTTCGAAAACTGTAGACTTAAAAGATTTTACTTAGGAAAGTTTTTTATTTTTATAAGAGAATCACAATTCTTTTTCATCTTACCTTACTATTTATTTAAATAATTTCTAAAAATTTAAATAAAACTTTTAAGAAATACTTTCTTCCTAGCTTTGAACATTCACTTTGATCAAATAGATTCAAACGTTAAAATACAAGGAATATGGAAAAAGAAGTACGCTTCCTTCTTTTTCCATGCTCCGTCAGTCAATTTCTAAAAAATCTTAAGGTATATTTTTGGTCTAAAAACAAATTCTAGTCGTCTGCATCAGCCGTTTTATCTTTTCCTTGAAATATACCTAGTCTCCTATTTCTTATTTCTGCAAAGGACCGAGTATTTTATAAAAATATCATTCTTCAAAATTTAGCTCATAAACTGCAACCGGTATGTTGTTGCATGTATTGTCAAGATACAGAATCTGCGATTCCCCATCTGGAGCTTTTTCTGCAGATACTTCAAAGAGTCTTTTCCCTTCAAAGGAACATGCCCACAAATGAATTTTACGCAGTGTTTTCAGTGTAACCATGCAGTGATTCTTTCTCATAAGAATCGGACTTTCTCCCATAAAATCAAAATAACCGTCTTCCTTCACAAAATCAAATTGACTGTTTAAACAGGAAGTTAAATGGAGAAGTAAGATTTTTTTGGATTCCTCTAAAGGCAGATGATCCTGTGAAGATGCAAAAAAGACTGCCGGACCATTTTTAGATGTGACGGACATAAATGACCCGTCAAGAGTCTGACCTTTTTGAAGAATAAAGCATTCGCTTTTTGAAGTTACACACATAAAGGTGGACCGCATCGGGTTAAGCGTCAATTCGTTTGTTGAACTGACAATATTTCCGTCACATTGAATTTTTTCTTTCCAGTCAGATTCAAAATCATCTGTGGATCTGTAGGTTATATTCTTTTTATCTTTTTGATATTCAGGAAGATCTTCAGAATCATAATAGGCCGTCACTTTTTTTCCGTCAGGAAGTTGCTTATCTGTAAAAACAACTCCAGTCTTATCAATCATTCCCATTTTCTGCCAGTATTGAAGAAAACTTTTACGGGAGTTATAAAAACTTTCTCCAAAGCCATTGTGTTTTGAAAGATTCTGCACATAAGCACAGATCGAAGAAGAGGTCTTTACATCTCTACGTAAAAAAAGACATGTCAGAATTCTCTCAGAAAGACGCCTCAAAGGATCCGGCACTGAATCAAAATAATTGATGATCCGTTCTTTAGATGTAATGGATTCCTTTGAATGGCTCCATGCAAAGCGACAGAGAATGGAATAATCCTGAAGAGATGAGTAGGCAGCCGTCAAAGCCGCTCCTTCCAGATAAAATTCCGAAGGAAATGCCCAATTCCATTCAGTGATACTGAAAGGCTTGTGAAATATTCTTGACCGGAACATTTCGCATAAATGATCAAGTTCTCCCGGAATTGCAGATTTCTGCTCCACTTTTGCCGGCAATTTCCAGGGAGTTTCCGGAAATGACGGATGACTGACGTAAAAATGATTTTCAACCAGATCAAAATCTTTCCGGACATAATTCAGGTAAAGTTCCGACATCATATTCAAATCAGTCAGTAGTCCATCATATCCTATTTTATGAATTCTCGACCGGAAAGCATGATTAAAACGGGTATAAATAAAATAAAGAAAATCTGCATATGCAGGATCTTTTACGGATCGTTCAACTGAAATTTTTTCCTCAGCTGCATATTGCATGAATTCATCCAGATAAATCTCTTCCACCCAGTCATGATATCCCGCCTGAATGCTGTCTTCATTGACCATATTGATACTGACAAGAGCAGGATCTTCTTTCCAGAAAAGATTTGTATAGGGATTATAATGGTTTAAAAAATGATTTGTATAGCGTACAAGGTTTTCAAATACATCTTCATTAATAAACACAAGACGTTTAAATTCATTCATCGTAGGTACACGATCTGGAAAATCTTTAAATTCACCTTTTTTAAACCGTCTGGAAATGAAAAGGTCTGTAATCAGATAAATTCCCCGTTTTCTGCAGGCTGCCGCCAGATAATCCAGACGGTCCATTGCAGTTTCATCCAGCTGTGTCGTATCCGGCAGTTCATCGCTGGAGCGTGTAATAAAACCGTCATGATGATGTATTCTGACTACATTGAACCCGCACGCTGCCATATCCTCAGCCATCTGCTCAGCTTCTTCATGGCTGGCAATATTTGCCGTATGAACAAGATTGGTTCCGTTAAAGCGCAGCGGAAGTTTCTTCCCCGACGAAAAATACAGATAATCTCCTTTGGCACGTACCCGCCCATACTTTCCTGCAGGAGCATCCAACATATACGAAAAATCAAGAATGGACCCCTTCTCAGTACCGTTTACAAAAGGTAGTTCAATCCATTCATTGGACAAGAAAATTTTTTTCATTGAAAAATACCTTTATTTTTTTGAAAAAAATCAGTATCATTTCATTCAAGTGTCATATGAAGAACATGCTTCAGGAAAATCCAGAAAATCATGCTGTTGATCATCAGGCTGTCCACAAGATCTAAAATTCCTCCGATTCCAGGAAGCGTATGGCCTGAATCCTTAACTTTGCATGTACGTTTAAAAGAGGATTCTGCAAGATCTCCAATGGCTCCACCGAAATACAGCACAATTCCCAATGGAAGTGAAATCCATCTGTCATATAGTTCCAGTCCGCAATGAGGCCACAAAAGGTAGCATAAAACAATCGTGCATATCAATCCTCCGGCACATCCCTCATAAGATTTCCCGGGGCTTACAGATGGAACAGCCTTGTGATTGCCACCTTTCATCAGCACGCTGGAAAGCGTTCCGAATACATAGGCTCCAATATCCCCTATTTTTGTACAAAGAATCAGGAAAAAGAATAAAATCGGACCATCCTGTATTCCCTCGGGTGTCCGGTATCCATAGATGGAAATTAAAATACAAATAGGTGTGCAGAACAAAAAGAAAAAACCGCTGCTGACACATAATTTCAACAGCCTGTCTCTCTGATTGCAGGATCTCAAGAGCAACCACCATAGCAGAATACAGAACAGCACAGGAATAAGCATCCCTGCCGACAACCCTTTCCATAAAGTCACCATAGCGGCGGCGGTGCAAAAAAATGCCCCAAGACCTGTATAAAAGGGAAATTCGCAATTTTTTAAAATACTTCCCACCTCACGCATCGTCTAAATGCACATCAAGATGACCAGCAAAGCAAAGATGGAATATCCCACCGGCCCTTTCCAGAAAATGGCCGTACAAAACAGCTATAAAAGAACAATGGAACTGAAACTTCTTGCAAGAAAGGTTTTCAACATGATGTTCTTCTCCCTCCAAATCTTCGTTTTCTGGTATTAAATGAATTCAGAGCTTTTTGAAATTCATGCTCGTCAAAATCAGGCCAGTAAACATCCGTAAAATAAAACTCCGCATAGGAAAGCTGCCACAGAAGAAAATTGCTGATACGTTCTTCTCCACTTGTCCGGATCATCAAATCGGGATCTGGAATCTCCGGCAGATAAAGATGATCTGCCACAGTCTGCTCACTGATTGTTTCAGGATCCAGGATTCCCTTTTGAACTTCCATGGCAATTTTTTTTGCAGCATCCGCAATTTCACAGCGTCCCCCGTAATTCAGAGCCAGAATCACCGTATAGCGATAATTTTCAGCAGTCTCCCGTTCTGCTTTTCTCAGCCGTTGCACGCATTCACACGGAAGCCCGTCGATACGTCCAAGAGCCAGAAGACGGATGGAATGCTCCTTCATAACATGAAGATTCTAATCCAGAAATTCACAGAGCAGATTCATCAGAGTAGAAACTTCTTCACTGGAACGTTTCCAGTTTTCTGTGCTGAAAGCATACAGTGTAACGTAGGAAATGTCATAACCGGCAAGCGATTCAATAAAACTCAAAACTCTTTTAGCTCCTTCACGGTGTCCTTCGGCACGCTCAAGTCCCCGTTCAGCAGCCCACCGACCGTTCCCATCCATAATGACAGCTACATGTCTGAGCTTATTCTTCTCCATAAAAACCTTCCTCAATCATGGAACATAAAGTGTGATAAACCGGCAAATGATATTCCTGAATACGATAGGTTTCACATGCAGGAACCTTGATTTTAAAATCAGCATATTTTTCACAGATGCCGCATTTCTGGCCCGTCAGAAGAATTGTGGAGATCCCCATGACTTTTGCCGTTTTCAATGCATTGTATACATTCCGGGAATTGCCGGAAGTGCTGATACCAATCAAAGCATCTCCTCTGCGCCCAAGGACAAAGAGCTGCTGGGCATAGACCATCAGAGGATTTCTGTCATTGATGTATGCGCTGGAAAGACCGGGATGGTTGTTCAGAGACAGGCAGCGGAATCCCATTTCAAGCTCATCTGCAATATTTTCCTCAGGCCCCAGAATTCTTTCAAAACGTTCTGAAAGTTCAGCAGGCATTTTCCGCTTCATGCGAAAACATTTCATCAGTTCTCCTGCAATATGCTCCCCGTCACAGGCACTTCCTCCATTCCCGCAAACAAAAAGGGTGCCGCTATTGAAAAATACATTTTGGAGTATACTATATATAGAGTGGAGATCTTCCGAGATGCATTTCAATTCAGGAAATCTTAGGAAAAGTTCGTCCGCATGCTTATTGACATTCTTGTTCATAAATGCTGTTCACAGTCTGTTGATTCATTGTTGAGAACTTTGTCCCTGTCAATAGAGCATGATTTTTCAACAAAGTCAAAACAAATTATCAACATAAGAAGAAAAATAAGTTTTGAATCTGAAACGATGACTTGTCAACATTATGAACAGGTATAATACTAATAGTATTTTATATACTGTGGGATTCATAATATCGATAAGATAACTCAATTAAGTTGACAACACAAGGTGAAGCATGAAAATCAAAGTACAGAAAGAGAATCTTCTGAAGGGTCTTCAGAAGGTGAGCAACATCATTGGCAGCAGAACAACCCTTCCTGTTCTGGCAAACGTGCTGATGGAAGCGGAAGGCAATACGCTCACACTGACAACTACTGATTTGGAACTGCGGGTGATCACCCATGTTGAAGCTGAAGTCATCGAAGCCGGAAAAACAACCCTTCCTGCCAAAAAGCTTTTAGGGCTGGTAACAAAGCTCAGAGGTGAATGCGTTTCCATTTCCAGCAATGAGAACTATCACAGCGAAATCAAATGTGGAACAGCTTCCATTATGCTTCTTGGATTGAATCCGGATGATTTTCCTGTCCAGGCAGAATCTTCTGTTCAGCGCAGCATTAAAATGAAGCAGAGCGATCTTTCCTCTATGATCGACAAGATTTCCTATGCTGCAAGCATTGAAGACTCCAGAAAAGTTCTTCAGGGCATTCTTTTTTCGATTCGCGACGGTAAGATGACTGCGGTTGCTACCGATGGAAAACGTCTGGCACTTGTGGAAAAGGTGCTGGATGAAGTTTCCGGCGGTTCTGACGGCGATATTATTGTAACGCTGAAATCGGCTACAGAATTGAAACGCATCATTGAGAAAGATGGAGACCTTGTCATTGATATCGGCGATAATCAGGTTGTCTTCAGAGTCGACCAGACAACGATTATTTCCAAATTGATTGAAGGAACCTACCCGAATTATAAGCAGGTGATTCCTCCATCCTTCAAGAAGTGTGTTTCTGTGCCGTGCGACCAGTTTATTTATGCCATGGAAGTTCTGAGTATTACGCTTGCTGAAACAACCTCTCCCACCATTAAGCTGACCTTTAAGGACAATAAACTGATTTTTGAAGCTAACAGCAGCATTGGAGAAGGATCTGAATCCATTGATGTTGAATATACTGATGAAGAGATGTCTGCATCATTCAACCCGCATTTTCTGTTGGATCCGTTCAAACATCTGCCGGTGGACCATGTGCTTCTGAAAATCAATGATGTTGTAAGTCCCATTGCCATTGAAAGCGGTGATGGTTTTCTGTATGTCATTATGCCAATGAGAAGCAAATAATAAGATAAGACGGATTTCTTTGTGACGAACCGTCATTTTTTAAATAAGAAATGACGGTTTTTCTTTTCAGTAATCCTGGTCAAATCAAATGAATTTCATTCCGGCATCTGCTGTAAGCAAAAACTGAAACAGATATAAACGAGCTGGAAAGATGATGCAGGATCAGTTGGAAGAGTGGATTTATTTTGAAAGAAAATTTTTTTGATAGAAAAATAGAAAAGCTGTTGTTCTGACGAAAAAATGACGAATATTTTCCGTCTAATTGACGATCTGAAAACAAAAATCTATGCAGCCTGAATAATAGAAAAAGGCTTTTCCCTGTTTTTTCGTATGATTCAATCGATTCATCTGGAAAATTTTAGAAATTTTGAAAAGGCGGATCTGTGCTTTGATGCCAAATCTGTCATTTTATGTGGTGCCAACGGACAGGGAAAATCGTCACTTCTTGAAGCCATTTTTTATCTTGCCAATCTGAGATCGTTTCGTACAGGCCGTGTTCAGGAGATGAGAAAAATTGGAACTGAACAGATGCATATTTCATCCATCATGGGTGAGGGAAATATTAAAAACCGGATGGAACTGAGGCTCGGAGTAAATGAACGAAAACTTTGGATGAATGGGAATCCTGTACGGAAAGCCAGTGAATTCATAGGACATTGTAATACGGTGGCATTTCTTCCGGATGATCCGGAGATTATTGTAGGTGCTTCGTCAGTCCGCCGTCGTTTTATGGATATGTTCATTTCTATGACGGACCGGGAATACTTTGTAAATCTGCAGCGTTATGCTTCGGCTTTAAAAAGCAGAAACGTATTGATACGATCAGTTCAGCAGGATAGACATGTTCTGGAGGCTTATCATCCAGTTCTGGCGGAATTCGGGTCAAAAATCATAGAAAGACGTTTTTTATATGCTAGAATTCTGACGGATTTCATGAAGCAGGTTTTAAAGGAGATACGTCCGGAACTCTCTGACTGCGAAATCAAAATGCGTGCTGTCCATGAACTGGAGGATGCAGAAGTGTACCGGAAGCGTCTGGATGCTTCTGTTCAGAAAGATCAGGAAAAAGGATATACGTCTTTTGGTCCTCATCTGGATGATTTTGATTTTATCTGCAGCGGAAAGTCTTTAAGAAATTATGGTTCCAGAGGACAGTGCAGAGTGGTTTCATTTGCCTTGAAAATGGCAGGATTCGATATTCTGAATTCCTGTTCACGAAGTCCGGAAAAAACAATTGTCATGGTTGATGATGCCACTGGAGATCTGGATGAGCGTGCCAAAAATGCGTTTCTGGATAAAATATAGTCCGCTGGACAGGTCTTTTACGCTTTTACAACATTGAGAAACTGTGAACACGCTTTTCTTGAAAATGCCCAGGTGATTACAGTCAGCAATGGGAAAGCCGTTTCAAATAACTTATATGAAAAAGGATAAAAAGAGTAAGTGGGGCAATTCGGCGACGGAAATGCACTCAGAAATTCTTTCAAAATTTGTACACCGTCAAAAAAAGTAACAGGAACAAGCCATGTATCATACAATTGTCTGCCGTTATAATGAAATTGCTACAAAAGGAAACAACCGCGGGATGTTTGAAAGACATCTGATAGAAAATATGCGGTATTTCTGCTGCAAAGTCTGTCCCTGCAAAATCAGCAAGGTTCGCGGCAGGATTCTGATTCATAAGACCGATAACAGTGTATTCAGTGAATCAGAATCAGATGCGTTGACGGAAAATTTGAAACGCTGCTTCGGACTGGATTCCTTTTCTTTCTGTCTTCTTGGAGAGCCTTCCATGGAGTCGGTTAAATCAATGGTTTCATCCAGTGCGCCGGAACGTTTTAAAAAACAGCTGCTGTTGAATTCCGGACTTCCTGTGCAATTCAGAACACGTGCCAGAAGATCGGATAAAAGCTTTCCCCTGGATTCGAAGGGCATTGAAATAGAAATTGCAACCCTGATAGAATCCATAACAGGAACAGATCATGTAAAAGTCAATCTTACAAATCCGCAGATTTCAATTGGTGTGGAAATCCGTGAGAAACACTCTCTGGTATATTATGACACCATAAAAGCAGCCGGAGGCCTTCCGGTTGGCTGCAATGCCCCTGTACTTGCACTGCTTTCCGGAGGAATTGATTCACCTGTGGCATGCAATATGGTTATGAAAAGAGGATGCCATACGGATTTTCTGACATTTCACAGTTTTCCGTATACGCCTATGGAATCTGTGGATAAAGTTCGTCGTCTGGCTGAAATCATAAATCGCTGGCAGAGAAATTCCTTTTTTTACAGCTGTAATATTTCTGAAATTCAAAAGTTGATTCGCGATCACTGCAATCCAAGATACCGCACAGTCCTGTACAGACGCATGATGATGCGGATTGCTTCACGGATATGTGAAGCAAAGGGACTTGGAGCGATTGTTACTGGAGAATCTGTTGGACAGGTTGCAAGTCAAACGGTTGAAAACATGTCTGTTATCAATGAATCAACGCCTTACCTGATTCTTCGTCCGTTATGCGGACTGGATAAGAATGAAACCATTGAAAGAGCGAGAAAACTGGAAACTTTTGAAGTCTCTATTGAACCTATGGCGGACAGCTGTACTGTTTTTGCACCGGATTCACCTGTGCTTCATGCTGAATTGAAGAATGTCCAATGGGAAGAGTCCAAAATTCCGAATCTGGAGGAAGCTGTGCAGAATGCTTTTGATTCAATTGAAGCAGAAGTGATCCGCTAAGCACATAAAAGTTCAATAAGAAGGGAAAATGCGATAAAAATCCGGCCGTTTCCGACTTTTTCGAGTCTGATATGTAATGTGTGGCAGAATAATCTTCATGTTTCAAAAACATAGGATAGATTGCAGAAAAGTTGGCACTGGAAAGATTTTTATTTGAATCCATCAGTTTTTTGTTTTTATTTGCAATAAATCGGAAATGAGTGTACTGTGGATTATTAGAATGCCAGAAAAAAAGATATATTTTGCTGATTTGACAGTCAATTTTTTCAAAAGAAGGTGAATAATTAGACTGAGAAAAAAAAGATTACAGAATGAATTCTTTGAATCGTTTGAAGAGATCTGAGGAGAGAGGTTGAACAATGATTTCAAAAAAAATGCTTTTATGGATGATTGTAAGTAGTTTTGCTGCAGTTTTATGTTTGTCCTGCGGGAAGACAGAACGAGATGGACAGAACCTGATTGTTTCAACAGAAGCTACTTTTCCACCCTACGAGTTTCGTTCAGGAGATAAAATCGTAGGGGTGGATATTGATATTATGCAGAAAGTGGCTGAGCGTCTTGGAAAAAAACTGGTCGTGGAAGATACTTCTTTCAACTCTGTGATCACTCATGTGCTTACAGGAAAAGCGGATGCTGCCGCTTCTGGAATTACCGTTACAGAAGACCGCAGTATGAAAGTGGCTTTTTCAGAACCGTATGTGGAAGCATGTCAGCTGATACTCATTCCGAAGGGATCGGATGTAACTGGAGCTGAGATGCTGAAAAATAAGCGCATTGGCGTTCAGGAAGGAACCACAGCTTATGATTATCTGCGTGAAAACGTTATTACAGATAAGACTTCCAGTTTAATTTCTCAGTTTCCAAATCCGTCTTTGGCTGTTGAAGCCATGCTTGCAGGCAAAGTGGATGTAGTTGTATGCGATCAGGATCCTGCCCGTATGCTTTATGCAAACAATCCGGATGAATTAATTCTTTTGACAGAGCCTCTTACAAAGGAATCTTACGCTATTGCTGTAGGAAAGGACAATCCATCTCTGTTGAACACAATCAATGAAGTCATCCGTGAAATGAAGTCCAATGGAGAACTTGCCGAGTCTTTCCGGAAGAATGAAGCCCTTGCAAAGTCAATGACTTCAGAAACACCGGTTTCCAAATAAAGACTTTGAAATGATTGCGATCCATCCTGCGGAATCCGAAGTTTTACTCATATGGTTTGAATAATGTCAAACGTTCTGAAATGATTGCGATCCATCCTGCAGAGTCTGGGACTCATTCGGAAAAAATACCTAACATCAATCCCAATTCAAAGAATTGAATTTGAATTTAAAAAACGCCTGAGGCGGTCTTTTCTATTTTCAATTTCTTTGGAGAATTGGAGAAACTGAAGAATGAAATGAATGCTGTTTTATCATGGTTTCAGGAGCAGTCTGCTGATTTGAAGACTGCTTTTTATATGAATTTTATCAAGGATGACCGCTGGATTTATTTATGGAGCGGTTTAAAAATCACCTTGCAGATTGCTTTTTTTGCTGTACTGATAGGTATTCTGCTGGGATTTTTAGTGGCGGTGATACGGTCGACCCATGATAAGGTTGGAAATCTCAGATTTCTGAATTTTATCTGTAAAATGTATCTGACTATCATTCGTGGAACACCTATGGTAGTGCAGTTGCTGATTATTTATTTTGTCATTCTTTCTTCCTGCACTGATAAAGTTTTTGTGGCAGTGATTGCCTTTGGAATCAACTCGGGGGCCTATGTGGCAGAAATTATCAGAAGCGGGATCATGTCCGTGGACAAAGGACAGATGGAAGCGGGAAGAAGTCTGGGGCTCAGCTACCTTCAAACAATGATTTATATTATTCTGCCTCAGGCTTTTAAAAATGTTCTTCCGGCCCTGGGAAATGAATTTATTGTACTGATTAAGGAAACCAGTGTGTCTGGTTATATAGCGCTTCAGGATTTGACAAAAGCGGGTGATATCATACGCAGTCAGACTTATGATGCATTCCTGCCTCTGATTGCAGTGGCATAGATTTATCTGGGAATAGTCATTGTGCTGACATGGCTGCTGGGTAAACTTGAAAGGAGATTGAAAAGCAATGAATAAGCATTTTTCTTCAGCTTCCTCTCCCGAAGAAAACGGCGGTATTATTTTCAAAGCTGAGCATATCATCAAGGAATTTCCGAATCTACGGGCTTTAGATGACGTTTCAACTGAAATTAAACGCGGAGAAGTTGTTTTTATTGTAGGGCCTTCAGGGTCTGGAAAAAGTACATTCCTCCGCTGTCTGAATCTTCTGGAAAAACCGACAGACGGAAAGATTTTTTTTGAAGGAAAACAAATCAACTGCCGCGGAATAAAAATCAATGCATTCCGGCAGAAAGTCGGCATGGTGTTTCAGCATTTCAATCTTTTTCCGCATCTTACGATCCTGAATAATATTATTCTTGCTCCGCTCAAGACACACCGCATGAAAAGAGCAGAGGCTGTTTCAAAAGCAGAGGAACTGCTGAAACGTATTGGTCTGTATGAAAAACGCAATGCATATCCTCAGCAGCTTTCAGGCGGTCAGAAACAGCGTATTGCCATTGTGCGTGCACTTCTGATGAATCCGGATGTTATTCTTTTTGACGAACCGACTTCTGCTCTTGATCCTGAAATGGTCGGAGAAGTGCTTGCACTTATGAAAGAACTGGCTCTCGGCGGAATGACAATGATTGTGGTAACGCATGAAATTGGTTTTGCCCGTGAAGTTGCAGACAGAATTCTTTTTATGGATCATGGCAGAATTGTGGAAGAAGGGAGTCCTGAAGACTTCTTCAGTCATCCGAAGGATCCGCGTTTGAAAGATTTTCTTTCCAAGGTGATTTAAAAGTTTCTTTTTCTGGATATTTTTGAATTGTTTTTTTAGATTGATTCCGACAGAATTATCAATCTACCTGTCAGAAAAATAATCGGGCAGTCATGCTTTGCACAAGATATAACGACTGCGAAATTTAGTTGTTGGATTAAGTCTAATCTGGATTGAATCTTCAGAAATCTGCAAATTCCAGGATATGTTTGCAATCACTGTTTTGACCCTCAAACAGAGTCAAAAAAAAAGTCTGGAAGAGAAAATTTCTTCCAGACTTTTCTGAAGCATTTAAAGAATCAATGTTCCTGTCTTTTATCTTCAGCGGCCCATTGCTTCCTTATAGGCTTTGACGGCAATCTCAAGACCCTGGTCAAAGGTATAGGAAGGCTTGAATCCGGTAGCCATCAGTTTGTCCACACATGCAGAAGAGTGTTTTACATCGCCTGCACGTTCAGGCAGATGGACAATTTTTGACTTGGAACCAAGAATTTCAATAATCTTCTGAGCCAGATAATTAATCGTCATGCGTCCGCCATAGGCAATATTGTAGACCCCAGTGAAATCATGTTCCGCCATGAAGGCATTGGCTGCGGCAATATCCTTGACGAAAATAAAGTCGCGGGTCTGCTCACCATCACCAAAGATGGTAATGTCCTCATTGTTCAGGGCCTTGGTGATGAAAATCGGCACAGCTGCGGCATAGGCGCTCTTCGGATTCTGACGGGGACCGAATACGTTGAAGTAACGGAGACAGGCTGTCTGAAGTTTGCCTTCGTTGCAGAACATCTGGCAGTAGTATTCATCATCGAGTTTGGTGATGGCATAGGGGCTCTTGGGCTCCGGAAACATGGTTTCCACTTTCGGGCATACCGGATTGTTTCCGTAGATGGCGGCAGAAGTGGAGAGACAAAGTTTTTTTACTCCGGCCTTGGCTGCTTCTTCCAGAACAGTAATCATGCCGAGAGAATTGATACGGTTGCATTCCACAATTTCAGTCATGGATTCAGGTACGGAAATCATGGCTGCCAGGTGGAAGATGTAATCCACGCCTTCCACGGCTTTTTTTACGGTCTCACGGTCGCAGATATCGCCCTGAATGAATTCATAGTCGAATCCCTTCAGATTGTTCAGATTGCCGGAACGAAGATTATCCAGCACACGAATCTGGGCTTTGCCCTGATAATGTTCCACAATATGGGAACCGATAAAACCGGCACCGCCGGTAAGAAGAATCTTTTTCATTATTTTGTAAGTCTTTCCATAATTTTGTTCATTTCAGCTTCCTGGTCTTTCAGGCTCTGAACAAGTTTGAACTGAGTGCGGCAGCGATCCAGATTATGTCCTTCACGTTTGACTTTGAAATATTTGTCGCCTTCAAGGTAGTCGGTGATGAAGCGAACGCCGATTTCAAAGGTAATGAGCATGCCTGAGAAAGGCATCATTTCAATTTCTTTGGGAGTCAGGCATCCGCCGGCACCTTCCAGGAAGCCTTTGGCAAGAGCTTCAAACATTTCCATGCGGGCATAGACTTTGTCAAGATTCTTTTCGTCTTCAGCCGCCGGACTGGTGGATGTGCGGACCAGATCACCGAAGTCATAGAGAGAAATACCCGGCATAATCGTATCCAGGTCAATGACACAGATGGCTTCACCGGATTCGTCATCCAGCATGACATTATTGATTTTAGTGTCATTGTGGGTGATTCTTTCAGGGATCTCACCTTTGGCCTGAAGATCCAGAAGAACCGGAGCAATGGAACGCCATTTCTGAACAAATTCAATTTCCGCTTTGGCGGAAGCAGCTCTTCCACAGACATCTGCGGCAAGGGCTTTGTCAAAATCCGCCAGCCGGGAAGGGGTATTGTGGAAATTCGGAATTGTTTCATGGAGTCTTTCTCCGGGAATGTCGGCCAGAAGGCTCTGGAAGGATCCGAAAGCCTTGGCTGCCTGATAAGCGTAGTTGGCAGATTCCAGAACATCATAGGTTCTGGCACGCTCAATGAAAAGATAAACACGCCAGCATGAACCTTCTGCATCCTGGTAATACATTTTACCATCCAGGGTTTTAACCAGTGTCAGCGCACGACGTGTAGCGTCTTTCAGGCCGGAAAGTTTTTCCTTGGAATGGGCAAGAACTCTGGAAATGTTGTCCATCAGGGATACCGGATCTTTAAAGACGTTGGTGTTGATGCGCTGAAGAATATAGCGCACGGGATGACCTGCCTGATTAAAAATAACCATGTAGGTATCGTTGATATGGCCGGAACCGTAGCGTTCAGCCAGAATAAAGTCTCCCAGAATGTCAAAGTGAGAGAGAACAGCGTTAAAATCAGTACTCATAAATTTCTGTCCGTTTGAACTGCCGGTGCAGTTTTTAGCAGATTAATAGATTTTTTCAGGATAGACGCCTTTGGCAATCAGAGCTTTAATATCTTCCTGAACTCTGGGCTTGTCTTCGCGGTAGGTTACGCCAAACCAGGAATCGGCACTTTCCAGCACTTTAACCTCAGCTTTGCCTGATTGAATCATGCTGAAGACGGCAGCCGGAATATAGAACTCGCTTTTCATTTCCTGTCCGCGTTTGGAAAGGAACTCTTCGAAAAGTTCTCCCAGACTGTTGAACAGAGAAGGCATGAATCCCCAGAAATTCATGGAGGCTATTTCATTGCCGGTAAGTTCAGTCTTAGATCCGTCATCATCGGTGAACACAGCACGTCCGTCATTTCCGAGCTTTTCAATTTTG
Source organism: uncultured bacterium (assembly GCA_949290385.1). GTDB lineage: Bacteria > Verrucomicrobiota > Lentisphaeria > Victivallales > UBA1829 > CASERY01. Next base: position 11,382 of record CASERY010000150.1, on the reverse strand, counting down.
GTGCGTTCAATTACTTCCATGAGCAGATCATTCTGATCCTTCCGGCAGATGCCGCGGGAGACGGAACCAAATTCTGAAAGCGTATTCTTCAGAGGAAATCCAACCATGAAATGACGATTCGGATTTGTATTTTCTGCAAGAACCTTGCCCAGCTGAGCATAGCCGCTGCGGCCGTAGAAGTCATCTGCATTGATGGCAGCAAAGGGTTCATGAACTTTGTCGGCAGCACACATGATGGCGTGTCCGGTTCCCCAGGGTTTTACACGGCCTTCCGGTACTTTGAACGGAGCAGGCAGCTTGTCCAACTGCTGGAAAGCATATTCCACCTGAATTTTATTTTCCCAGTGGGAACTGACAACTTCACGGAAATCTTTTTCAATGTCCTTACGGATAATGAAGCAGATTTTATCGAATCCGCTGTGAATGGCATCATAAATAGAGTAATCCAGAATGATTTCTCCGTTCGGTCCAACGGGATCAATCTGTTTGAGGCCGCCGTAACGGCTGCCCATTCCGGCTGCAAGAACAACAAGTGTAGGTTTCATTGAATTTTGAATCCTGTTTTAATCAACAATGGAAAAGGATTTTTCAGAAGAAAATTCTTTTGCTTTCTTCCGGAGAAAAGACAGCAGTACAAAATCCCGCACATGTTTTCCTTCGGAACAGAGTAAGAAGTCTTTTCAAAAAAACTTTTCCGGTAAAATGGTTGTAAGAATACAAAAACTGTTTCAGGATGTCCGGCCGGGTACGATGCCATCTTTTCAGCATCGTACCTGGTATATTCATCCTATCCGACCGGAATGAATCCTTAGGCCATGGGCAGAGAAGCGGCGGCTACAGCCTGTCCGTGACGGCGGCTGGTTTCATCAGGAATGGCGAATTCCAAATGATGCTCCGGAAATTCACTGCGGATGACTTTGCCGGCTTCTTCCATAATGATGTCCCCACCTTTTCCGGAGGTTACACGCCCCAGAATCAGCAGTTTGTCAATGGCGGGATAGAAGTCGTAATATCTGGCGATGCAGTAGCCGAATTCCACACCAATGGTACGGTAGATTTTTTCTGCGCGTTCATCCCCATATTCCATGAGTTTCTGAACAATTTTCAGACGTTCGGGGAAGGGCATGGCGTCCGGGAAGGTAATGCCTGCCTTGGGAGCCAGCCGGGCAACACCCTGCTGAGAGAAATACTGCACGCCGCATCCGATGTCTCCGGACCATTCGTCAACGGGACCGTTTTCCTGATAATCAATGGGGGCAAAAGCCACTTCATTGAGCCAGTCGGTGATGTTGCCTTCAGGGTTCACATAGCCTCCGGCCATGGAAGTCCCCAGAGAAACACCGAGAACGCTGTTGGAATTGAGCTGCATGGAACCTGCCAGAGCAGTTACTTCTCCGTCATTGACGACTTCAAAGGGAACTTTCCACTCTTTGGCGATGTCCAGGAAGATATTGCTGACTTTGGATTCGAATTCTTCTTTGGGAACTCCACGGAACAGGGAAGAAATACGGACACGGTTCTGAACAATGACACCGGCAGTGGAACCTCCGATGGCATCCACTTTGCCGCCCAGAGCGGCAGCAGCATGTTTCAATGTATCGTTAATACCATCTTTATGATATTTGGTGTCTTTCTCAAAATAAGGGGACCAGGGAATTTCTTCAGAGAAAACTACTTTGCCGTCAATGGTTGCGGCGCATTTGCGATCGGAGCCGCCCAGATCGAATCCAATACGGTTGCCGTTCAAATGACGTCCAAGAGGCTGGGATGGATTCTTTTCAGCAGGGGCCTTGTCATAATCACAGGATACGAATTCCACCGGATGATAATAGATATTGCCCATGACTTCAGAATCGAATTTTCTGGCACCGTTTTTCAGATCATAGATCTTGTTCATTTCAGCGGCAATGCTGGCATCGCCGGCAATGACAACTTTGCTGCCACCTTTGATCCAGAACATGGTTTTCACAAGGCGTTCAACGTGTTTCATGTTGGCTGCGAATTCCTCCGCAGTGGGATTGTCGAATACTTCGGTGTCATAGGCGGAGGCACTCTGGTCATTGCGCTCCATGACGATACGGATTTTACGGACTTTTCCGGAATCTTTGACGGCTTTCCGGAAGGCCCTGTCCCACAGAACTGCGGGAATGAATTCCTTGTCAAGACACGGCACGGTTCCGGGAACCGCGTTCTGCTCAATCTGTTTCAATACGGACATTTTGAATTCCTTTTTCTGTTACGGTTTGAATGTTTTTTATTTCTGGTGTTTTTAAGTGTTTCCGTTTTCCTGGTATGATATGGTTTCAAAAGAATTCTGAAAATATTTCAGTTTTCAGAATTTTTTTTCACCCTGCTTTCTATCCCTGCACATCTGCCGGAGAAAAAATCTTTTCCCTGAAAGTCAGTCTGCAAAACGCCTGTTTCGGAGGCCGGGAGTCTGCTGCATACAGAATCCCGCTCAAAAATTTTACCGTGGTATGACATGGTAATGCCGCCGGGATATTTGCCTTCCAGAACTTCCCGGAGAAGGAGAAGGGCTTTTTCTCCGATTTCCTGTCCGGAAAACTCCATACTGGTAAGCGAATGAAAATGCCGGGCTGATTCAGGCAGATTATCCACACCCATGACGCTGATGTCTTCCGGAACGCGCACATGATTTTTTTTCAGACAGTCCAACACTCCGTATGCCTGGAGATCCGTTGTACATAAGATGGCATCCGTATGAAGAAGCATTTCCTGCAATGTGCCAAAACTGTGGATGAATTCTGTACAGGTTTGATAGGCACTGGAGGAATCCGACAGCGGATTTTCCAGAATCAGATTTTCCTGAAAAGGCACGCCGGCATTTTTCAGTGCCTTGCGGTATCCGGCATAACGGGGATTTTCCCAGGAGAGATCAGGTCCCATCAAAGCAATTTTGCGGTGTCCTCTGTTCAACAGATACTGTACCTAGGAATAAAATTCAGATTCTGTAAGTTCCGTAATCCAATGGGAGGATGCAAAACGGGGATCAAATTCGGAAACGGTTACAAAAGGCTTTCCGGATTTTTCAAGTTGTCGGACTAAAGACTGCCGCAAATCATCTTCCGAAAGATCGTAGGCATAGGAAGGCATGCAAATGACACCGTCGAAAGAATCAATGTCTGCCTTTTCTCCGAAGCCATGGACGAATATTGAAATGCCGTTTTTGCCGGCTGCGGCGTAAATGCCGTTCAGACGGCGAACATTCAGGGTCCAGTGCCGGCTGTCTCCTTCGACTTTGAGTTTGGTTTTGGGAAGGAAAACACCCACCGTACGGATCTGTGGAGTCTTTCTGCCGGAAGAGAAATGCCGTTCTTCCGGATGTTCTTCCGGAGAAGATACATGGGCATTCTGCTGAAAGGCATATACTGGCGGAACTTTCAGAACAAAGGTTCCCTGTCCCTGTCTTTTTGATACAATACCTTCGTTTGCAAGCATCTGGACCGCTTTTCGGACAGTCGTAATAGAGACCTGATACTGACGAATCAAGTCCGGCTCAGTAGGAAGCTGACTGCCTGGCGGAAATTCAGCGGAATGAATCCGTTCGCAGAGATCTTCATAGACCTGTTTGAAAAGCAGGCCTTTTGTACGGGCTGCGGCATTCATGACAGTCGTTGAAACTCCAGAAAAGATAATGAATTCATAACTTCAATCCTTATATTCATAACTATTTTACACCTGCCCTTATGAAAATCAAATCATGTTTCCATGAAAAAGAAATTTTTTTATGGATTTTCTGCAAGGTATCTGGAGAAATATCGGAAATTGCAGACTTGGAAAGTATTTTTCTATATATTTATATCTTAATCTTAATGCGTATCCATACGAAGTTTGAATGTTTGAAGAAGTGATACGTAAAATGCCTGAATACACGACAGGCGATGCTTTCCATCCAATTTTCGGCATTCCGGGAGAGATGCCTATCCGGGATCCTGGACCTGAATACAGAGAGAGGATGCTTTCTATAGCTTTAAAGAACATACAGGATAGCAGGTTTTATTTTTCACCAGATTTTTCGATGAATTTTTCCGCATGGAGTGGGTGCTTGATTCTAAAAAAAAAGAAGTTTTGAACAGCAGCCGCGGAGGAAGAATCAGAAATGGATGAAGATAGAGAAACAAGATATGGAAATCCCGCAACGGTATTAAAAAATAATAAAAAAATCAAAAATCAACTTTATTTTTAAGAATAAAGATGTATAATGAAAGGAGGGTCCCTGCAAATGGTTACAGAGAAATTTCGCTTTCCCGACGGGCATTGTTTCAATGCGTGGCGGAAAAATGAAAAAATGTATTCGAATGCAGGAACGTTCATATATATCTATCGGAACAATGTGCTGCATCGTATGCTGCCGCTTCTTTTTTCTTGAAGAAGTGTTTGGTAATAAACATAGTGTCTATTTAGAGCAGAAAAACAGAAACTCTATCTCTGAATAAAACACAAGTCGGGTATATGCGTCCTGGCAAGGTGCTCTCTGCAAATAACGGGCAGGCCAGTGTCGGAATCTGACGGAATTTTATTCAGAGGCCGCAGACTTTTTAATGGAAAAAATCAATTAAATCAAGCTCGCGGCAATGAAAAAGGGCAGAGTCTTTACCGGATTCTTTAACAGAAGAAAAATTTTTAAAATAAGCGGTCTGTATTTGAATGCAGCTTCATGAGCAGGTTTGCCGGACATGGAGCTAAATTCTAAAATTCGGACTAAAAGAAGTTCTTCTTTTTCAGAAGAACAGAAATAGAATATTCTTTTCTGCATCGCAGAAAAGAAGTGTTCTTCCACTTTCATGGACAGTCCTTTTTCCCGTTTTTTCTTCCTTCCCGCACTGTTTTATTCTGTTTTCCGCCTGTCTGAAGGGATTGCATTTATGAATTTACAAGTCGTTAAGAATCAATAGACTTGTAGTTTAGTTCACGAATCGATACCTGCTGGAACAAGCGCGAAAAACTTGCTTTCCCTGCTTTTCCTGAATAATCCGTTCAGAAGCATTTCCGCAGATATGAATGACAGAATTCCCGGCAGGGGAAACGTATCTTTTTCTCATCAGAAAATCAATTTCCCATATTGTGTTTTCCGAAATTTTTTTACTGCAGAGAGAAGAAAAACGTTTCAAATGTTTTCTGCCGGATTCAACCGGTTTTTCCATTGTCCGCAGTCCCTGGGAGGCCGGAAGATGAAGTTCTTCCGGAAAGCAGACGGACTGAAAACGGATGAAATTCAGCGTTATGTTCAATGGGCAGTTTCCAAGCTGGATGAACAGGCCAGCCTCTGCTTTTCCATAAAGGAAATTGCCGCATGACGCCCGCCGAATGGAAAAAAAGTTTGAGAAATGAAAAAAAAGCACTGAGGCGGTCCATCAGTGCGGATGAAAGATACCAGGCAGACCGGAAAATCTGTGAAACGATTTTAAGTCTGCCGCAAGTGGAGAGTTTTTCTTCACTGGTTTCTTTTGTTTCAGACGGATCCGAACCGGATCTGACCAGTGTGATGCAGCGGTTTTTGAAGAAGGACAGGCTTTTATGTCTGCCCAGATTCATAACGCCGGAACAATACGGGATCGTCATCGCGGACAATCTGCATTTGACTGCGGAAAAATGGGGTATTCCAGAACCCGGACCGGAAGCGCGTGAAGCTTCTCCGGAGATTTTGAGAAATGCCCTCTGGCTGGTACCGGGCGTCGCCTTTGATGAACACGGAGGGCGGCTTGGAAGAGGAAAGGGCATCTATGACAGGCTGCTTGCTTCTTCCGGCGCGGGTTTTACGATCGGTGTTTTTTATGAATGTCAGAAATGCGGTTTTCTTCCGCTGGAGGAGCATGATCGTCCTCTGGACATGATCGTGACCGAAAAGGCGGTTTACGGACCCTTTTCTGAGAAGTGAAACCATGTGGGAGTGAAAAATGGATTTTAAATAGTGGATGTTTCCGGCTTATGCACTGATTGCAGGCGTCATTGCAGGACTGATCCTGGAAATGGTGATTATCCGCATTCGTGGTTCCAAAGCAGCCAAGGCTGCAGGTGAATTGAAACAGCAGGCGGAGAAGGAGGCAGAACAGCTTCTGCGCGAAGCCCGCATCACGGCAAAAAGCGATGCGCTGAAAATCAAGGACGAAGTGGAAAGCGAGCTTAAAGAACGTCGCCGGGAAGCTTAGCAGCTGGAAAAACGTCTGAATCAGAAAGAGGAGAATCTGGAACGCAAAAGCGATTCTCTGGATGCAAAAATAAAAAATACCGAGAAAAAAGAACATGACCTGGATGTCATGAAGGAACGCCTGGCCCAGAAAGAAGAGGAAGTCAAAAAGACAATTGCCCGCCAGATTGACGAGCTGGAGAGAATCGCATCCCTGGACCGTGAAACAGCTAAGCATATGATTCTGGAAAAGCTCAAGGGCGAAGTCGAGAACGAATGCGGCCTGCTGATCCGCGATATTATGGATGAAGCAAAACAGCGTGCTGAACGTGAATCACAGTCTCTTCTGGTTCATGCGATTCAGCGCTATGCCGGGGACTGCACTTATGAACGCACAACAGCCACTATTCCGCTGCCGAATGATGAAATGAAAGGTCGTATCATCGGTCGGGAAGGACGCAATATCCGTGCATTGGAAGCTGCCACAGGAGTGAATATTCTTATTGACGATACACCGGAAGCAGTGGTTATTTCCTGCTTTGATCCCATCCGCAAGGAAACGGCAAGACGTCTGTTGGAAAAACTCATTTCCGATGGACGCATTCATCCTACACGCATTGAAGATCTTATCAAAAAAATCCGCAAGGAAATTGATGAAGAAATTTTTGATGTGGGCGAACGCGCTGTACTGGACTGCGGTCTGCAAGGTGTTCCCAAACCTCTGATTTGTCTGCTGGGGCGTCTCCAGTTCCGTTACAGTTTCTCCCAGAATGTGCTGAAGCACTCCATTGAAACGGCAGCCTTTATGGGAACCATTGCAGCTGAACTCGGATTGGATGAACAGGAAGCCAGAAGAATCGGTCTTTTCCATGATATTGGAAAGGCTGTGGACCATGAAGTGGAAGGAACGCATGCGGCCATCGGCGCGGATATCCTGCGCAAATATAACGAAAACAAAGATGTGGTCAATGCCGTTGCTGCACACCATGGAGAAGTGGAAGCTACGAGTATCTATGCGGTGCTTGCCAATGCCTGTGATGCTTTGAGTGCGTCTCGTCCGGGCGCCCGCAGCGAGACAACAGAACTCTATTTGAAACGGCTGGAGCAGCTGGAATCAATAGCCAAGGATTTTCCAGGCGTGGATTCCTGTTTTGCGCTTCAGGCAGGACGCGAAGTGCGTGTTGTTGTACAGCCTGAAAAAATTTCAGAGGCTCAGGCTCAGGTCCTTGCACGCGATATCTGTTTGAGAGTTGAAAAGGAAATGAATTATCCGGGTCAGATTAAAGTTACAGTGATCCGTGAAACCAGATCCGTAGAGTATGCCAAGTAAAACAGTAATTCTTTCTTCTGTGTCGAGGCTTTGCATCCAGCAGTACAACACCATTGCAGCTGATGATGCAACGCCTGCGGCAGAATTTCTTAAAGATATTCAAACATATCAATCGGAAAGAATCTTCAGGATAAATAAACTGCCGGATGAATGCCATACCACATATAAAGAAGTCGCAGTTTGTGGAATTCAGTCTGGTCCCTGTGAAAACGGGATGTACTGATGTTTTTTATCTGTCCATAGAAATATAAAAGAATAAACTGAATACAGAAGAAATGTGTTTGGCAGAAAAACTGTTTCAAAGTTCTTTCCCGGAAATGAACCAGGAAACTGTACAGCTGGAAAATTCCAGCATGGCTGTTGAAAAGCTGACTGCTTTTTCTGACGGTGCCGGTCGTTTCCTGCGGTATGCAGACGGGTTTCAGAATAAGGAAAATCATTCTTTTTCAATGCCGGTCCGACAGAAAATTGAACATACGGGAAGGGTTTGCCATTTTGCCTGTTTTCTGGGAAAGACTGCAGGTTTGTTCAGTCCGCTGGAACGCAGACTTTTTCTGCTGAGTGCACTGTTTCATGATATTTCTCGTTTTGAACAATATATGCTTTACGGGACTTTCCGGGATGACCTGTCCTTTGATCATGGTGACAGAAGTGCAGAAATCATGCAGAAAGGATTGTTTCTTCAGGAAACAGCACCGGAATATCTGAAGATCCTGATGGAAGCCGTGCGCGTGCATAATAAAATCAGTATTCCCGAATATTTCCCTGAAGAAGCTCTGACTGCTGCCCGGATGCTCCGCGATGCAGATAAGCTGGCCGTTCTGGAGGAAGCACTGGCTTTTTTTGAACATCCCGACAAAAATGTGAAACTGGATGTCCCCGATCCTGACACTTTTACACAAAGTATTGCGGAACGGGTGCTGCATTCAGAAAAAATTCATAATGCTGAGCTACAGTGCGTCAATGATTTCAAAATTAATCTTTTTGCCTGGGCCGGAGATCTGAATTGTGGAACATCCTGCCGTTATCTTTTCAAGAGGCGTTATTATGAAAGACTGCGTAAACTGATGCCGGATTCCTCCCTGCTGGATGAACTGTTGGACCAGACATTAGCAGAACTTCAGAGAAAGAGCCTCATGGGGCCAGGGTTATTCTGAAAAGAGAAACTCCACGTGTCCGATTAATTATCCCAATAATAAAACTGAATGGTCTTTTTATAGAAAAAAAGGATGCTCTTTTTTCCTTTTTCAATTTGAAATATGAAAAGAATCGTGTAAAAGTTTTCGGTATCGGAAGAAAAATAGAATTTTTTGAATGAGTTTTCAACATTCCGCAGCACAACATGTAAAAGCATGTATTTGGATAGGCGGAAATGAGGGTTCAATGGCACTGCTTGAAGTTCTTAGTTTGAAAAAGTATTATCCTGTATCCGGCAGATGGTTTTCCCCCCGGCGTTTTGTAAAAGCTGTGGATGGTATTTCCTTTACCTTGGAACGAGGGGAAACCCTTGGGCTCGTAGGCGAAAGCGGATGTGGAAAGAGTACACTTGCCAGAACGCTTCTGCGCCTTGAAAAACCGACAGAAGGTTCCATTTTTCTGAACGGAATGGACTTGTGTGCGTTGAAAGGAGAAAAACTCCGGAAAATGCGCGGACATTTTCAGATGATTTTTCAGGATCCCTATGCATCTTTAAACCCGCGAATGAGTATTTTTTCCATTCTGGAAGAGGCTTTGAAACTGCATACCAGCTTGAATACACTTCAAAGAGTTGAACGAGTGGCTGAACTGCTGGAAATGGTTGGGTTGAACCCGGATTATGCCATGCGTTATCCGCATGAATTCAGCGGAGGGCAGCGCCAGAGAATCGGTATTGCAAGAGCACTGGCAGTGAAACCGGATTTTATCATTGCCGATGAACCTGTTTCGGCCCTGGATGTAAGCGTGCAGGCCCAGATTGTGAACCTGCTGGAGGATATTCAGAAAAAAACACAGATTGCATTCCTTTTTATTGCACATGATCTGGCGGTTGTGGAACATATCAGTCGCAGAATCATGGTCATGTACCTGGGTAAAATTGTGGAAAGCGGATTTTCCGGAGAACTCTGTGCCAGGCCCATGCATCCATATACAAAGGCTCTGCTTTCGTCGGTTCCGCTTATTGGCGGAAGCGGAAAAAAGAACAGAATTGTACTCAAAGGTGATGTACCGTCCCCATTGGATCCGCCGGCAGGCTGTCGCTTTCATACACGCTGCCCCATGTGTACGGAGCTTTGCAGAGAATGTGAACCTGAACTCAAAGATTTAGGCGGCGGGCACTTTTCTGCCTGTCACTATCCGGAGAAGACTGCGGATCTGGAAGCACAGCATTTCACCGTTTCCGGAACATGCTGAAAAAAGTCGGCTTCAGAAGATGAAAAATAAGGTAGGTCTTCCGGGAAGTATGATTTCATTTTGGAAGGATAAGATTGCAGATGCTGAATAAAACATTTTCCGCTTCTCTGCTGGGAATTGATGCTGTTCCTGTGGAAATCGAAATCAATGCATCGGGACGTGGAGAACAGGATTTTGTCGCAATTGTAGGGCTTCCTGATGCCGCCGTGCGTGAAAGTCGGGAACGAGTGAGATCTGCAATTTCAGCCTGCGGCTACAGCCATCCTTCCGGAGCGACGCTTATCAACCTGGCGCCGGCGGATATGCGCAAGGAGGGTTCATCGTTTGACCTGCCTATCGCGCTGGGGCTCATTGCTGCGGGAAGACAGATTTCCAGCGGGGCTCTGAAGGAGTCGGTTATTCTTGGAGAGTTGGCTTTGGACGGGACTGTACGCCCAGTGAAAGGAGTACTGCCGGCGGCATTGATGGTCCGCAAAGAAAAACGGATCCGGACTCTGATTGTTCCTGCCGGAAATATCCGGGAAGCGTCCGCAGCTTAGGCGGACTGCCGCGTTTATGGAGTTCGGACACTTCAGGAGGCCGTGGAGGCACTGGAGGGGAATCTGCTGCCGCTGGATTCATCGGCTGCCCGGAATCTTTTTGAAGAGCCGGACTGGAGCGGGATCCCTGATTTTGCAGAGGTTAAGGGGCAGCAGACAGCTAAACGAGCTTTGGAAATTGCTGCTGCCGGCGGACACAATGTGCTGTTCTGCGGGCCTCCCGGATCTGGAAAAAGTATGCTGGCGAAACGTCTTCCCGGAATTCTGCCTCCCATGACTGAAGAGGAAACTCTCGAAACCAGCCGGATTCACTCCATCCTTGGGTTGCTGGGGCCTGACACGCCTATTTTGCGGACGAGGCCTTTCCGGGCACCTCATCATACTGTAAGCGATGCGGGGCTTCTGGGAGGCGGAGCTGATCCGAAACCAGGGGAGATTTCTCTTGCGCACAATGGTGTGCTTTTTCTGGATGAACTTCCGGAATTCAAACGGAATGTGCTGGAGGTGTTGCGACAACCGCTGGAGAATGGATCTGTAACTATTTCCCGGGCATCGGGCAGTTTTGTATTTCCATGCCGTTTTATTCTGCTGGCAGCTATGAACCCGTGTCCGTGCGGACATCTGGGAGATCCCATGCATCCCTGCAGATGTCGTGCTCCTCAGATTCAGCAATACCGTTCCAGAATTTCAGGTCCGCTTCTGGACCGCATTGATCTTCATGTGGAAGTGGCGGCCTTGAAAGAAAATGAACTGATTGCGGCGCCTTGCGGAGAAAGCAGTGCATCGATTCGTGCCAGAGTGATTCGCGCAAGGGAGATTCAGAACCAGCGGTTTCATGGAAAACACTGTTTCTGCAATGCTTTTATGGAGCCTGCACAGATGATTCAGTACTGTGCACTGGATGGAAAACTGCAAAACCTGATTCGCCATGCTATTACAGAATTCGGCTTAAGTGCAAGAGCTTATGACAGAAT